>NZ_JBVISJ010000010.1:0-69601 GCF_055575575.1 Streptomyces sp. NPDC034049
CGCGATCTGCCGGACCAACGTCCTGCGATAACCCTCCGGCATCCAGTCACGCGGCTCGATCCGCTGGTCCCGCGCGATCGTCACCTCGAAGTGCTCCCGTAGCTCCGGCCCTGCGCAATCCACCGCCGACACGTCGGCGTGTGACGTGGTCATCTGTCCCTACCTTCCCTACCGACCATTCGTTCGGTCGACATCATGGCTGAGCGTTTCGTGTTCCGACGCGTGTGAGGCGGCCGGGTCAGTGTCCGGTGAAGGACGGCTGCCGGCCTTCGAGGAAGGCCCGCACGGCGGCCCGGTGGTCCTCGGTCGTGCCCAGCCGCTCCTGGGCCGCCGCCTCGCGTTCCAGCACGGCGGACAGGGGTGCTCCGTCGGCTCGCAGCAACGCCTTGACCTCGGCGTACGCGGCGGTGGGGCCGGCGGCGAGGCGCTGGGCGAGAGCCAGGCCCTCCGCAGCGGCGCCGCCGTCCGGCACGACGCTGTGCACGAGACCCCACCGCTGCGCCGCCGGTGCGTCGAAGCGGTCGCCGAGGAGCATCAGGGCGGCGGCCCGCGACGGACCGACCGCCTGCGCCAGAGCCCCGCTCAGGCCGCTGTCGGCGGCCAGGCCGATCCCGGTGAACGCGGTCGAGAAACGGGCCCCCGCCCCCGCGACCCGTATATCGGCGCAGAGCGCGAGCCCCAGCCCCGCTCCGACACAGGCGCCCTCGACGGCCGCGACCACGGGCTGCGGCAGCGCGCGCAACTCCTCGACGAGCGGGTTGTACTCGTCCCGGACGACGGCGAAGGCGGAGGCGGGTGCGCTCTCCAGGGCCCGCGCGTGCTCCTTGAGGTCCTGGCCGACGCAGAAGTGCCGGCCCTCGGCGGTGAGCAGCACCGCCCGGACGCGGTCGCCCTCGCCGCGCACCCGGCGCACGGCGGCGAACAGTCCCGCGCGCATCGACACGTCCAGGGCGTTGCCCGCGGAGGGCCTGCGGAGTGCGACGACGGCGACGCCGCCGTCCAGGGTGCAGCCGACGCCGTGCCGCGTCTCGTCGGCCGGGGGCCGGTTCGTGGTGCTCATTCCCATGTGTGGAACCCCTTTCCGGTCTTGCGGCCGAGTTCGCCGCGGGCGACCTTCTCCCGCAGCAGCCGGGGCGGGGCGAACCGTTCGCCGAGCGTGCCGTGCAGGTGTTCGGCGATGGCGAGGCGTACGTCGAGTCCGACCAGGTCGGTCAGGCGCAGCGGCCCCATGGGGTGCCGGTAGCCGAGCCGCATGGCGTCGTCGATGGCGTCCGGTTCGGCGACGCCCTCCTCGACCATGCGGATCGCCTCCAGGCCCAGGGCCAGGCCGAGGCGGCTGCTGGCGAAGCCGGGCGAGTCCTGGACGACGACGTCCTTCTTGCCGAGGCAGTGGGTCCAGCCGAGGGCGGCGTCGAGGGTGTCGGCCCCGGTGCCGGGTGCGAGGACGATCTCGACGAGTTCGGAGGCGGGCACGGGGTTGAAGAAGTGCATGCCCAGGAAGCGCTCGGGCCGGGTGAGCACGGCGGCGAGGTCGGTGACCGACAGGGAGCTGGTGTTGCTGGCCAGGACCGTGCCGGGGCGCACCGTCTGTTCGGCGGCGGCGAGGAGCCGGGCCTTGAGCGCGGCGTCCTCGGGGACGGCCTCGACGACCAGGTCGGCGTGCGGGGGGAGGGCCTCGACGGACGCGACCGTGGTCACCCGGGCCAGTACCTCCTCCGGGGGCTCGGCGAGTGCGCCGCGTTCGGCCGCCCTCCTGAGTCCGGCGGCCACGCGCTCCAGTGCCGCGGTCGCGGCCTGGGCACCGCTCTCCACGACGGTCACGGCGGAACCGGCCGTCGCGAAGGACTGGGCGATGCCGGCGCCCATGCGGCCGCCACCGATCACCCCGACGACTGCGGGTGCTGAGGTCATGCCCGGCTCCTCTTCTCCAGGAAGCGTGTCATGCGGTCCTTCTTGTCCTGTCCCTCGAACAGCACGGCCTGGGCCAGGTCGTCGACGACCGGGTGGGAGCCGGGTGCGTCGACGACGAGCTTCGTCAGCCGCAGCGCGGTGGCGGAGGAGCGGGCCATGCGGTCGAGCAGGGCGTGCGCCTCGTCCAGCAGCTGCCGCGCCGGTACGACGTCGATGACCAGCCCGGCCGCGAGTGCCGCGTCCGCGTCGAGGTTCCGCCCGGCGAGCAGCACCTGCTTGGCGACCGACGCGCCGACCAGCTCGGGCAGCCGCCGGCAGGCACCGGCCGCGGCGAGGATGCCGAGCCCCGGTTCGGGGTTGCCGAAGACGGCGTCCGGACCGGCGATGCGAAGATCGCAGGCGTACGCCAGTTCGGCGCCGCCGCCCAGCGCCCAGCCGTCGACGGCGGCGAGCGTGGGCATGGGCAGTCCGCGCACCCGCTCGAACAGTCGGCTGTTGATGCCCTGGAGGGCCTCGTCGCGGCCCCGGCGCAGCAGTTCGGCGATGTCGGCGCCGCCCGCGAAGACCCGGCCGTGGCCGGTGAGCAGCAGCAGCTTCGGGTCGCGTTCCAGCAGACCGCACACCTCGTGCAGTTCGGCGATCATGCGGGCGCTGATGGCGTTGCGGGCCTCGGGCCGGTGCAGGGTGACGACGACCCGGTCCTCCCGCTCCTCGACGAGCAGCGTCTCGTAGGCGGTGCTCACACGCGCTCCACGAGCATGGCGACGCCCTGGCCGACTCCCACGCACAGCGTCGCCAGGCCCCGGCGAGCGTCCCCGCGCTCCAGCCGGCCGATCAGCGTCAGCAGGATGCGGGCTCCGGAGCAGCCGAGGGGATGGCCGAGCGCGATGGCGCCGCCGTCGGCGTTGACCCTCTCCTCGTCGAGCCCGAGACGGCGTATGACGGCCAGCGCCTGGGCGGCGAACGCCTCGTTCAACTCGACGGCGTCCACGTCCCCGGTCCGCCAGCCGGCGCGGGCCAGGGCCTTCTGTGTGGCGGGGACCGGGCCGAGGCCCATGACCTGGGGCTGGACGCCGGCCGACGCGGAGGTGACGATCCGCGCCCGCGGGGTGAGCCCGTACCGCCGTACGGCGTCGGCGCTCGCGACCACCAGCGCGGCGGCGCCGTCCGACAGCGGCGAGGAGGAACCGGCGGTGACGACGCCGTCCTCACGGAAAATGGTCCGCAGCGCGCCGAGCTTCTCCAGTGTGGTGCCGGGGCGCGGCCCCTCGTCGTGGGTGACCTCGCCGCCCTTCACCGGAACGGGCACGATCTCGCGGTCGAAGTGCCCGGCCTCCCGCGCCGCCACGGCCCGCTGGTGACTGCGCAACGCGAATGCGTCGGACTCGGCTCGGGTGATGCCGTCCAGCGCCGCGACCTCCTCGGCCGTCTCCCCCATCGCGAGGGTCACCTTGACCGTCTCGGGGCCGGCGCCCGCGGGTACGGCCCGGTCGGCGGCGGCGAAGCGGGGGTTGGTGAAGCGCCAGCCCAGTGACGTGTCGTGCACCTCCCCCGGCTTGGCCCAGGGGGTGCCGGGCTTGGCCATCACCCAGGGGGCGCGGGTCATGGACTCCACCCCGCCCGCGACCATCAGGTCCGCCTCCCCGGACCGGATCGCCTGGGCGGCACTCGCGACGGCGGTGAGACCGGAGGCGCAGAGCCGGTTGACCGTGTAGCCGGGGACGGTGTGCGGCAGCCCCGCCAGCAGCACGGCCATGCGCGCCACGTCCCGGTTGTCCTCACCGGCCTGGTTGGCGGCCCCCAGGACCACCTCGTCCACGGCCTCCGCAGGAACTCCGGCACGGCGCACGGCCTCTCCCACCACGAGGGCGGCCAGGTCGTCCGGGCGAACGGAGGCGAGTGCGCCGCCGTAGCGGCCCTGCGGGGTGCGCGCGCCGTCGATCAGGAAGACGTCGTCAGACATGGGCGGACTCCTCGGCGGGAACGGGCCGGCGCGACTGCATCGTCGCGAAACGGCCGGTGACGAAGGCGGGGTCGGACAGGGTGGCGCTGGCCGCCGGGTTGGCGGCGCTGCCGTGGAAGTCGCTGAAGGCGGCGGACTGGTTGACGAAGACCGCGCCGGTGAGGTTCTCCGACAGGTGCACGCCGGCCTCCAGGGCGGCCGACTCGGCGGCGGCCAGCACCTCTTCGCTCGTGGAGTGGACGGCGGCGGTCAGCGCGCCGTGTGCGCGCACCGTCTCGCGAAGGACCGCGAGGCTGTGCTCGGTGGAGTCGGTGCCGATGACGAAGGAGACGGGCCCGAACCACTCGCGGGTGTAGATCTCACGGTCGCTCTCCGCGTCCAGCCGCGCCACCAGCGGCGTGCGGACCATCGCCTCCGGGTACTCCGGGTGCTCGACCGGCGCCGACGCGCGGACCGTACGTCCGAGCCCGGCGGCCTCCTCCAGACGTGCGCGCACCCCGTCGCCGACGATGGCTCCCAGGGTGCCGGCCGCGCGGGCCGGGTCGCCGAGCAGCCGGTCCAGCGCGGCCCCGAGGTCGGCGGCGAAGTCGTCCGCGCTCCTGACGCCCCGGTCCGTGACGATGCCGTCGCGCGGTATCAGCAGGTTCTGCGGGGTGGTGCACATCTGGCCGCTGTAGAGGGACAGCGAGAAGGCCAGGTTGCCCAGCAGTCCGCGGTAGTCGTCGGTGGAGTCCAGCACCACCGTGTTCAGACCGGCCTTCTCGGTGTGCACGACGGCCTGGCGGGCGTGGGTCTCCAGCCAGTCGCCGAACTCGGTGGAGCCGGTGAAGTCGATGATCCGCACGTCCGGGTGGAGGGCGTACACCGAGGCCGTGCGCTCCTCGGGGCTCTCGGCGGCCAGGATCACCACGTTGGGGTCGAAGCCCGCCTCGGCCAGCACCTCGCGGGCGACGCGCACGGTGATCGCGAGCGGCAGGACGGCACCCGGGTGCGGCTTGACGACGACCGGATTGCCGGTGACGAGGGAGGCGAACAGGCCCGGATAACCGTTCCAGGTGGGGAAGGTGTTGCAGGCGATCAACAGCGCCACCCCGCGTCCGACGGGCGTGAACTTCTTGTCCATCACCAGCGGGGCGCCCTTGGGCTGCGGCTTGTTCCAGCGAGCCACGGCCGGGTGCCTGCTCTGCTCGGCCCAGGCGAGGGCGACCGCCTCGAGGCCGCGGTCCTGGGCGTGCGGGCCGCCCGCCTGAAAGGCCATCACGAAGGCCTGGCCGGTGGTGTGCTGCACGGCGTGGGCGATCTCGAAGCTCGACGCGTTCAGCCGCGCGAGGATCTCCGCGGCCACCCCCGCACGGGCGTCCGGCCCGGCGTCGCGCCACGAGAGCATGGCGGTCTTCGCGGCCGACAGCGCCTCCTGCGGGGCGACTCGGGGGTAGGTCACGCCCAGCGCGAAGCCGTACGGGGACCTCTCGGCCGCCGCCACCGCGCCGTGCCCCGGATGGCCGGGGAGTTCGAAGTGGCCGCCCAGGCTCGCCCGGTACGCGGCCTCTCCGTCCTTGGCGGCGTCCTCGCCGTACGCGGACCTGCTGGGCGACTCGGGATACGGCGTCCAATGGTCCCGGGCGGCGGTGGCGGCGACCGCCTCCTCCAGCAGGGCGCGGTGGCGGGTGAAGAAGTCCGGGCGGTCAGGGGGAGTTGGGGGCATGCGTTCCACCTCTCGACTTGCAGCGGGGCGACTGGGTTACTGAGCCGTGCCGCACGCTAACCGAATGTTCGGTCGGGAGACAAGGCGTGAGAAATCGTGATATGTGCCACTCGGTCGGATCTCGCGCGGACGCGATGCCCGCCACGGACGAGGCGTCCCGAGCCCCGGAGTTCGGCGGACACGGACGCACGTCACCGGCACGCGCTCCGTCGCGTCAAAGATCTCCGGTGGGGGTAACACCTGATCCTGCGGGTCGCGGGGTGCGGGAGGGGAGGCAGTCATGTCGGACGTACGCGAGGGCCGGTCGAGACGGGCCCGGGCGTTCCTGGTGGTGTTCCGCCTGACCATGGCGGTGCTGATCGCGCTGTTCGCCTGGCGGACGTACGAGGAGGTGGCCATCGCGGCGGCCCGTTCCTCGGGGACCCTGGAACGGGCGGACGCCACCGTCGTGAACCGGACGGACGAACGCAAGGAGTCGCTCGGCGGTACGGGCCAGGACCGCACCGCGGAGGTGACGGTCCGCCACGAGGTCACGCTCGACCTGCGGGTGAACGGCGAGGTCCGGTCGGTGACGGACGACGGCAGCAGCGGGCTGGACGTGGGTGATCACGCCCGGGCCGGCCTGTGGCACGGACACGTGGTCGAGCTCGACGGGGCCTATGTGTGGCGCGGGTGGCACAGCGGCCCCGGAGGCACCGTCCTCCTCGTCCTCTACCCCTTGGCGATGGGCTACTCGATCGTCCTGCTGGTGGCGGCGCGCGTCCGGAGGGCGCGCCGGGGCGGCACCGACGCGGTCGACTCGCACGACGCCTTCTGGGTAAGCACGTTCGGCATCATCGTCGGAGCGGCCACGATCGTCCCGCTGGCCCTGGTCCCCGCCGCCCTCGGCACCGACCATCCCCGGTTCTGGCCGCTCGTCCCGGTCGCCACCGGCGCCACGGCCGCGATGCTCATCGTCCACAGACAGCTCCGGCGCCGGCAGAGCGGTCCCCCGCCCGCCGCGGCCGACGGCACCACGGCGAAGGACGAGCCCGCTCGGCCCTGAGCGCCGGGACGGGGGCGCAGCCCTCGCCGCCCTCATCATCCGGGGCAGCGGCCGGGGGTGGGGGCGGCGTACTGGTAGGGGCCGAAATGGCCGAAGAGGTAGGCCGCCAGGAGAAAGGCGGCGATCCCGACGACCGTCAGCCACCCCGCGTACGAGCCCGAGGGGCCGGTCGGGCGGCCGAGGGGTGGCGTACGCCAGGAGGAGGGCGAACTCGACGACGTGCCCCGCCAGGGCGTGGGCGGCCGTGCGGGCCTCGGGGCGATGGGAGAAGGACGCGGGCCACAGGGCGCCCGGGGGACGGTCGTCCGGCTCGGAGCTTCTGGTGCGGGGCAGGGTCACTGTACGGTCCTGGTCTTCGGGATCCCGCGTCCGGCGCGGATCGCGGAGGGGTGCGGCGGGTCAGACGTCCCCGAGGAGGATCGCCGGGCGCTCGACGCAGTCGGCCACGAAGCGCAGGAAGCCACCGGCCACTCCGCCGTCGCAGACCCGGTGGTCGAAGCTGAACGAGAGCTGTGTGACCTTGCGGACCGTCAACTGCCCGTCGACGACCCAGGGCTTGTCGACGAGTCGGCCCACCCCGAGGAGGGCGGCCTCCGGGTGGTTGATGATCGGGGTCGATCCGTCGACGCCGAAGACCCCGTAGTTGTTCAGGGTGAACGTGCCCCCGGTCAGCGCGTGCGGCGGCAGGTTCCCGCCGCGCGCCAGTTCGGTCAACCGGGCCAGTTCGGCGGCCAGTCGGACGGTGGTCATGAGGTGGGCGTCACGGACGACCGGGACGACCAGCCCGCGTTCGGTCTGGGCGGCGAAGCCCAGGTGCACCTCGCCGTGGCGGAGGATCTCCCGGCGCTCGGTGTCGACCGTGGAGTTCAGCTCGGGGAAGCGGCGCAGCCCGGCGACACAGATGCGGGCGAAGAGCGCCAGCAGACCGACGCGGGTGCCGGTTCCGGCGGACTCCAACGCCTTCTTGGCCTGGAGCAGCCCGGTCGCGTCGACGTCGACCCAGGTGGTGGCGTCGGGGATCTCGGTCCGGCTGCGGGAGAGCTTGTCGGCGACCGCGCGGCGGACTCCGCGCAGGGGGATGCGCTCGGGGCCGGTCGTCGTGGTCGTCTCCCGCGGTGCGGGGGCGGGCACCACGGCCTGGTGGGCCGCGCTCCCGCTCGTGGTCCGTCCGGCCAGGGCGATGGCCTGCTCGACGTCCCTTCTGAGGACGACTCCCGCCGGGCCGGACGGTGACACACCCGCGATGTCGACGCCGTGCTCCCGGGCCATCCTCCGCACGAGGGGCGAGATCACCCGGGGGGCGTGCGTTCCGGTGACGGTGGCGGCGGTTGTGGCCGTAGGACCGGTGCCGGCACTGGCGGACAGGGTGTCGGATGCGGCGGCTGCGTTCGCCGGTGCCGCGCTGTCGAACGTGGCGGCACGTCGCCGGCGCCGGCGCGAGGTCGTCGGGCCGTGGCCGGTGCCGTAGCCGATCAGCACATTGCCGGATCCGGCCTGTTCCTCCTCCCGGTAACGCTCCGCCGCCGCGTCGGCCGGCGCCACCGGGTCCGGTGCGCCACCCGCGTCCTCGGGCCGGGGCCCGCGCGCGGAACCGTCGGCCCCGGCGAGAGCCTCCGCCCCCACCGTGATCAGCGGCTCCCCCACCGGCAGCGCCGAGCCCGCCTCCGCGTGCAGCCGGAGCACGGTGCCCGCGTACGGGACCGGCACCTCGACCGCGGCCTTGGCGGTCTCGACCTCGACCACGACCTGGTCGACGGTCACGGTGTCGCCGACGGCGACCTTCCACTCGACGATCTCCGCCTCGGTCAGTCCTTCGCCGAGGTCGGGCAGCCGGAACAACTGCTCCGGACGCGTTGCCGTGGTCATGCGACCGCTCCCTTCGGAAGATGCAGGGTGTCGGGTTCGTCCCCGAACTGGAGGCGGTCGACGGCGTCCAGGACCCGGTCGACACCGGGCAGATGCGCGTGCTCCAGTTTCGGCGGCGGATAGGGGATGTCGAAACCGCTCACCCGCAGAACGGGGGCGGCCAGCGAATGGAAGCAGCGCTCCTGCACGCGCGCGGCGATCTCCGCCCCGACCCCGGCGAAGCCCTGCGCCTCCTGCACGACCAGACAGCGCCCGGTCCGCCGTACGGAAGCCGTCACCGTCTCGTCGTCGAAGGGGACGATCGTGCGCAGGTCGACGACCTCCAGCTCGATGCCCTCGGCCGCCGCCGCGTCGGCCGCGGCCAGGGCCACCGGAACCGACGGCCCGTACGCGACGACCGTGGCGTCACGGCCCTCCCGCCGTACGGCGGCCCGCCCGAACGGCAGTGCGCCGCGGCGCTCCAGGTCGGTGTCCTCGCGGGACCAGTACAGCTTCTTCGGCTCCAGGAAGACCACCGGGTCCGGGTCGGCGATCGCGTCCCTCAGCAGCCAGTACGCGTCCTCGGCCGTCGCCGGGGTGACGACCTTCAGGCCGGGGGTGTGCGCGTAGTAGGCCTCGCTGGAGTCGCAGTGGTGCTCGACCCCGCCGATCCCGCCCGCGTACGGGACGCGGATCACCAGGGGGAGGGTGAGCCGTCCCCGGGTCCGGTTGCGCAACTTGGCGACGTGGGAGGCGATCTGTTCGAACGCCGGGTAGGCGAAGGCGTCGAACTGCATCTCCACCACGGGGCGGAAGCCGCCCATCGCCATGCCGACGGCGAGCCCGACGATGCCGGCCTCGGCGAGCGGGGTGTCGAAGCACCTCTCCTCGCCGAAGTCCCGGGTCAGTCCGTCGGTGATGCGGAAGACGCCGCCGAGCGGGCCGACGTCCTCGCCGAAGACGAGCACCCGGTCGTCCTCGCGCAGTGCGTCGCGCAGCGCGGTGTTGAGCGCCTGCGCCATGGTGACCTTGGCGGCGGCGGCCCTGGTGCTGTCCGTGGCCCTGGCGGCCTCGGTGGTCGTGGCGGCCTCGGTGGTCGTGGCGGCCTCGGTGGTCATGGTGGTCTCGGCCATGGGTCAGTCCTCCTCAGGCAGTGCGGTCTCGGCGAGTTCCGCCGCCAACTGGGCGCGCTGCTCCAGCAGTTGCGGGGTCGGCTCGGCGTAGACGTGGTCGAAGAGCTCCATCGGGTCGGCGGTGGTGTCCGCGTTCATCCGGGTGCGCAGGTCCGCGGCCAGCGCTTCCGCCGCCTCCTGCGCCGCCGCCGCGTCGGCGTCGGTGAGCGCGCCCCGGGCGCGCAGATGTGTCTCCAGCCGGCCCAGGGGATCCGCGGCGCGCCAGCGCTCGACCTCCTCGGCGTCGCGGTAGCGGGTCGCGTCGTCGGCGTTGGTGTGGGCGTCCATGCGGTAGGTGTGCGCCTCGACCAGGACGGGGCCGTGCCCGGCGCGGGCGTGCGCGACGGCGTCGGTGAGCACCGCGAGCACGGCGACCAGGTCGTTGCCGTCGGCCTGCTCGGAGCGCACCCCGTAGCCGATGCCCTTGTAGGCGAGGGCGGGCGCCGCGGTCTGCCGGGCCAGCGGGACGGAGATCGCGTACTGGTTGTTCTGGACGAAGAAGACGACCGGCGCGCGGAGGACGGCCGCGAAGTTCAGCGCCTCGTGGAAGTCGCCCTCGCTGGTGGCGCCGTCGCCGACGAGGGCCAGCGTCACGCCGTCCTCGCCCTTGCGGCGCTGCGCCTCCGCCATGCCGGTGGCGTGCAGCACCTGGGTGGCCAGCGGGGTGCACTGGGGGGCGACGCGGGTGGCGGCCGGGTCGTAGCCGCAGTGCCAGTCGCCGCGCAGCAGGGTGAGCACCTCGACCGGGTCGATGCCCCGGGTGACCAGGGCGACGGAGTCCCGGTAGGTCGGGAACAGCCAGTCGTCCGGGCGCAGTGCGAGGACGGCGCCGATCTGGCAGGCCTCCTGGCCCCGGCTGGAGGGGTAGACGGCGAGCCGGCCCTGCTTGGTGAGCGCGGTGGCCTGGGTGTCGAAGCGGCGCCCCAGGACCATCAGGCGGTAGGCCTCGCGCAGGGCCTCCTGCGAGGGCTCGGGGTAACCGGCCGGGGGCTTGGCCACGGGGGTGCCGTCCTCGGCCACGAACCGCACCGGCGTGAGGGACGGCAGGAACCCCTGGACCGTCTGTCGGAGGCTCTTCACGGACATGGAGGCCACTCGCTTTCTCTGGACGCTTGACAGGAGAATGGTGACGACGAGGGAATATGTGTTCAAGACTTCGCGTGAACCGCAGATGAAGTGCCGCACCTTGATGTTCTGGAGAGCAATGTGTCTGAGATGGACCCGCCGACGGGGCCCGTGCCCGGACGAACTGCCGTCCCGCTCGACGACACCGACCGCCAGATCCTGGCCCGGCTGCTGAAGGACGCCCGCCAGTCGGTCCGCGCGCTGGCCGAACAGGTGCACATCTCGCGCGCCAACGCCTACACCCGCATCGGCCGACTGCTGGCCGAAGGGGTGATCACCGGCTTCACCGCACAGCTGAACCCCAAGCGGGCCGGCCTCGGCACGAGCGCCTACGTCACCCTGAGCACCGAGCAGGCCGCCTGGCGGGACATCTCGCGCGAGCTGCGCGAGATCCCGTACGTGGAGCATGTCTCCCTGGTGACGGGCGACTTCGACGTCCTGGTGCTGGTGCGCGCGCCGGACAACGAGGCGTTGCGCTCGGTCGTGCTGGAGAGCATCCAGGCCGTTCCCGGGGTGCGGTCCACACGGACCTGGCTGGTGTTCGACGAGGTGCGGGGGCGCGGAGCGGACTGGACGGGCTGACCGGCGGTACCGGGCGGACCGCCACCGGGCCCGTCCCGTGGGGCGGGCCCGGCCGGTCAAGCGCCGACGAGTTCCTCGGGGTCGCGCACGGGCGGGCGCTCGGCAGCGGCGAGGCGGCTGCGCGAGCGCACCACCCGGAACCGTCCGGTGACGAAGTGCGCGCCCCCGTCCGGCGGTTCGGGCGCGGTCGAGGAGGGATCGGCGGGCAGGTCGTCGGCGAGGTTCTCCACCAGGTGGACCCCGGCGTCCAGCGCGCCCGCCTCGGCGGCCGCCAGCACCAGCGGGTCCGTCGAGTGCACCGCGGCGAACAGCGCGCCGTGGCGGCCGACCGTGCGGCGGAAGATCTCCAGGCTGTGCGAGGTCGAGTCGGTGCCCACCAGGAAGGAGACGGGGCCGGGCCACTCCCGGGCGTAGACCCGCTCGTCGCGCGCCCCCAGCCGGACCACGAGCGGGCTGCGCAGGTCGGCGCCGGGATGGTCCGGATGGCGCAGTGCCCCGGAGGCGTGCACGACCGCGCCGTGTCGCGCGGCCTGCGTCAGTCCCGTGCGCACCTCGTCGTCGACGATCGCGCCCAGCAGCCTCGCCACGCGCGCCGGGTGCCCGAGCAGCCGGTCGACGGCCTCGCCGAGGTCCGCGCCGAGGTCCCGAAGGGTCTTGCGCCCCTCGTCGGTCATGATGCCCGTCGCCGGCACCAGGATGTTCTGCGGTGTCGTACGGACCGTTCCGTTGCACAGGCACAGGGAGCGCGCGAGGCCGCGCACCAGGCCCCGGTAGTCCTCGGTGGAGTCGAGGACCACGGTGTTCAGTCCGGTCCGGTGGGCGAACACGGCGGCCTGCCGGGCGTGCCGCTCCAGCCAGTCGGCGCACCGGGCCGGGCCGGTGAAGTCGACGATGCGCACCGCCGGGTCCGTCGCCAGCCGCTGCCACAGGGGCTCCCCGGGAGCCGCCACCGCCAGGGTGACGAGGTCGGGGTCGTGTCCGGCCTCCGCCAGCACCTGCCGGGCGACGCGCACGGTGATCGCCAGCGGCAGCACGGACCTGGGGTGCGGGGCCACGATCACCGGGTTGCCGGTCACCAGGCTGGCGAACAGGCCCGGCCAGCCGTTCCAGGTCGGATGTTCGGGGCAGCCGACGAGCAGCGACACACCGCGCGGCGCCAGGGCGCAGGTGCCCGCCATCGCCAGCGGTTCCTTGCGGCGGCGCGGACTCTCCCAGTGCAGGTCCGGGGGAACGCGCTCCGACTCGGCGAACGCGCGGGCCACCACCTCCAGCGCGCGGTCCTGGGCGGGCGGCCCGGCGGCCCGGAAGGCGGCCGTGAGGGACCGGCCCGTGGTGTGGTGCACCGCGAGCGCCAGTTCATGGCTGCGGGTGTTCAGCCGGCGCAGTATCTCCACCGCCACCCCCGCCCGCTGGTACGGCCCGTCGGCCCGCCAGCCGGCCATCGCCCGGCGGGCCGACGCCACCAGCACCGCGGGGTCGCACCGCGGGTAGTCGATGTCCATGGCGACGCCGTACGGCGAGGTCTCGGTGCGCAGCCGGCCGAGTTCACCGGGCTGGCCGAGGTCGAAGGGGCGGCCCAGCAGCGAGCCGAACACCTTCTCCGCGGTCCGTGCCGACCGCATGCCCGCGTCGGTGCCGCCCCGTCCCGCACGGGTGAACAGGGCGCAGCACTCGCCGGCCGCCATGGCCCGTACCGCCTGCTGGAGCAGCCCGCGATGCCGTTCGTACGGCCCCACGCGCATGGCCGTCAGCCTCTCCAGCTCGCGGCGGCCGCGAGCAGGGCGTCGTTCTCCGCCCGCAGCCCGATCGTCACCCGGACGCCCTCGCCGGCGAACGGGCGCACGACGACATCGCCGCCGAGGCAGTGCAGGGCGAAGTCCCCGCTGTCGGCGGCGAGCGGCAGCCAGACGAAGTTGGCCTCGGAGTCGGGGACTTCGAAGCCGAGGTCGCGCAACCGCCGTGTCACCCGCTGCCGTTCGGCGACCGTGAGGGCGGCCCGCCGGACGACCTCCGCGTGCTCGCCGAGGGCGACCGTCGCGGCCTCCTGGGCGAGCGCGCTGACGCTGAACGGGATCTGCGTCTTGCGGACGTGCGCGGCGATGCCGGGCGGGGCCACGCAGTAGCCGACCCGGAGCCCGGCCAGGCCGTACGCCTTGGAGAAGGTCCGCAGCACCACCACGTTCGGCCGGTCGCCGAGCAGGGCGAGGGCGTCGGGGACCAGCTCCGGATCGGCGTACTCCCGGTAGGCCTCGTCGACGACGACCAGGACGTCCTCTGGCACCCGGTCCGCGAAGTCGCGCAGCGCCTGCTCGCCGACCGCGGTGGAGGTGGGGTTGTTGGGGTTGCAGACGAAGACCAGCCGGGTCCGGTCACCGACCGCCTCGGCCATGGCGTCGAGGTCCAGTCCGTGATCCCGCAGCGGGACCCGCACCGCGGTGCCGCCCGCCACCGCGGTGAGGATCGGGTACGCCTCGAAGGACCGCCAGCCGAAGACGACCTCGTCGCCGGGTCCGACGACCGAGTGCAGCAGCTGGGCGCAGACCTCCGAGGAACCTGCGCCCAGCGCGATCCGCTCGGAGTCGACACCGTGGTGCTCGGCGAGGGCCCGGACGAGGGCGGTGGCGCCCAGGTCGGGATACCGCGACACCCCGCCGGCCAGTTCCACGAGTCTCGCCGTGACGCCGGGCAGCAGCCCGTACGGAGACTCGTTGCTTGCCAGCGCGATGGCGCCGGGCATCTTGCGCCCGGGGACGTAGGGGGGCAACTGGGCCAGGGACGAACGGACACGCACCATGCTCGACTCACTTCTGCAGCGGTGGGGCCGGAAGTCGTGCCTCCGGGCACTTGACAGGAGAATCGTGGACAGCAATCGACAACCGTTCAACCAATTGGGAAATCAGGCGACAGAATGCCGGTCTTCCGCACATGTACCGGCAAGTAGTCCTGCCGGGGCCCCGTGGGACCCGCTCCCACGAGACGGACGGCCCGGCCCGGCCGCAGTGTGTTGATCACAAGTGGGCCACATGCCCCTTCCCGGCCCCCCGGCCGCCGCCGCGCTCCGCGAAGACTGCCCTCACTCGCGAGGCCACCGACGCCTCGCCCGCGCCGATCGAGGGAGAACATGTCCAGGCCCCAGCTCGCCCCCGGGTCGTTGACGTCACTCACGGCGGCCCTGACGCTGCTGACCGCCGGCTGCGCGCAGCAGGCCGACGGTGTACGGGCCGGCGCCGAGGTCTGCCGGGCGGACGGCGGATGGTCGGCGCAGAAGCGGGCGGCGTGGCTGCGCCCGGCCGTGTCGTTCCCCGGCGGAGCGGCGGACGAGGACGAGGCGGTGGTGATCGGTGCGCACACCGGCGGGCCCCTGTGCGAGCCGATCTCGATGCGGGTCGAGTTCTGGCAGGCCACCGTCACGACGGCGGGAACGGACCTGAGGTCCGTCCTGCGCGTCCGCCTGACCACCGACGGCAGCAGGCCCTGGACCGTGGGCCTGCCCAGCGGCCTCGCCTCGGAGGAACGCGACGACTGCACCGGCGTCCTCATGGCGGTGTACCCGGGCGCACCCCTGACGCGGACCGAACTGCCCGCCCTCGCGGCCCCCTTGACGCCCGCCTCCACCACGGCGGACACACCGTTCCGCACCACCCGGGTCGCCGCCCGGCACCTCCTCCCGCCCACGACCGCGTGCGGCGCGTCCGGCGGGACCACACCGAACCCGTGGGGCGGCGACCACCCGTGACCTCCTTCGCGAGCCCCGGTTCGTCGTCGCCCCGTCTGCTGCGCTCGCAGTAGGCGAAAGAGTCTGCGGACGGCCGACGACGAGAGACAGGGATGGGTGCGAGTGTTCGAGTGGGCCGTGATCGACGGCCCGCTCGCACGTGGCAGTCCCCTCGAAAGGCTCGTCGATGTCCCCTCTCGCCCGCTGGTGCCACCGGCACCGGCTCGCCGTCGTCCTGGTCTGGGTGGGCCTGCTGCTCGCTCTCGGCGCCGGAGTCGGCGCGGCCGGCAGCGCCTTCGGCAACAGCCCGATCTCGCAGGACACCGACTCGGCCAAGGCGACGGCACTGCTCCAGCAGGCCTCCGACGACGCGGCGGGCAAGAGCGGCCGGGTGGTCTGGCAGGTCGACGGCGGGAAGGTCACCGAGCCCGCCGCCAGGCAGGCGATGACCCGGACGCTCCGGGAGATGGCCGGGGCACCGGGCGTCGCCGCGGTGACCAACCCCTACACACCGGCCGGCCAGGGACAGATCAGCGAGGACGGCCGGACGGCCTACGCCACGGTCGCCTTCGACCGGGACGTGGCGGACGCCCAGGTCGACCATGTGAAGGAACTCGCCACCGATCCCGGGTCGGGGGCCCTGCACATCGCGCTGAACGGGCAGGCGTTCACCGTCAACCCCGAGCCGAACGCGGTCGCCGACGCCATGGGCGTCGTCCTGGCCTTCGTCGTGCTGCTGCTGGTCTTCCGGGCGGTCTGGGTGGCGGCACTGCCGATCATCACGGCCGTCGTCGGCGTGGGCACCTCCGCGGTCGCGGTGATACTGCTCAGCCACGTCGTCACCCTGTCCGACACCACGCTGACCCTGGGTTCGCTGATCGGTCTGGGTGTGGGCATCGACTACGCGCTGTTCATCGTCAACCGGCACCGCGCCCACCTCATGGCGGGTATGGACGTCGCCGAGTCGACGGCCAAGGCCCTCGACACCTCAGGCCGGGCCGTGCTGTTCGCCGGGCTGACCGTCGTGGTCGCGCTGCTGGGCATGCTCACCCTCGACGTCGGCATCATCAACGGCATGGCGATCGGCGCGGCCGTCACCGTCGTCCTGACCGTACTGGCCGCCATCACCCTGCTGCCCGCGCTGCTGGGCATGATCGGCCCGCGTGTCCTCAGCAGGAAGGAGCGCCGGCGCGTGGCCGGCCGGGCGAGCCGCCCGGCCGGCGGGACCGCCGGGCTGTGGCACCGGTGGGCCGAGCGGGTCCAGGCCCGGCCCAGGACCCTGGGTGTCGTGGCCCTCGCCGTACTCGCGGCGCTCGCGCTGCCGACGCTGTCGCTGCGGCTGGGCGCGTCCGACGACGGCAACCTGCCGGCGACCTCCACGAACCGCCAGGCGTACGACATGATCGCGGACGGCTTCGGCCCCGGCTTCAACGGCCCCCTCGTCCTCGCCGTCCAGGCCCCCACCACCACCGACAGGGCCGCCGCGGCGAAGCTCGTCACCGCCCTGGAGCGGGTCGACGGCGTCGCCCGTGCCGGCGCCGCGCCCATGAAGGACGGGCAGCACGTCGGCGTGATCCAGGTCGTCCCGACCACCTCCCCGCAGTCCGCGGCCACCTCCGACCTGATCCACCGCCTGCGCGACGACGTGATCCCCGAGGCGGAGCAAGGCACCTCGCTGAAGGTGTACGTGGGCGGAGTCACTGCGAGCAACGACGACTTCGCGTCCGTCCTGATGGGCAAGCTGCCGGTGTTCGTGCTGGTGATCGCCGCCCTCGGGTTCCTGCTGCTGACCGTCGCCTTCCGCAGCCTGCTCATCCCGGCGGTCGGCGCGCTGCTGAACATCCTGAGCATCGGGGTGGCCTTCGGGGCGATCGTCGTCGTCTTCCAGTACGGCTTCGGCGCCGGACTGCTCGGGCTCGGCGCCGCCGGACCGATCGAGTCGTTCGTGCCGATCCTGGTCGTCGGCATCATGTTCGGCCTGTCCATGGACTACCAGGTCTTCCTGGTCAGCCGGATGCGCGAGGAGTGGGCCCACACCGGTGACAGCCGGCGCGCCGTCCGCGTCGGGCAGGCCGAGACGGGCAAGGTGATCGCCGTCGCCGCCACCATCATGGTCTGTGTCTTCGGCTCCTTCGTGTTCGGCGGCATGCGCGTCATCTCCGAGTTCGGCGTCAGCCTCGCCGTCGCCGTCGCCGTGGACGCCCTGCTGATCCGCATGGTCGTCGTCCCCGCCCTCATGCACCTGTGCGGACGGGCCAACTGGTGGCTGCCCCGCCGACTGGACCGGGCGCTGCCCGACGTGTCCGTGGAAGGCCCCGCCGACGAACCCACGCGTCCGCGGCACGCGGTACGGGAGCCGGAGCCCGTCGGACTGGCCGACTGACCGTCGCCACAGCGGACCGACATCGCACACGGGCCGGTGGACGGCGGGGTGACCTCGTCTTCCGCCGGCGCGTGCTGCCTAGAGTGAGGGAATGGAACTGCCCATGGTGTGGCGACAGTGGCTGACCCGCCATGACCGGATCGCAGACGCCCTGCCCGCGGTGCCGCTGATCGTGATCGCCGCGGCGGCGACCGCCGCCGCCGGCAAGAACGGCTGGCAGGAGCCCCGTTGGCACGAGGTCGCGTGGACGGCCCTGTCGTGCGTGCCGCTGGCCTTCCGGAGCCGCCGGCCGCTGGGGGTCGCCCTCTTCACCCTGGCGGGCGACCTCACGCTGATGGCCGTCGCCTCGCACATCTCGCCGATCCCGGCGGCGAGCCTGGTCGCCCTGTACACCCTCGCGCTGCTCGGCGGCGGGCGCACCGCGTGGACCGTCGGGGTGACCGCGGCCGTGGCGATCACCGGTGTCCACGCCGCCACGCACACGGAGTCCCTCGTGGCGGGGGCCAGTCTGCTGCGGTTCGACTTCGCGATCGCGGCCACCGCGCTGGGCCGCGCCGTCCGCAGCCGCCGGGAGAACCTCGCGGCGGCCCGGGATCGCGCCGAACACGCCGAACGCACACGGGAGGAGGAGGCCCGGCGCCGGGTCACCGAGGAACGCGTGCGCATCGCGCGCGACCTGCACGACGTCGTCGCCCACCACATCACCCTGGTCAACGCCCAGGCCGGAGTGGCGCACCACCTCATGCGCGCCAACCCCGAGCAGGCGTACGAGGCACTGGCCCACATCAAGGACAACAGCCGCGCCGCCCTCGACGAACTGCGCGCCACCGTCGGCCTGTTGCGTCAGCCCGACGACGCGCCTGGCTCGCGGGCCCCCATCCCGCGCCTGGCCGATCTCGACACCCTCGTCGGCGGGTTCGAGGCGAGCGGGCTGTCCGTGTCGGTGACCCGTACCGGGAGCCCCTCGCCGCCGACGCCCGCGACCGACCTCACGGCCTACCGCATCATCCAGGAAGCCCTCACCAACACCCACAAGCACGCGTCCGCGTCGCACGCCTCGGTGGTCCTGGACTACGGCGTGCACGCGCTCCGGGTCACCGTGACGGACGACGGCCGCCCCGGGGCGCCGAAGGGCGCGGGCACCGGCCACGGACTGATCGGCATGCACGAGCGCGCCACCGCCATCGGCGGCACGGTCACCGCCGGCCCGCGTCCCGAAGGCGGCTTCGAGGTCGTCGCCGAGCTGCCGCTCTCGTTCTCCCCCGCAACCGCCTGACACCCCGTGAGGAACCACCGCCCATGACCATTCGTGTCCTGCTCGCCGACGACCAGGCCCTGCTCCGCGGCACCTTCCGGCTGCTCATCGACGCACAGCCCGACATGGACGTCGTCGCGGAGGCGTCCGACGGGAGGGAGGCGGCCCGGCTGGCCCGGTCCGAGCGCGCCGACGTGGTGGTGATGGACATCCGGATGCCCGAGGTCGACGGCATCGAGGCCACCCGGCTGATCGCCCAGGACGAGGACCTGGCCGGGGTCAAGGTCCTCGTCCTGACCACCTTCGAAGAGGACGACCTCGTGGTCGAGGCCCTGCGGGCCGGCGCGAGCGGCTTCCTCGGCAAGGGCGTCGAACCGGCGCAGCTCCTCGACGCCGTCCGTCTCGTGGCCGCGGGCGAGGCGCTGCTCTCCCCGGCGGCCACCAAGGGCCTCATCACGCGCGTCCTCGCCCACCCCTCCCCCGGCGACCTCGTCGACACCGCGCGGCTCGCCACGCTGACTCCCCGGGAACGGGAGGTCCTGACGCTGGTGGGCTCCGGCCTGCCCAACGACGAGATCGCCGAACGCCTCTTCGTCACCCCGGTCACCGTCAAGACCCACGCCAACCGGGCCATGGCCAAACTCGGCGCCCGCGACCGGGCCCAACTGGTCGTCATCGCCTACGAGACGGGTCTGGTGCGGCCGGGTCAACGGCAGGACTCACGGTGACGTTGCCGAGCCAGGGGCGACCGGTGCTCAGCCGCTGCGGAGCGGGAGTCGGCGTCGGTGGCGCGGCGGCGCAGTCGAGCCACGGACGATGAGTTCGACGGGCGGCTCGTCGGGCCGCGGCGGCTCGGTGTCGGGATGGTCGATGGCGTGCACGAGGAGGCGGATCCCCTCCGACGCCGCGGCGGCGAACGGCTGACGGACGGTGGTCAGCGGCGGTGAGACATAGGCGAAGACCGGGTTGCCGTCGAAGCCCACCACGCTGATGTCCTCCGGCACGCGCCGCCCGGCCTCCCGCAGGGCGTGGATCAGGCCGATGGCCATCTCGTCGCCCGCCGCGAACACCGCGGTCACGGAGTCGTCCGCGGCCAGCGCGCCCCCCGCCGCGTAGCCGGACGCGGCCGACCAGTCGCCGTTGAGCAGAGGGGGTTCGTGCGCGCCCCGAGCGGCCAGCGCCGCCCGCCATCCCGCGATGCGGTCCTCCGTGGCGTACCACTGCCGAGGGCCCGCGAGGTGGTGCACCGTCGTGTGTCCGAGGCCCAACAGGTGCTCGGTCGCTGCTCGTGCCAGCTCATGGGCACCCACGCTCACGCTCACCGTTCGGCCGGCGTCGAAGGACGGCGGTGCTCCGAGGAAGAGCACGGGGACGTCCACACGGAGCGGGACCTCGCCCCTCACGACGGGTTCGGAGACGACGACTCCGTCCACGCCCTGCTCCAGCAGCGACTCCACGGCGCCGCCGATGCCGTCGGGGTCGCCGTCCGGTGTGTTCACCACGCGGAGCGCGTATCCGGCGTCCCGCGCGGCCTGTTCGATGTGCACGAGCAGGGAGGCCGTGCCGTATCCCGCCGTTCCCAGGGCCACGACACCGAGGGAGCGGCTGCGCCCCGAAGCCAGTGCCCTGGCCGCGGGGTTCAGCCGGTAGCCGAGCTCCGCGGCAGCCGCGAGGACACGCTGCCGCGCCTCCTCGGACACGTACGGCTCGTCGTTGAACACCCGCGAGACCGTCTTGCGCGACACCCCGGCCTGCCGCGCGACGTCCGCGCTGCGCGGCACGGGGGCGGTCTCGGCGCGCCCCTCTGCTGGTGTCATGAACTCTCCTGGCAGCTGCGTCCCTGCACCGGCCCGCGCTGTGTCCCTGCGGCGAACGACGTCAGTGATCACGCCCCCGCAGCCTGATCGCGCGGTCAGGTCTACGCAGCCGAGGGGGTACGCGTCAAGGGTTCGTGCGGCTTGACTTCGATGCGCGTCTCCCTCACACGCGAGCGCCCTCGACCGTGATTCTCAGAGTCTTGACAGCACGCCCCGGTGACGTTCACTCTTCCTGCCATCCACCGATCAGGTCTGTGTGGTCGTGTTTGATTATGGTCGCTTGGCGACCTCCTTTCCCGCCGCATGCCCGTGGGGCCGACGACCCATGACCGACCTGCGGCCGCCCGTCAGGAGCCGAAATGCACCTTCCGTCCTTCGGTCAGTCCCTCTCCGGTCCGAGCCGCCGCTCGCTGCTGCGGGGCATGGGCGGCGCCGCCGTACTCGGCGCAGGCACACCCCTGCTCAGCGCCTGTGGCGGCAGCGGCGGTGGCGCCGCGGGCTCGAAGACCGTCACCGTCGGCTCCAACGCGTCGGACACGGTGCCGAAGAAGGCGTTCGCCGACATCTACGCGGCCTTCACGAAGCAGTCCGGGATCGCGGTCGACGTGAACACCAAGGACCACAACACGTTCCAGGAGCAGATCAACACCTACCTCCAGGGCACCCCGGACGACGTGTTCAACTGGTTCGCCGGCTACCGCGCGCAGTTCTTCGCGGCCAAGGGACTGGCCTCCCCCGTCGACGACGTGTGGGACGAGATCGGCGGCAACTTCCCCGACGCGATGAGGCAGCTCAGCAGGGGTGAGGACGGCAAGTACTACTTCGTACCGATGACCACGTACCCCTGGGCGCTCTTCTACCGCAAGAGCGTCTTCCAGCAGGACGGTTACGAAGTCCCCACCACCTGGGACGAGTTCACGGCGCTGTGCAAGCAGATGCGGAAGGACAAGCTGGTCCCGATCGCCTTCGGCGACAAGGACGCCTGGCCGGCGCTGGGCACCTTCGACCAGATCAACTTCCGTACCAACGGCTACGACTTCCACGTCGAGCTGATGGCGGGCAAGGCGTCGTGGACGGACGCCAAGGTGCGCAAGGTCTTCGACCTGTGGGCCGAGCTGCTGCCGTACCACCAGGAGGGCGCCGTCGGCCGCACCTGGCAGGACGCCGCGCAGACCCTGGTGTCGAAGAAGGCGGGCATGTACCTGCTGGGCACCTTCGTGGGCCAGCAGTTCACCGACAAGGCCGACCTGGACGACCTCGACTTCTTCGCCTTCCCGGAGATCGACCCGGCGTACGGCCAGGACACCGTCGAGGCCCCCACCGACGGCTTCATGATGAGCAAGGCCCCGAAGAACAAGGCCGGCGCCGTCAAGCTCATGGAGTTCCTCGGCACCCCCGAGGCCGAGCAGATCTACCTCAAGGCCGACCCCAGCGTCGTGGCCGCCTCCAGGAAGGCCGACGTCTCCGCGTACTCGCCCCTCCAGCAGAAGGCGTTCGAGATGATCAGCGGGGCGAAGACCCTGACGCAGTTCATGGACCGTGACAGCCGCCCCGACTTCACCTCCACGGTGATGCAGCCGGCGCTGCAGAAGTTCATCCGCGACCCCAAGGGCGTCGACAGCCTGCTCTCGTCCATCGAGCGGCAGAAGAAGACGATCTTCGCGTCCGACTGACGGGCCCGACGCGATCAGCCTGCGCGCTCCGCTCCGATGAGGACGAAGGCCATCGTGGCCGGCTGGTCGCCGGGGTTGCGCCAGCTGTGGCGGGTGCCGTTGTCAGTGGTGGGTGACAGCATCGGACGCATGACCGATACGGACAGCGCGGCATTCGACTGGGAGTCCTTCTTACGCGGGTGGAGCGAGGAGTGGGCGGACTCCCTGCCGGACGACGAGTCACGGAGCAGGGACGACGAGACCGCCCGGGAGGCCCGGTGGCTGGGGTTCCCGCCCGCCTCCGAGGAACGGATCGCGGCCATGGAGGAGCGTCTCGGCCGACGGATGCCCCCGTCGTACCGGGAGTTCCTCGCGGTGAGCGACGGTTGGCGGCACGCGGGTGGCTTCGTCTGGCTGCTGGCCGGGACGGGGGACGCCCGCTGGCACGAGAACGAGTCGGGGCTCGCGGACATGTTCGAGGAGTACCTGGACGAGGACGCCGACCCCGAGGAACGGCACGAGGCCGACCTCTGGCGGCGGGGCCTGCAGCTGGACGTGGAATCCGACGTCACCCACGTCCTGCTGGATCCCGAGGACGTCGACGAGCGCGGTGAGTGGGCCGTCTACACGTGGTCGAGCTGGCGGGCCGCCCCGCCCGAGCGGCACGCCGACTTCACCGCGTTCATGCGGGAGATGCACCGGGAGTTCCACAACCTGCGGGCGGGCGGGAACAGCAAGGAGCCGGAGTTCGTCAACGACACGACGCGCCGGTTGGACGCCCAGATGGAGCGGGCCCGACAGGACGCGCTGCGCGGCGACTGGGAGCGGGCCGCGAAGGCGCTGGACGAGGCCCAGCAGTACGGCAGACCAAGGGCGGCCGGGCTGGGTGACCAGCTGCGCCGCCTGCTCGGACAGACCGGGGTGCACTTCGAGGGCCTGGCGACGGATCCGCGGTACGCGCCCGAACTGCTGCCCCCGCTGGTCGCCGAGCACGCGGCCCACTCGTACCGGGACGACTCCACGCTCACCTACCACCTGCGGGGCGCCGACGACGACCTGGTCGCGCTGGCCTACGCGACGCTGGAGCGGGTCCGCGAGGGCACGTACCGGTACACGGCGGCCGGACCCTTCGGGGAGGCGGTCGAGCGAGCGCGGGAGTCGGCGCGGTGGGGCGACACCGACGGGGCCTGGCAGACGCTGAGGGACGCCCTGCCCTGGTGGGAGCCGCTGGGACCGGACCATCTGGCGCCGCTCGGGTGGGTGGCCGACCCCCTGCTCGGGCCGCTCGCGACCCCGGAGCGGGGCCGCGAGCTGCTCTCCACGCCGCGAGGGGGGCAGGTGGGTGCGACACCGGCGCCGACGGACCGGCTCGACCCGGACGACCTGGCCTGGCTCGCGGAGCCGGACCCGGGCAACAACCGCAGCAGCTTCCGGTTCGTCCTGGTGGAAGGGGTGGATCCGGAGGACCTGCCGCGCCGTCTCGCGGACGGCGACGAGGGCGGGGACGCCGGCAGCGGCCAGGCCGGGAGCGAAGGCGACGCCGTGCTGAGCGAACCCCTGACCTCCTGGGAGGCCCGCCGCAGATGGCTGCACGGCCGGAGGGAGTTCTCGTCCTACGACGACAGGGCCCTCGTGTCGGTGGGGCGGGCCGGGCCCGGCTGGAGCTTCGCCTTCGACGGCGAACCCTCCTCCTTCGGCCGGCAGCGGTTCGTCTCCCCGGCCGCGCGGGCCAGCGCGGGCACCCGCGCGGTGGTGGTGTGGAGCGGCCTCAGGAAGCAGCACGAGGAGTCGCACTTCCATCTCTCGGTGGCACGGGACGGCACCGAGGAGTATGCGTTCACCTACGTCGACGGCGAGGTCCGGCAGAGCGGGGAGATACCGCGCGCGCTGGATCCGAGCCGGTTCTTCGGCCGGCCGAGGAGCGGTGCCGAGACCGAGCGGGCGCTGCTGGAAGCGGTGGCCGGGGAGTTCGGTGTCCACCTGCCGCGGCACGCGATCACCCACGGGCGGCTGCACACCTTCACGACCCGCTCCTGGACAAGGCCACCCGGGGAAGGGGAGACGTTCACGGTCATCCGGCTGGGCTGAGCCGACTTGCTCCGGCCTGCCCGGCCGGACCGTCCGCTCCCCTCGCCCCACGCCGCGCCCGGCGGTGGCCGCTCCGCTCGAACACGGGGCGACCACCGCCGGCTCGGCCGGTCACGCGGTCACGCGGTCACGCGGTCACGCGGTCACCGGCTGCAGTTTGGCGCGGAAGTGCCGCAGGATCGGGGACTGCTCCACGATGCGGTAGCCGTGGACGGACTCCGGCTCCTTCGCGATGCGTTCCAGGGTCCTGCCGACATGGTCGTAGTGGCTGCGGGTGTAGACGCGGCGCGGGAGCGCGAGCCGGACCAGTTCGTACGGCGCGCTCTTGATGGGGTTGCCGTCCTCGTCCTCCTCACCGAGGTAGAGGGAACCGAGCTCGGCCGAGCGGATGCCGCCTTCGAGGTAGAGGCGGCAGGCGAGGGCGTGGCCCGGGTAGTGGTGGGGCGGTATGTGCGGGAGCAGGCGGCCCGCGTTGAGGTAGAGGGCGTGCAGGCCCGGGGGTTCGAGCAGGTCGACGCCCGCCGCGCGGACGCGGTCGGCGAGATGGGAGGCGACATCGGCGCGTTCCGCGAGGTAGGCGGGCTCGGTCACCTCCAGCAGGCCGGTGGCCATCATGTCGAGGTCCCGGCCGGCGAGACCGCCGTAGGTGGCGAAGCCCTCGGTGGCGATGAGGAGGCGTTCGCACTTCTCGGCGAGTTCGGGGTCGTTGAGCCCGATGAATCCGCCGATGTGGACGATGCCGTCCTTCTTGGCGCTCATCACACAGCCGTCGGCGAGACGGAACGCTTCTTCGGCGACCTGGCGCGGGGTGCGGTCCCGGTAGGCCTCCTCGTGGCGGGTCACCAGCCAGGCGTTCTCGGCGAATCTGGCGGCGTCCAGGATCATCGGGACGCCGTGCCGGCGGCAGATCTCGGCGGTCTGTTTCAGGTTCTCCATGGAGACCGGCTGGCCACCGCCGCCGTTGTTGGTGATCGTCATGATCACCACACGGACCCGCGAGCCGTCCGGTCCCTCCAGCGTCTGCCGGAGTCTGTCCAGGTCGATGTTGCCCTTGAAGGGCAGGACGCTGTCCAGGTCTCGGGCCTCCGGGCAGGGAATGTCATGCGCCTGACATCCGGAAAGCTCGACGTTGGCCCGGGTCGTGTCGAAGTGGGTGTTGGCCAGGACGATGCCACCGGGTTCGAGGAGGTTCGTGAAGAGGATGCGCTCCGCGGCCCGCCCCTGGTGGGCCGGCAGGATGTGCCGGTAGCCGGTCAGTTCCGTCACGGTCTCGTGGAAGCGGTAGAAGGAGCGCGAGCCCGCGTACGACTCGTCGCCCTCCATCCCCGCGGCCAGCTGGGCGGCCGAGATGGCGCCGGTGCCCGAGTCGCTGAGCAGGTCGATGGTCACCTCCTCGGCGCGCAGGTCGAAGAGGTTGTAATGCACCCGTTCCAGCGCCGCCTCGCGCTGCTCACGCGTGGTGAGCGCGATGGGCTCGACGACCTTGATGCGGTAGGGCTCCATAGGGGTTCTTGCTCCTGACATGCTGCTGAATGGTTCATGTGGGAAGTGCCGGTGGCCGTTGGGCGGCCGCACCGCGTAGGCCTCCGACGAGAGGTACGCGGTCACCCGGGCCGGTCTGTCCTGTTCGTGGGCGAGCGCCACGTACGCGACGAGCCCCACTCCGTCCGACAGCCGGCGTCCGGTGACGGCGGCCAGCGGGCGGTCGAGTGCGCCGGGGTCCATCCCGTGGCGGCCGAGGACGGCCCCGGCCCGGCGCAGTGCCTCCGCGTCGTCGCGGGCGTAGTCCCTGACCGGGACGTGGAGGGTGAAGCCGGTGGGTCCGCCGGTGGTCCGGGTGAAGGAGTGGCAGGACAGGACGGGCCGCCGGGCGAACCGGGCCTCCGGCAGGGCCCGGGTGCCGTCCGCTGCCTCGTCGACGCCGCCCGCCGTGCGGAGGAACTCCTCCAGCGTCGCGCTGTCGGGGCCGTTCTCCATCCGGCACAGGGCGCCGACGTCCGCCACCGCCAGGTCGCGGTGGGTGGTGTAGATCTTCACCCGGGGCGCCGCCCAGTCGCCCAGGTCGAGCGCGAAGAACGGGTAGCCGTCGGCCGGCGGCAGCGCGTCGAAGGCGTGCCGGTGGCCCAGCCGGTCCAGGGCCGTCCGTACCGTCTCGGCGGCCCGGTCCCCGCCGGACGCCGACGGGTTCAGATACACCTTGATCTTGGGGACGCCGCCGGGGCGCAGCTCCAGCGCGATCCACAGCGCCAGGGGGCCCTGCGGATCGGCGGGGAGGAACAGGTCCTCCAGTACGTCCAGTTGGTCGGTGGCGAAGCCCCAGCGCCGTGTCATCGCTCGGACGGCGCGCAGTCCGACGCGGCCGTTGTCCCGGAGATCACCGGCACCGCACCCCGGTTCCAGCAGCACCCGTACGGCGGGGGACGCGTCCGGGGTGAGGGAGAGCGAGTACTCCACCGGGGTGGAGTCGTCGGACAGGAAACTGAGGGACGGGGGCGGCAGGTTCAGGGGCCGTTCGGCCACCGCCCCCAGCGAGTCGGTCAGTAGACGCGCGTAGTTCCGGGCGTCGGTCGGGCCGAGCCCCGACACCTCGCAGAGCCGCAGCAGTTGGCCGGTCACGAGGGCGCCGAGCGTCCGGTCCCCCGGGGTGCTCCCGGTGCCGGACCCGAGAGGGCTCACCACGTCTCCCGCCGCTGTTCGGAGTTCGGAGGCGGAGCCGCTGTCCCCCGGCGGCGGAGCGGGTGCGGGGACACAGAAAGATACCCGCCGACCTGGGCGGGTATCTCGTCTCGCGGCGACTGGTGGCGGGTCACGCCCCTGGTCTCCGCGCGATGTAAGTCGATGTCTCGTCGGGAGCGGCGGAAGAGATCCGGATGTCGAGCAGAAGCGGCGCCGATGGATATGTGGTCCACGACACCTCCCTTGGTTCATTGGTCACCACGAATGCCGCCGCGTTACTACCCCTTTGGTTGAATACTCATGCAGTAACCGCTGTCACAGACTGTTGTCTGCGTCACCCCTTCAACCACTGTAGGAAGGAGCCCCACACGCCACGCTCGGCCTTGCGGCCCGCCGGGGCGTTCTCCTCGCGTGCGGAGGACTCCGTCACGCGGGGCGGCATCGGCCGCTGGACGACCTGCGGGGTGAAGCGGCAGGGAAGCGCGGCCAGCGCGCGGTGGAAGGGGCCCGGACGCCAGGTCAGGCTGTCCTCGGGGACCGCGAGTTCGATGTCGTGCAGACGGTTGAGCAGGTTCTCGATGGCCACCATGGTGACGAGCCGGGCGAGTTCCTTGGAGGGGCAGGCGTGCGGGCCGGCGCTCCACGACAGATGGGCACGCCGTCCGCCGGTCCGACCGGTCGCCACGAGCGCCGGGTCGGTGTTGGCGGCCGTCATGCTGACCAGGACCAGGTCGCCCGCCCGCAGCTTGGCGCCGCCGAACTCCATGTCGGCCGCGGGGTAGTGCGGCGCGTAGTTCGCCATGGGCGGGTTCTCCCACAGCGTGTCGTCGATGGCTTCCTCGATCAGACCGCCGTCGGCGTACCGGTCGTGCAGGAGCAGCCGGTGCAGGGTGTTGCCGATGAGGTTGCGCAGCGGTTCGGCGCCCGCGCCGAGGAGGAGGATCAGCTGGTGCACCAACTCCTCGTCGGTCAGGCGCGCCTCGTGCCGCATCAGGTACGAGGTGACGTCGTCGGCCGGCCTGGCGCGCTTGAGCGCCACCAGTTCGAACACGGCCTGGCCCAGCACCTGGTTGGCCTTCTCGGCGTTGACGCCCTCGAAGACTCCGGAGATGCCGAAGACGACCCGGTCGCCGATGTCCGCCGGGCAGCCGAAG
Source organism: Streptomyces sp. NPDC034049 (assembly GCF_055575575.1). Classification (NCBI taxonomy): domain Bacteria; kingdom Bacillati; phylum Actinomycetota; class Actinomycetes; order Kitasatosporales; family Streptomycetaceae; genus Streptomyces; species Streptomyces sp. NPDC034049. Next base: position 28,089 of record NZ_JBVISJ010000010.1, read on the forward strand.
AGCTCGTTGAACACGAGCAGCGGCAGCTGCTTGACGTAGTCGTTCATCAGGTCGACGGAACCGCGGCCGGAGACCTGGGCGAGGAGGTAGTCGGAGGCCCGCTTGGTCATGTCGCTGATGCGGCGGGAGTCGACCTTGGCGAGGCTGTCGGTGATCGCCTGCCGCAGCCGCGCGTGCTCGGCGCCGTCGGTGAACATGGCGTTGGGGCGGTAGCCGAGCATCGGGACGACCGGGCTGTCCGGGCCGACCTTGCCCTCGGCGACGTCTCGCCAACGGCGGGCGTCCTTGCGGAAGTTGCCGGGGTCCTGGAGCAGTTTCAGCGCGGTGGCGTGGTCGGTGACGAGGGTCGCGTCGACGCCGGGCGCGATCTCGACCGGAGCGCTCGGCCCGTAGTGCCGCATGTACGAGTAGTACGCCTGCGGATCGGCCGCGAACTCCGGGCCGTACAGCGGGACCCGCAGTCCGCTGCCGTGGGCCGGGCAGCCGGGTGGGGGTGAGGGGAATGCGGAGTCGGTGGTCATGTCTGCTCTGCTCCTAACGGGCGCGGTCCATCAAGTAGCGGACGAGCGTGATCAGAGCCTCGGCCGACGACCGTTCGTCCCGCGCGTCGCAGGTGACGATGGGGGTGTCGTCGAGGAGATCCAGCGCTTCGCGCAGCGCCCTCGCATCACGTATCGACGTACCGTCGAAATGGTTGACCGCGATCGCGTAGTCGAGTCCGTACTGCTCGATCAGGTCGATCACGGCGAAGGAGTCGGCCAGCCGCTCGGGGTCGACCAGCACCAGCGCGCCGAGGGCGCCGCGTGCCATGTCCTCCCACATCTGTACGAAGCGCTGCTGGCCGGGTGTGCCGAAGAGGTACAGCACGACGCGGTCGCTGACGGTGAGGCGGCCGAAGTCCATGGCGACCGTGGTGGTGGTCTTGCCCTGGACGCCCTTGAGGTCGTCGATCGCCTCGCCCGCCTGCGTCATCGTCTCCTCGGTGGAGAGCGGCGAGATCTCGGAGATCGACCCGATGAACGTGGTCTTGCCGACTGCGAAGTGCCCGACGACCAGGATCTTCACGGCGGTCTGCGTCTCTCCGCCCGGGACGTACGCCCGTTCATCCAAACTTGGACTGGAGACCATTGAGCACCTCCTCGAGAATCTGCAGGTTGGCCACGGGAGCACGGGTCTCCGGCGGGCGGGTGACGAGATAGCCGGCCTCGGAGAGCGCGGCCAGCAGGATCTTCACCACTCCCACCGGGAGTCGGAGGTGCCCCGCGATCTCGGCGACGGAGAGGTAACCGCCGACACACATGCGCAGCAGGTCCTGCTCCTCCGGCGAGAGGCGAGCGGGCCGCTGCTGCTGGTCGGCGACCGCCGTGACCAGTGTGATCAGGGAGAACTGGCTCTCCCCGGGCAGGCTGCGGCCGCCGGTGATGACGTACGGCCGCACTAATTCGGCGGCCTCGTGCTCATGCCTGTCGGAATCGGTCATGGCCCTACCACGCTGCTCTCCCTGGGCGGAGCGGTCATGACCTTGCCCAGCTGGCCGACGAGCTGCTGCATCCGGAAGGTGATGTCCGCCATGTCGACGTCGGAGGAGGCCGACACCGCGAGGTAGGCACCGTCGCCGGCCGAGATCAGGAAGATCCAGCCGCCGTCGAACTCGACCAGTGTCTGCTGCCACCGCAGATCCGAGCGGGAGCAGAAGAACGCCAGCGACCGGCTCAGCGACTGCATACCGCTCATCGCGGCGGCGGCCTTGTCCGCGTCGTCCTTGTCCACTCCCCTCGAACGGGCCCTCAGCAACCCGTCGGAGGAGACCAGAACCGCGTGGAGAGCTCCGGGGATCTCCAGGGCGCTGTCAAGCATCCATGAAAGATCGTTGTTCATTGGACCTCGTGCCCTTCGCTGCTAGCGTCGTGGGAGCCGCTCGGCCGCTCCCCCGCCTCCGGGTGTGTGGCGCGACCCGCGTCCGTGCCCTGCTTGAAGGCGGCCATGATCGCGGCTGTGTCCTCGCTGCGGCGCCGGGGAGCCGGGGCGGCGGACGGACCGTTGGAGACCAGGGCCATCGGCCGCTTGCGACGCCGCTTGGGCAGACCGTCCTCGGTCGTGCCCACGGGCAGCGAGGATTCGGGGGCGCTGTCGTACGCGGCCGGCCGCGCCTCCACGGGAGCGGGGACGTCGCGCGGCGCGACCGACTCCACCGACGCCGTCGGCTGCTTGGGCTCCGGCATCGCGGTGAGCAGCTCGTCGGGCAGCAGCACGACCGCCCGCACACCTCCGTAGGGGGAGGTGGAGTCCACCGACACCGTGAAGCCGAACCGCTCGCAGAGCACACCGATCACCGCGAAGCCGAACTGCGGAGGGTTGCCGAGCCCCGAGACACCCGTGACGCGCTCGCTCGTCAGGAGCTTCTCGGCCCTCGCCTTCTCCTCCTCGTTCATGCCGACACCGGCGTCGTCGACGATGATGCAGACGCCCTTGGGCACGGAGCGGACGTTGATCTCGACGACGGTGTCCGGGCTGGAGTAGCTGGTCGCGTTGTCGAGCAGCTCCGCGAGGGCCAGCGCCACCGGTTCGACGGCCCGGCTGGTGACGCCGAAGTCGACCTTGGACAGGATGTGCGCCCGCTGGAAGTGGCGGATCCGGCCCTGGGCGCTGCGGACCACGTCGTAGACGGAGGCGACGTCGCGGTGGCGGCCGAGCCAGCCTTCGCACAGCACAGCGATGGACTGGGCACGCCGGCCGAACTGCGCGTTCATGTGGTCGATCTCCAGGAGGTCCTGGAGCATGACGGAGTCGCCGTACTTGCGCTGCAGCCCGGAGATGATGCGCTGCTGTTCGGCGGCGAGACCCTGGAGGGTGCGCATCGCGGCCTTCAGGGCCGTCCTCGTCTCACCTTCGGCTTCCTGCTGGGCCGCGCGGACGGAATCCGAGTATTGGCTCTCCAATTCACCGTAGTGATTTCTGAGCCCTGCGATCTCCTGTCGTAAAGCTCGCGCCGCCCGACGCTGACGAATGATCAGGGCGACGGCGGCAAGGGTTACGACAATGAGTGCCCAGAGCGCCGGATTTTGTATGTATTGCGTCATGAGACCCTCTTCAGGCGGCCGATGGCCAGCTACTGAATTTCCGTCACTTCACACAGACCGAAGGCCAGCCACTCCGGGGTTGCCACCCAGGCCTCCACGAATGGCGAGAGGTGCTCCTTTTGCACCTATCCGTCCGTTCGGTAAGTGCGGTGATCGTATCATCACTCGACTGGATGACGGTTCGTCAACCTGCGCGGTTCTGGCGAAGGTTGAGGCGTGCCGCACCTGCACGAGCAAGGCCGAATAAGGGCTTCTGTCGCGCCTTGAGGTAAATCCACTTCGGCACGCGCTTCCACCGCCCCACCGCACACATCGGACGCCCCGACCCCGTCGCGCGGCGGGCCCCCGGGAAGCCATGATGAGCCGTAAGCGGAATGTCAGGGGGAGATCGCGCTTGGTGATGACCACGCTGAGTCATCGGTCCGGTTCGGTCGAGTACCGGTCGAGCACCGACTCTCCCCCCGGACAGGACGACAGACCCGGCGCGGCGTGCCGATCATCCGCCGCGCCGACACCACGGAGGCTGTCATGACAGAGAGACAGAGACAGAGCGGTCCCGTCGGCAGACGGCAGTTCCTGGCCCGCTTCGGCGCCGGGACCCTGGCGCTCGTGGCCGGTTTCGACCTGCTCACCCGACAGTGGGTGACCGAGGCGGCGGCCGCGGACAGCGCGTCCTTCGCCACGGCCCCGCTCCTCGACGGGACCCTCGTGTTCGACGCGGAGTCGCTCGCGGCGAACGCCCACGACCAGGGCAACATCATGTTCCGGACGCCGTGCGCGGTGCTGCGGCCGGGGTCGGTGCAGGACATCAGGAAGATGGTCGGCTTCTGCGCCGACCACGGCATCGAGGTCGCCCCGGCCGGCGCCCACCACGCGATGTTCGGTCAACCCCTCGTCAGCGGTGGCCTGGTCGTCGAGATGCGGTCGCTGGACACGATCCACTCGATCGGCGCGGACGGCGCCGACGTCGACGCCGGTGTGCTGTGGAAGGACCTGATCGAGGCCGCGTACGAGGAGGGCCTCACACCGGCGTCGATCACCAGCTACACCAGGACGACCGTCGGCGGGACGCTGTCCATGGGCGGGATCGGGATGATGTCGTCCTACCGGGTCGGCGCACAGGTCGACCACGCCCGCCGGCTCCAAGTGGTCACGGGCGAGGGCCGGGTGATGTGGTGCTCCGGATCCCAGAACAGTGATCTGTTCGAGGCGGCGCTCGCCGGGCTCGGGCAGTGCGGCGTCATCACCCGTGCCACCGTCGACCTGGTGCCGGCCAAGCAGCGGGCCCGCACCTACCGGATCGGCTACCCGGACATCCCGACGTTCTTCCAGGACATCCGCATCCTGGCGGACCGGGGCGAGTTCGACTCGCTCGGCAGCATTCCGCAGCCCGGCACGGCACAGCCCCTGGTCCTGTGGGCCACCGTCTTCCACAACCCCGGCGACACCCCCGACGGGTCCCGTCTGCTGCGCGGACTCAGCCCCGCCGCGGCCTCCGCCGCCTTCGAGGACTACTCCTATCTCGACTACATGTCCCTGGTCACCGACATGTACGACGCGTTCGCGGCGAACCTGGACTGGGACGCGAAGGTCAAACCGTGGTCGGACCTGTTCCTGCCGGACGGCGCGGTCGAGGAGTACGTCGCGTCGGTGTTCCCGTCGCTGACCGCCGAGGACCTGGGGCCGACCGGCTTCGGCCTGGTCTTCCCGATGCTGCGCGCGAGCTACGGCCGACCGCTGCTGCGGCTGCCCGACGGCACGAGCGGCCCCTGGGTCTGGCTGGTCAGCGTGCTCACCGACGCGGCCCGCTCCGGCCCCGACCCCGACTTCGCGTCCCGGATGACGGACCGCAACTACCGCTACTACCAGGAGGCGGCGGCCGTCGGCGGAGTCCGCTACCCGCACGGCGCGTGCGCCTTCACGGAGGCCGACTGGCGGGCGCACTACGGACCGATGTGGGAAACGTTCACCACCTGGAAGAACCGCTACGACCCGCGCGGGGTCCTGACGCCGGGTCCGGGCATCTTCTGACGTGTCACATACGGCCCGGTCGCAGACGGGAAGGGGCCGCCCGGAGTGAGTCCGGGCGGCCCTCGGGTGGGCGCGCCCATCAGGCCTGTCTGATCGCTTCCGCCCTGCCCTGCCACTGTTCGAGTACGGCCACACTGCGGAACATGGTCTGCAGGGACTTGGCGATCCGCCGGGCCGGTCTGCGCACATGCCTGCTGGAGGCGCCGAACATGTTGATCAGTGCCATCACCTCCTGGAAGTCGGCGGTCAGGTTCTCCGGCCCCCGGAACGACGTCGCCACCTGGTCGAGCACCTCCGCCGCGCCGTCCGGCCATTCGTCGCGCGGTGTCTCCGCCGCCCACTCCAGGAAGGCACCGAGCGCCCCGACGGTCGCGCCCATCCGCTCCGCGAAGCGGTCGGCCGCAGCTTCGAGGTCGCCGGCAGGCCCGTCGATGGCCTTGCCCAGGCGGTTGATCACCGCCGATGTCGCGCTCATCGAAGCCCCGGGGTGACTGACGCGGACCATGTCCTCCGCGATCAGTTCCATCATCGCCCCGAGATCCGACAGGGCGGACTCCACGTCGGCCATGTCCCCCGAGACGGCCTCCAGTTGTGCCTCAGCCTCGACCGCGAGGTCGAACAGACCCGGCCCGTCGTCGTGCCCGGTTGCGGACTCCGTGCGCGACTGCGCCGGAGGCGAAACAGCCGCCGGCACGGCAGTGGCCCCGCGGAAGGCATGGGTCAGTAATGTCGTGAGCTGCTGCCGGGCTTCAGCCGCGCCGTCCGGGTGGGAAGCGAACACGATCGAGGGAGTCCTCACCGCTCCGGCAGAGGTGGCGGCCCCCTCCATGACGTGGACGGTGCACCGGCCGAGGGCATGTCGCATGCCCAGCCCGAAGGTCAGCTCTTCGTCGCTGCGGCTCATGTCCGCGACGACGACGTCCACTTCGGTGAGCAGACGGAGCAACTGGTCCGCGGGCAGACCGGCTTCGGTGAGCGTGTCCGCCCGCAGGAAGGTGAGACCGAGTTGCTCACAGGTGGGGCGCACGACGTTTTCGTAGAAGAGCAGTGACCGTTGCGGTCCGTCCTGGTCCGATCTGCCGGACGGGTCCGCTGGGGCGCTCGCCGCGCCGATCGCGAGACAGGTGGGCATGGTGAACTCCTTCTCCGGTGCTGTGGGCTGTGATGTGTCAGGGGGAACGCGAAGCGAAGGTCAGTCGAAGAGGGTGAGCGCGACCCCGTCGGCGATCTCGTCGGCGAAGACGGGGCGTTCCTCGATGCCCAGGGCTCGCAACAGGTCCACGGTGAGCACGCGGTGTCGTCGGCCGACCCGGACCGTGTCGCAGGGGAAGGCACCGCGGGCGACAAGCCGGTAGGCGGTGCCCAGGCACATGCCGAACGCCCTGGCCGCCGTCCGCAGATCGACGCTGACCGGCAAGGCGAAGATCTCTCGGAAGGTGAGAGGTGTCTCCATGTTGTCGTTCACGCCTGCCTCCCGCTCCGCCGCAGGGACATCGTCGCCACCTGCCTGCCTCGGCCCGAATAGGCGGTGCAGTCCGCGGTGTCGGCCAGCCCCCAGGCCTGAGCGAGAGCGCCGATCCGTACGCCTTCGACACGATGGTCGGGGACCACGATGCGCAGATCGGCCGAGAGGCCGTACCGACCCGCGGGCTGCCCGTAGTCCACCAGCCAACTCCCGTCGGGCTCCCGGTCGAAGAGCATTCCGCCGCTTGCGTCCACGTCGCCCACCGCCACCTCCGGGCGAAGGCGGCGCCATAGGGTCCAGGCACGCGAGCAGGACGAACGCAGCACCTGCCCGCCGGGGTCCGGGGTCCCCGCCCCGAGGTCCTTCAGGGCTTCGAGGTAGCACGTGACGAGTTCGGCCTCGACGTCTTCCCGTTCCGCGCCGAAGTACCGGGTGATCCTGACGGCGGTGCGCCGCAGGCCGGGCAAGCCCAGCCACACCACTGCCGACGGCCAGTCGGAGGGGTCGGCATCGAGGTGCGCGCGCTCCGCGATCTGGTACCACAGGGCGGTGCGCACCGCAGGTTCCGCTCGGCGGTCGTACAGCGTCTGCCGGGCCTGCTCCAGGGTCACGGAGACCCCCGCGTCCTCGGCTGATTCAGCGTGCAGTCGCAAGCGCGGCACCGGATTCCGGCCCGCCCAGGTGCGTTCGACAAGGGAGAAGAGAGCCGGCCGAGGGGGAAGTGACATCGGTTCCTCCTGATCAGTCCGTGCGGGTGGCCGGGGTTTTTCCGCGCCATGCGGCCAGCAGACGCGCCGCCGCTTCCTTGCCGGGCATGGCGTCCGGGCCGCGTTCCACGGCGAGGAGCCATCGGAGGAAGCCGGGCTGCCGGGCTGCCACGAGCCCTGCGAGCAGCTCTTCCAAGGCTGGATCGGGCTGAGCCGCACCCTCACCTTCGCGGCACCACGCCAGGAGGACATCGCGCATGGAGGGATACGTGGTCGGCTCGTCCAGGGCGTTGCCGGTCAGTTCGACCATGCCGGATGCCGCCTCACCGTCGGAGAGGATTCGGCTCCGGCACCACGCCGGGTCGCTCTCGGCCATGGTGGGGAAGGTGAGCGCCGCCAACTGGGCCGGAACGCCATCGGTTCGTGCCCAGTTCCGCAGCCGGCCCAGGATGCCTTCCCTGGTACGGGAATCGCCTGCCGTGAAACGTTGCGTCAGAGCTTCGGCGACGGCATGGGTGACGGCCCCGTCGTCCGCGCCGTCGCCCAGCGTCCCCGTGATCCGGTTCAACAACCGCATGGCCTGCCCATCCGGCAAACCGCCGTGGTCCGAGCGGCAGGCGTACGCGACTGTTGTCCGCAGGGCAGCCTCGGGAGCGATGCTCCACCGGTCGAGCAGTTCCTCGGCCTTCGCCACCGGTGCCGAGGTATGGACCACCGCGCCCAGGCAGTGGGCGGCCACCTCGACACCCGGAGACCACTGGGCCAGCAGGAGGGGGCGCAGAAGGTCCAGGGTCCGGCCACCGGTCGCCACGGCCATGCCGGCGAGCGCCTGCCCGGCCCGTTCGATCTGGGCGGGTTCGCATGCGGTGCGGGCGAGCCATGGGTGCAGCAGAGGCAGCAGGTCCGGGTGATCACGGCAGAGGGCCTCCCACACGGCATCACCGACGGCCGGCCAGAAGAAGGAAGCGGTGTCCGTGGCGTCGGGCCCGGCCTGTCGTACACGGTGCGCCCTCAGGGCGCGCAGCGTCTCGGGCATGTGCTGTCGCCCCATCGTCACAGCATGACGGTGGAGCGGGCTCTCCGTGGCGGACTGGTGCTCCGGTCCGGCGCCTGCCACTGCGAGCAGTTCCGCCGCCCGTTCCATGACGACGGTGTGGTCGAGGCCGCCGTAGACGCTGAGTGAGAGCAGGTGGGCCAGGAGCACCGGGTCTTCCCGCGCCCGCCCCAGCAGTTCGGGGGCCTCCGCCTGAGCCAAGTCGCGCAGCACCTGGGCGCAGGACAGGCCGCGGGCACCCGTTCGGGCCACGGCTTCCGCCGCCTGTGCCGCCTGGCGAGGCGGCAGCCCCGTGGGCAGCAACTCGTCCCATTCATGCGGTGCAAGGTTCCGCAGCAGGCGTGATCGTCCGTCCTCGTCCGGGCAGAGGTCCGCCAGATGGGAGGCGAAGACCTTCCGCGGATCCGGTGGCAGGTGGTGCAGGACCGGCGTGCCCAGGTGGCTTTCCAGAACGGTGGCCGTTCCTGGGGTGCCCGCCAGCACAATGAGCAGACGCGCTCCGGCCTCCGTCAACGGGGCTTCCAGGCGGGACAGGTCCCAGGGGCGGAGGGAGAAGGGGTCCGGGGGTTCCATGACCAGGTAGCCGTGCACTCCCTTCGGCCGGGGCGTCCACCGCGTCAGGTCAACCGCCCCGTCGACCTGAACGAGTGCCGGCTGTCCCTTGCCGTGGGCCAGCAGGTTCAGAGCGTGGGTCTCCCGACCGGTACCCGGTGCTCCGACGAGGACGGTCACGCCGGAGTCGAGTGCCGCGAGGGCGTCCTCGTAGCCGGGCGGCGCCACGAAGCGCCGTCTCGCGACCGTCAGGTCCTTCGCCCGTACGGGCCCCTGTCGCATCGGCCCCGTGGGGCTGCCGCCGTCCGCCGAGGTGGAGACGGTCTGCCGCTGGTCCCCCGTCACCACACCGGTGTTGACTGTGCCGTTGGGCGCGAGGACCACCATGTCCCGTCTGGCGGCGGCCAAGGTGGCGATGACGGAGTCCAAGTCGCCGGCCCGGAGGATGTCAGACGTCACCGTCGGCTCCGCTGTGGGGGTGTCCGGACAACTCGATCGCGGTGAGGTGCTGACCGCCATGGACGGTGCCGGTGTTGATGATCCCCCGCTCCGCGTTCAGCACCGTGCCCCGGGCGGTTTCCGCCTGTTCGGCGGTATCCGGTGCCTGGAGAAACGGGATCACGTCCTCGTCCCGAAAGACTTCCTCTGCTCGCATGTCGTCCTTCCGGAATGATCAGGACGCTCGAGGTTTTCTCGTGCGTCGCTTTTCTGACGCCCCGAGATTCCCGTATCCGGCCATACCCGTCTGCCGTCAATTGACGGAAGGGGAGTGACCGCGGTCACACGCTCGCCACGGGCAAGACAAAGGGCACACTGCCCGAAGACAGCATGCCCTTCCCTTTGTTCGAGATTCGAATACGGATTCCTCGATCAGATGGCCGCAACGGGGGCATGACGCCCATGAACGGAGATGCGGTCACGCAGCAGGCAGGAGATCTCCTTCCTTTCCTGTTCGGACAGCACGCCGAGCAATGCGGCCCCTTCCTCCTGCCAGTCGGAGCGCGGAGGAGTAGGGCACGCCCACATCCTCCGTCCGGCCCAGGAGGAGTTCGGCACCGGTGTCCCGAAGCCGCACGTCGAACACCCGATGGCTCAGGCCTGCCTCCTCCGCGCGCGGTGGCCCGCCGAGACGCTGCATGATCTCCGGGGTTCCGATCCCGTTGCCCTCCGTCGTCTGGGTGTCGGCCAGCCAGCGCAGCGCCCGCGTGAGGCGGGTGCGGATCACATGCCAGCCGTGCCGATTCCGCCGTACACCGTGAGCAGGCCGACGGCCTGGGTGTGCACGTGCTCGGTCACGTCCACACGGAAGGCGTCGGTGTAATCGCTCCCCAGCGCGGGCGCCGATGCCTCGTCGGGGGCGGGCAGCTGTGTACCGGAGTCGTCCGGATCTCCACGGCGCCCGAGAAGGCAATGGTCACCGACGGAATCTCGGAGCACGAGCGTCCAGTCCGTCGCGGCCGGCCACCGACGACCGATGACCGATGATTTCTCCCTGCTGCATCTCGACGAAGGAATTCTCCGTATCGCATGTCACGGGCCAGAGCGGTGAACAGATTCTCCACCGCGCAGCGCAACGACACGTCCCACCGCCCCCAGTCGTCCCACCGCAACAAAGCGGCGCAGATCGCGTCGAACGAGGAGCATTGTCAAATCCTGTGGATTGACCGGACGCCCAATGACCGGTCGGTCAAGCAAGCGGCTTGCGGTAACGGACGTACTCGTTCTGCCGCCGGAACCCCACACTCTCGTAAAGATCGTAGGACCGGTGCGGATTTGCCGTGCCCGTGAACAGCCGGGCGGTCGTTGCACCCTGCTCGCGAAGGCTGCGCAGCCCGTCCAACAGCAGGGCCCGGCCGACTCCGAGGCGTCGCTGGTCCGTCCGGACACTCAACTCTTCGACCTCGCCCACGGTGTGGTCGTGACGGCGGATGGAGCAGAGGGCGACGCCGACCATGTCCTGCCCGTTCCACGCAGCCCTCCAGCATGCCGGGTCGGCGGTGTCGACGAAGTCCTGGAAAGGCCATTTCTGAGTGAAACCGGTGTCCGCATACGAATCGACGACCGTCCTCCAGGCTGCACGGTAGTGGCTTGTCCCGATCGGCCCCGTCCGTATCCCTGCCGGCAGTTCGCTGCCCCGCTCGGGCACCTGCTGCAGATCGCCCAGCTCCAGCTCGACGAGGCTGAAGACACGTCGGTAGCCGGCTGCGAGCAGTAGCGCCGTGGCATCCTCCTCGGAGGCCATGGCATTCGCGCCGATCACTGCCGTCCGCGCCGTTCCATGCTGTTCGACGAGCTGGCGGATCCGCTCTTCAGCCCAGCTCAGCATGGCTGAGCCGATGCCCTGGCGGCGATGCTCGGGCAAGAGGTAGCCGCGGTGCAGGTATAGCCACGTATCGTCCCGCTCTTGCCACCACCGGATCGTCGAGTAGCCGACGACGCCCCCGTCGCGCACCACCAGGATCTGGTTCTTGGACGGCTCCTCCAGCCTGGCAGAGGCTTCGGCGATCTCGGCCGCTGTCGGGAGCCCTTCCACAACCGAATGGGCATCGACCCGGTCCCGTTCGGCACACCCCAGCCGCACTGCGGCCATGGGGCCGTGGTCTTCGTCGCCGCGATACGGCCGGAACCTGAAGCCGACCGGAAGATCCTGTCCTGGCGCCTCATCCGACATGATCGGATGATCTCGAACTTCGAGGCAGGTCCGCCACCCTATTCATGCCGCGGTCGTCTGTGGCCGTTCAACGAGCTGGCCGCGTTCGAAGCGGGCTCCGGCGCGGACGAGGGCGACGCGGTGGGGTGCATTCACCGCGCGCCAGCGGGCCTGGGCGGACTCGACGAGCTTGAAGACCATCGCCAGGGCGGCCGCCGCGCTGCCGGCGCCTTTGGGTCGGCCTACTCGATGACCAGAAATCGATCACTCGGGAAGGTACGCCCTTCGCGTCCAACCCGAGGCCGATCCACAAGTCATGAGCATTGCTCGTCGAACGAACTGTCCGTGTTCAGCGATCTCATGACTCTGCCGGGTGGCGCGAACGGCACGCAGCAGTTCCGTCAGCGAGCGCCGGAAGACGAAATCAGGGTGGGGCCGATCGGTGTTCTCGCCACCCTGGGATTCCGTGGTCAGCATGGCGGTCAGCCGCCCGTCCGAGAGCTTCAGCAGGCCCTCGGCCTCCTCCCTGACGATGTGGTGGTCCAGCCCTTCGTAGACGCAGACGGCCAGCAGCAGGGACAGGGCATCCGGGTCGTCACGCAACTCGGCGATCGGTTCCGGCACTTCCTCTTCGGCCCGATGACTGAGCCGTGCCCCGATGGCCGGGGGCGGTTGACACCTGAGGGGAGTGACGTTCAGGTCCTGTTCGAGGCGGCGCGACAGAGCTGGGTCGTCAGGCAGAACGATCACCATGCTTGCCCCGGCCCTGGCACGGGAGGGACCGTACGTGCCTGAGCACACCAGGCCCGAACGGGCGGGACGGGAACAGTCCGTCCACCAGGTAGCCGCGCGCCGAGGCATCGGTGGGCCGCCAACGATCCAGGTCGGTGACGCTGTCCGGAGCCCGCAACGGGGCCATGTCGCCACAGCACATCCGCAGCAGGTTGAGCGCAGCGGTACGGCGGCCGGATCCCGGGTGGCCGGCCAGGAACAGCACCCCTCCGTCCGGCTCCGTGGCGGCTCTGTCGAAGCATTCGGGTTTCGCGAACCCGAACGTGGCGGCTTCTGCCTCCGCCGCCGGAATCGGGCCTCACGCACCCCGGCCGCCCGAGTTGTACGAGGGTCCGCCGTCTGCTCGGTACGCATGCGCTGGCCACCGTGCACAGAGCCTCACCGGCCGACATCACGGTCGCCCCTGATACTTGCCACTCTGGACCTGGCCCCCCTGGAAACCGCGGACGCGATGGGCCTTGCCGCCTTCGACGTGGTCACCGGCGACATGGTGATTGGCCACACTCTGACCACCGTGCACCGTGCCCGTGTTGACGTTGCCATGAGGAGCGCTGTTCGTCACCCGTGCGCCCTGCGTCCCGGCGCTCGTCAGCGGTCGGGCCCCCTCCCGCACCGGGGTCTCGGCCGTCGGCTCGGCCTGAGCCGCTTCCTCGTACAGTGGCCCGGACGGCTGAGGTACGTAGATCCACGCCTGCTGGGCGAACGGCTTGCCCTCGACCGTCGCGGCCACCTCGACGAAGTGATCGGGGTGCCGCCCGGTGTAGCCGCCGGCGACGGCGTCCTCGTAGCACCGCTGGGAGAGGATCGCCGCGAGATGCGTGATGTTCTCCTTGTGCGAGGCGAGCACCGCCTTCACGGGACGGGAGTCGAGGAGCCTGTGTGTGTCGTTGCGGGCAGTCCCGTTCCCGCTGAACTCGTCGCCGGTGTCCGGCAGCGGGCCGATGTGCAGACTGGCCCGCAGCCTGATGGGCACGACCCCGTGGGACAGGACGTTGTAGTCGGTGAGGACGTCCTGGAGAGTGAGCAGCAGGGGGTGGATGACGAAGGGCATCAGAGCGGGGTCGAATCCGAAGACGTAGCCGTCGCCGGTGGAGGCGGGGAACTTGCGGTCGTTCCAGAGCTCCTGAAGTCCTGCCCTGGCCAGGGCGGCCTTGAGGAGATCGGGCACAGCACGGCTGATGGCCTCGTGCTCGATGGCCGGATGACCCGTGAACCCCTTGGCGTCCACCGCCAGGATCCCCCGGTACGGGGGCAATGTACGGCTTCGGCTGTAGGGCCCCGTGCCCTCGTGGGGCGACTCGCTGAAGATCTCGCTCATCTGTCACTCCTCCGTGAAGCCCCCGCCCGGCCGCCGGACGGGGGTCGGTGACGTGGTGTCGTGCCACCGAAGCTTCACAGCGGGCGGATGGGCGCTCCGCCCAAGGGACGCGGACGGCTTGTGAGCTGGAACACGCTGACGTCACACGGTGACGGGCAGGCCGACGGTCCTCCGCAGGGCCTCCGGGTTGGTCACACGAATACAGGTCCTCGCGAATTGCACCTGGTCCGGACCGAGATGGATCAAGGCCTTACTGACGGTGTCGCGGCTCACTCCGATGTGCTGGGCCAGCTCTTCCCTGGTGAGGGAGAAAGAGCGCACACCGCCGGAGACCTCGACCAGGCGGAGCAGCGCCACCGCAAGGCGTTCGTGTACGGCGCCGTCGAAGACTTCGGTCTGTTCACGCAGTCGGCTGGACGCCAGCACCGCCAGCGGGTACGCGAGTCGATGCAGGCCCACAAAGCGGTGGAAGTCTTCCGCCGGAATCACCGATGCTTTGCATTCGCTCATGGTTCGCACATCGGCCAGCCGCACCCCGCCGTGCTGGAGCGCCATTTCCCCCAAGATCTCTCCCGGCCCTCGGAACGCGAGCAGCCGCTGCCGCCCGTCGCGGTCCGTACGGACCACCTTCACCATTCCACTGATCAGGGCGAGCACATGAGTTCCCTCCGCGCCCTGCCGCAACAGCGTCTCCGCGGAACCATAGGTCCAGCGCGGGTAGCGGGTGAGTTCTTCCCACACTTCAGGAGAGACCAGATCCCTCAGGGGCCGAACCGAGAAAGCACGATCTTCGCTCATGCGATCACGCTAGGGGAAGCGGTTACCGAGCGACTCCGGAATACAGCATTCCGTGATCAGGCCTACGAAAGAAGGCTGGATTCTTTCTACGCGCCGTCGTACCGGCGTCACTCTTTCGTGGGACAGCCATGTGGCGGGTCGGGGAGATTTCGGTATCCCTGGCGCAGACTGTCGGGTCTCGTGGTCGGTTCGCGCCTATCGTGGAACGGCACACCGACGCTCGGCGCCAAGGCAGGCTGGACATGAGGGAACCGCATATCGACTATGCGGAGGTGTTCCGGGCCCTGCCCGGCATGGTGGCGCTGCTCACGCCCGATCTGGTGTACGCCGACGCCAACGACGACTTCGTGCGGCTGGCCGGACGCAGCCGCGAAGAGCTGATCGGGCGGTACATCTTCGACGTCTTCCCCGAGAACCCGAACGAACCGGCCGCGGCCGGCATGCGGGAGACGGAGGCGTCGATGCTGCGCACGGTGGCCACCGGTGAGCGCGACACGATGGCTCTGCTCCGCTACGACATCGAGGACCCGCAGCGGCCCGGTCTCTGGCAGGAGCACTACTGGAGCCCCGTCAACGCCCCCGTCCTGGGCCCCGACGGCAAGGTGGCCATGATCGTGCACCGGGTCGAGGAGGTCACCGAACTCATCCGCGCCCGCGGCGCCGCCGACGGGGACCCCCGGGTCGCTCCGGGCGAGGACGACCGGGCCCGGGTGCTGGAGGCCGAGCTGTACACCCGCGCCCGGGAACTGCAGGAGGTCAACGAACGGCTGCGCACCGCCCACGCCCATGAGCGTGAGGTCGCCCTGGCGCTCCAGGCGGCGATGCTGCCCCCTCCCGGCCCCACCGGCTCCCACGACACGGCCGTGCGCTACCGGCCGGCCATCGGCGCGCTGAACGTCTGCGGCGACTGGTACGACCTGGTCGAACTGGACGGCGAGGGCCTCGCGGTGGCCGTCGGCGACGTCGTCGGCCACGGTCTGGCCGCCGCCTGCGCCATGGGCCAACTGCGCAGCGCCCTCAGCGGGGCCACCCGCGTCGCCGACGGTCCGGCCCAGGCCCTGGAGGCCCTCGACCGCTACGCCCGCTCCGTCGACGGAGCCGAGTCGACCACCGTCGTCACGACCTTCATCGACTGGGACGACCGCACCATCACCTACAGCTGCGCGGGCCACCCGCCACCCGCACTGGTGCACCCGGACGGCACCGTCACCTTCCTCGACGGCGCCACCGACCCACCGCTCGCCGCCCGGCCGACCCGACTCCCGCGCCCCCAGGCCCGCACACCCTTCGTCGAGGACTCCACCCTGGTCCTGTACACGGACGGGTTGATCGAGCGCCGTACCGAGAGCATCGACACCGGTCTGGAACGCCTCGCCGCCTCCCTGGCACACCACCACGAGCACGACCCCGAGACCCTGGCCGACGCCCTGCTGGCCGATCTGCTCCCGCCGACCGGCAACACCGACGACACCGCCCTGATCGTCCTCCGGCTCTGACCGGCCGGGGGACGGGGCGGCGGCATCACTTGCCCCAGATCTTCCGGTACCCCTCCCGGTAGCCCGACGGGTTCCAGCTCGTCGCGCCTTCGCTGTTGTCGGCCGTGCTGATGTGCACCGGCGCCACATAGCCGCTGGCGGGGCTGCCGGAGAAGGCCCGGTTGAACTCGTCGACGATCTGCCAGCCCTGCAGCGTCAGCGGTTCGGGGACGGTGGCCGCCTGGTACTGCTCGCTGTCGACGCGCTGGAACGCGGAGGGATCGCCGTCCCCGGCACCGATGTTGAACGGCGGCCCCGCCCCGTCCTTGCCGGCCGCGCGGAAGGCGGGGGCGGCATCGGCGAAGTACAGATCGTTGATGGCGACCGAGTGGGTCCAGCGGTCCTGGAAGCGGGAGAGCAGCGAGGAGACCTCCCGGGGCGTCCGGCTGCTCGCGTCGGAGATCGGGATGTTCACGTACGACAGCAGGTCGACGCCCGCGCAGGTGGCGAGTTCGTCCCTGATCAGCTCGGACTTGTTCTTGGCGAAGGGGATCGAGGCGTCGGTGAAGATCACGGCCCCGGCGTCGCCGTTCGAGGTGGAGATGACCCAGCGGGCGCTGATCCTCGCCACGTCCTCGACCTGGGTGGTGATGTTGGTGAAGAGGGCGGGGCTCCGGCTGGGGCCGGGGGCGGCGACGGCGTGCCAGCCGATGAGCGGGATGCCGGCCCCTTCGGCGCGCGCGAGCTGCTGCGAGGTCGAGTTGGGGTCGAAGCCGCCGACGACGATGCCGGAGGGGCGGAGCGTCACGGCCTCGCTCATCGCGGCCTGGATGCCGGCGGGTGTGCCTCCGCCGTCGATCACCCGCAGGTTCCAGCCGATGACCCGCGCGGCCTCCCGTACGCCCTCGGCGGCGCCCGCGACTCCGGGGTTGGTCATGGTCTGGGCGACGTAGACGAGGGTTCTGCCGGTCACGGCCCTGGGTCCGGTGGTGGGGCCGTTCCAGGGGACGTCGTTGCGCTCCGCCCGGCTGACGGCGGCCGTGGCCTCGGCCTGCGCCTCGGGGCAGCCGCTCGTGCCGGTGGCGGAGGGGTCCGGGTCGCCGGACGATCCGCGTTCGCAGCCGGCGAGTACGACGGTGGCCGCCGCGGTCAGCAGAGCGGTCGCCGCGCGGCGGACCCTGAGGGCGCCGGAGCGGGCGGTGCGGTGGTGGTGCACGAGGACTCCTTGCGGAGGGACGAGCGGGGAGACGCGGGCGGGGCTGCGGCCGGGACCTGTGGGCCGAGGACCAGCGGGGCGGGGACCGCGGCCGGGGCGGGCGGCCGCCGGGTGGGGCGGGCGGGTGGGTGGCCGGGACGGGCGGCTCCTTCAGGGCCCCCGGTCGTTCGGGGCGCCGTCGGGAGGCGGTGCGGTCGGTGTGTCCGGTGTCGCGGCGGGTGCGGCTCGGGCCGCGAAGACTCCGGTGCGCATCCGGCGGCGGGCGGCGTACCCGGCCAGGCCGACGGCGAGGAGGAGGGTGCCGCCGTGGAACAGGGGCACCGTCCAGAAGTCGGCACCCGACTGGGCGATGCCGGTGAGGCCGACGGCGAGGACGGCGACGGCGACGAGGGTGCCCAGCGCGTTGGGACGGCCCGGCCTGATGGCGGTGGAGCCGAGGAGGGCTCCGACGAAGGCGGGCAGCAGATAGTCGAGGCCGACGCTCGGATTGCCGATCTGCTGCTGGGCCGCGAGCAGTACCCCCGCGCAGCCGACGATCAGGCCGGACGTGGCGAAGGCGCAGACCGTGTAGGTGCGGACGGGGATGCCGACGAGGTCGGCGGCGCGCGGGTTCGACCCGACGACGTACAGGTACCGCCCGATCGGCAGCCGCTCCAGCACCAGCCAGAGGGCGACGGTGAGCGCCAGCACGTAGAAGGCGGGGACCGGGAGACCGAGGAAGGTGGAGGTGTAGAGGTCGGTGAAGGCGGGCGGCAGGCCCCGGGGGCCCGGGACGATCCGGCCGCCGTCGGTGATCCAGCCGGTGACGGCGTACATCATGCTGCCGGTGCCGAGGGTGGCGATGAAGGAGTCGATCCGGCCGAACTCGACGACGACCCCGTTGAGGACGCCCACGACCGTCCCCCCGGCGATCACGGCGAGGCAGGCGAGCGGCCAAGACCAGCCGGCCTCGACGATGAGGTACAGCACCATGACGTGGGCCAGTCCGAGGCCGTAGCCGATCGAGAGGTCGAACGCGCCGGTCACGATCGGGACCATGGCGGCGAGCGCCAGGACGGCCGGGATCGACTGGGTGGAGAGGATCGCGTCGAGGGTGTCCAGGGTGGGGAAGGTCCGAGGCAGGGCCAGGGAGAAGACCAGGACGAGCAGGACCGTGAGACCGAGGAGACCGTAGGCGCCGACGAGCTGCCCGCCGGGGCCGCCCCGGACGCGGAGCCGGTGCGGCGGGCGCGGGCGGCGCGGGCGCGGTGCGGGCGGGGAGGGCGGGGCCGTCACGGGTGCGTCGCGGTGCCGGAGGGGGGCAGGGCCGAGGCCGCCCGGGTCAGGCCCGCGACCGTGAGCGCCGGGCCGGCCGGCTCGGCCGTCACCGCTCCCCGGACGAAGACCAGGGCGCGCCCGCACACGCCCGTCACCTCCTCGAAGTCGGTGGAGACGAGGAGGAGCGCGAGGCCCTCGGCCCGTGCCTCGTCCAGGAGGCGGTGGATCGCGGCCTTGGCGCCGACGTCGACGCTCGCCGTCGGTTCCTCCAGGATCAGCAGCCGCAGCCCGGTCCGCAGCCAGCGGCCGATCATCACCTTCTGCTGGTTGCCGCCGGACAGGGTGGCGATGGTCGCCTCGCCGTCGCGGGGCCGCACCGAGAACCGTTCGGTCAGGGCGGCGGCCACAGCGCGTTCCCGGCGGGGGGCGATCCAGCGCGGCGTGGGCCCGTCCCCGGCACGGGGGTTGGCCAGGAGGTTCTCCCGTACGGTCAGTCCGGGGAGGCAGCCCTCCCGCTGCCGGTCGCCGGGGACGAGGGCGACACCGCGGGCGACGGCGTCGGTGACGGACCGGGGGCGGTACGGGGTGCCGTCGAGCAGGACCTGTCCGCCGAGGAGGGGGCGGGCTCCCGCGAGGGCACGGCCGAGCTCCAGGTGCCCGGCGCCCGAGAGCCCGACCAGACCGAGGGCCTCCCCGGCTCGCAGCTCCAGGTCGACGGGTCCGGCACCGGATGTCCGTACGCCGTCGAGGACGAGCACCGCCGGGGCGGGCGGAGCCGGGGTGGGGGGCGCTGCCGGGGTGGAGGGGGGCCGGGTGGGGTGTGGGCCCGGCGGTTCCTCGCCGGTGATGTCGCGCACCAGGCGCAGGGGGCTGTGGCCCTCGGTCGAGCCCTGGCTGACGAAGCGGCCGTCGCGCAGGACGGCGAAGGTGTCGGCGACCTCGTACACCTCGTCGAGGCGGTGGCTGACGTAGAGGATGCCGTGGCCCCGGTCGCGCAGGACGCGCAGGACGCGGAAGAGGCGGGCGCAGTCCGAGGCGGGGAGGCGGGCGGTCGGCTCGTCGAGCACGATGAGGCCCGCCCGGGTGGCCAGGGCGCGGGCGATGGCGACCAGCGACCGTTCGGCGGGGGCGAGGCGGGTGACCGGCACGTCGGGGTCGACGGTGCCGCCGACGAGCGCCAGGGCCTCGGTGCAGCGGTCCCGGGTGCGCCGCCAGGAGATCAGTCCGGCCCGGCGCGCGTACCCGGTGCTCAGCGCGATGTTCTCGGCGACCGTCATCCACTCCACGAGTCCGAGGTCCTGGTGGATGAAGGACATGCGGTGGGAGGCGGCGGGGCTCCCGAGGGGATGTCCGTCCACGGTGATCGACCCCGAGTCGGCGTGGTGGACACCGGCGAGGATCTTGATGAGGGTCGATTTCCCCGCGCCGTTGGGGCCGAGCAGCGCGAGCACGCTGCCCGCGTGGACGTCGAGGTCGACCCCGGCCAGGGCGACCGTGCCGCCGAAACGTTTCGTGAGACCGCGGACGCGCACCAGCGGCTCGGCCCCGCTGGGCGGGGCCGGCTGCGCAGAGGTGTCGTGAGCGTCGTGCACGGACAGCTCCGGAGGTCGGCCTGGCGGGTTCTTCGCGACTTCGACTTGCGCCAGCGATGCTAACCGCCCCTTACGCGTTATTCGCGCCTTTCACCCCTTTGATGACATCGGGTCACGATCGCCGACCCCGACGGGTACGGCGCACAGGGCGGGCGCCGCACTCGCCTCAGCCGCCGTCGAGCCCGCACTCGGCCCAGATGACCTTGCCCTCCGCGGTGTAGCGCGTGCCCCAGCTCTGGGAGAGCTGGGCGACGAGGAACAGGCCGCGTCCGCCCTCGTCCGTGGTGGCGGCCCGACGCAGGTGCGGGGCCGTGCTGCTGGTGTCGGCGACCTCGCAGATCAGGGAGCGGTCACGGAGCAGCCGTACCCGGATGGGCCCGGCGCCGTGGCGGATCGCGTTGGTGATCAGCTCGCTGAGCACCAGTTCGGCGGCGAACGCGGCCTCGTCGAGCCCCCAGTCGGCCAGCTGACGCAGGGCCGCGGCGCGGACCTCGCTGACGCGGGCCGGGTCGGCGGGCAGCTCCCAGGTGGCGACGCGGCTCGGGTCGAAGGCGTGGGTGCGGGCGACGAGCAGGGCGATGTCGTCGCCGGGATGGGGGGACGCGACGGTGTCCAGGACGACCCGGCAGGTCTCCTCCGGGGTGTGCTCGGGGTGGGCCAGGGCCGCGCGCAGCTGGTCGAGCACCACGTCGACGTCGCGTTCGCGGTCCTCGATGAGGCCGTCGGTGTAGAGGACCAGGGTGCTGCCCTCGGGCAGATGCACGTCGACGGCTTCGAAGGGCAGGCCACCGAGGCCGAGCGGGGGGCCGGCGGGCAGTTCGGGGAAGGACACGGTGCCGTCGGGCCGGACCAGGGCGGGCGGCGGGTGGCCGGCGCGGGCCAGGGTGCACCGCTGCGAGGTCGGGTCGTAGACGGCGTACAGACAGGTCGCGCCGATGATGCCGCCGCCGTCGGAGACGGGGTCATCGCGGTCCAGCCGGCCCACCAGGTTGTCGAGGTGGGTGAGGACCTCGTCGGGCGGGAAGTCGAGTTCGGCGAAGCTGCGGGCGGCCGTGCGGACACGGCCCATGGTGGCGGCGGACAGCAGGCCGTGGCCGACGACGTCGCCGACGAAGAGGCCGATCCTGGTCCCGGAGAGCGGGATGACGTCGTACCAGTCGCCGCCCACGTCGGATTCGGCGGGCAGATAGCGGTGGGCGACCTCCACGGAGTCCCGGTCGGGGAGTCCCTGCGGGAGCAGGCTGCGCTGGAGGGCGAGCACCATGGTGCGTTCGCGGGTGTAGCGGCGGGCGTTGTCGATGGACAGGGCGGCGCGGGTGGCGAGTTCCTGGGCCAGTGAGCGGTCGTCGTCGCCGAAGGGGGCGGGGTCCTGGGCGCGGTAGAAGGCGGCGACGCCGAGGACGACACCGCGGGCGACCAGGGGCACCGCGATGAGGGAGTGGACGTGACTCAGCAGCCGCTCGGTGTGCTCGGGGTCCTGCCCGAGCCAGCCCGCCGCCGCCTTCAGGTCCGGCTCCAGCAGGGCCTCGCCGCTGGTCAGGCAGCGCAGCTGCGGGACGGTCGGGCCGTAGTCGACCTGCTTGCCGACGGGGCTGAAGGGGAGGTCGTCACGGATGCCGTGGACCACGGTGCGCCGCAGGTCGCTGCGGGGGTCGGCGGCCTCCTCGCCACGCAGCACGGGCTCGGCCAGGTCGATGGTGACGAAGTCGGCGAGGCGCGGGACGGCGGTCTCGGCGAGCTCCTGGGCGGTGCGGCGCACGTCCAGGGTGGTGCCGATCCGGGCACTGGCCTCGGACAGCAGCTCCAGCCGGCGGCGCGCGGCCAGCGCGTAGCCACCGACATGCGGCTCCCCCACCATCAGCAGGCCCCTCTCGGGGGCCCGGGGACCGAGGCGCGTGCCGGAGTGGCCGTCGGTCGGGGCCGGAGGAGTGACGGGGGCGGGCGGGCCCTGGCTGGGGGACGGCGGAGCGGGGGCGGTGAAGGCCACGCCCTCGGGGGTGTGCAGGAGGTCGTCGGCGGCGGGAGCGGGACGATCGGTGGCGGGCGGGACGCCGGGGGCGGTGGTGACGCCTTCGAGGGTGTGCAGTGGCTCGCCGGCCGGTCTTTCGGCTGCGGGGCGCGAGCCGTCCGCCGCAGGGCGGGAGCCCTCGGTGGTCGACGGGACGCCGGAGGCCCTGGATTCCGTCGAGGCGTCGACCGGGTGGCCCTCGGCCGTGGCGCCGTCGATGCCGGTCCCCGTCCTGCCGAGTGGTGCGGTCTCACGCAGGTGGCCGGGGGCCGGCACGGCGGCGAGGGGATCGGTGGCCACGGGGAGAGGGGCGTTCCGGAGGCGATGGACGAGCGGGGGCTCGACGGGCGCGAGGGGGGTGACGGGGCTCGCGGGCCCGGCGGTGAGGCTCAGCACCGGCTCGAGCCGGCGGGGGGCGGCGAAGGTCTCCTGCCGGGTGGAGTCGTGCACGACGGCCTCGACGGCGATGCCCTCCACCCCGGAGGCACTGGTCATCGGGCGGCTCACGAGGGTGACACGGCGGCCGTCCGTGAGGGACACCTCGACGGCCGCCCGCTGCGCGCGCGAGATCAGCTCGGCCGCCTTCTCCAGCAGGGTCGCCCGGTCGGCGGGGCGCAGTCCGAGGGCCAGTTCGTCGACGCCGACGCCGTGCCGCGGTCCCGCGACGCCCGCCTCGGGCGCCGCGTCCAGATACGCCCGCAGCAGGGAGCGCTCACGCGCGGAACTCTGCCCGAGCAGCCGCCGCTCGATGGCCGCGGCCGCCTTGCGGATCACCGTGGAGAGTGCCGGGTTCTCGAAGCCGCGCGGATATCCGAAGCACAGGACGCCCTCGATCCGGCCGCTCAGCGGGTCGCGCACGGGGAGCGCGCGGCAGGCGCTGCCCTGGGAGCGTTCGGCGAAATGCTCGGCGCCGTAGACCCGGATGAGCCGCCGTTCCGCGAGGGCCAGGCCGATGCCGTTGGTGCCGGCGAACCGCTCGGCGAACACGAACCCCGGCACGGTCTGGATGTCCGGGAGCCCTCTGGCCAGGGACGCCTCGCCGAAGCGGCGCAACAGCACCGTGCCGTTCGCGTCGGCGACGGAGATGTTCATGGCGCTGCCGGCGAACCGGGCCTGCAGCCGGTCGAGCACCGGGGCGGCGGCACGGGCGACGCGGTCGTCGCGGTCGAAGTCGTCCCGGAAAGGGAGGTCGGAGCGGTCCGGCGAGAGCCCCAGGGACCGGCAGCGCCGCCAGGAGTCGAGGATCGAGGCGCGCACGCCCGACTCCAGCGGCTCGCCCTGCAGAAACCGCTCACGGAAAAGGGTGGGGCCCGTGCCGTCTGTCGCACGCCCCGTGGGTATCGGCTCGCCGTCGGACCGCACCACGCTGGCCTCACTCGCGCACTGGACAATCCGCTTATCGGAAATATCTGGCATTGACGAGGATACGGGCATCAGCAACACGAGTCACGGTTCACCGGTTCCCTCACTGGCGGCGACCGGGCAGGGCGGAGCCGATCCGGCGCACGACCGCCACCGCCGGCCTCACAGGACGGCGACCGGGTTGACCGGTGAACCGGTGCCGCCCGGCACGTTCAGCGGGGCCACGACGAGCAGGAACGCGTACCGTCCCGCCTCGGCGGTCGCGGCGGAGAGCGCCTCCAGGTCCAGGTTGTCCAGCAGCGGCACCCCCATCGCGGCCACCGCCAGGGCGTGCACCGGCGAGTGCACACCCGCCACCGGCGACGGCCGCACATCGCTGTCCCCGTCCCCGCCGAGCAGCGCGATGCCCCGTTCGGCCAGCAGGGGTACGGCGTCCACGTGGAACCCCGCGCTCGCCGCACCGGGGTCCCAGGCGCCGAGCTCCGCGCGGCGGCGGACGTGTCCGGAGCGCAGCAGCACGGCGTCGCCCTCGCCGATCGTCACACCGAGCGCCTCCTCCGCGGCACGGACGTCCTCCGCGCGCACGGCGTGCCCCGGTTCCAGCCAGGGGACGCCGAGCACGGCCGGAAGATCCAGGAGGACCCCTCTCGTGACGAGGGGGCCGAGCGCCGACACCGCGCCGAAGCGGGCGCCCGCGGCACCGACGTTCTCGCGGGCCGGCCGGCCGTCGTAGAGCAGTCCCGCGTAGGCGATGTGGCTCAGGGCGTCGAGATGGGTGACGCCCTTGCCGTGGTAGTCGGCGGCGATGAAGTCCTTGTGGGTCGTGGGCTCGGGGCCCTCCACGTCCCCGAGGTCGGTCATGTGGTGCAGGGCGGGCTTGCGGTTGTCCGGACCCGAGCGGGTGTTCCAGGGCAGCGCCATCGGGACGACCACACCGGACCGCACCCCGCCCACGGCCCGCCGCACATGCTCCTCGGTCACCCTGTTCCACGCGCCGCGATCGGGCCGGTCCCAGCGCCCCCAGGCCCGGACCGCGTCGAAGAGCGCGTCGAACTCCTCACGGGAGACGGGGGGATGCGCGCTCATACGTCCTCGCTTCGGGTCGGCACCAGTGCGGGAGGGCGAGGGCAGGGCGCCCCTTAGGCACCTTATGGCCGTTTCGCGCGCCGGAGCGAGGTTCGCGCGCGGACCCGGCGCCTCGGCCGGCCCCCGTGACCCGGCCCCTCAGCCCACCCCCGTGTCGACCCACCCGAGCGGATACGGCTCCGCGCCGTCCGTCGCCGGGGCCACCGGCTCCCCGCCCGCCGCGTTGAACGCGGTCAACGCCTCGACCAGCGCCGCCCGTTGCCTCGGGGCGAGGCGCTCGACGACGGCGGCGAGTTCGACGCGCCGCCTGGCCGTGACCTCCTCGACGGCCCGCCGGCCCTCGTCGGTGAGCCGGAGCAGGGTCTCGCGGCGGTTGTCGGGGTTGGTCTGCCGGTCGGCGAGACCGGCGGCGATCAGCCGGTCGACCATGCGCATCGCGGTGGACGGGGCGACCTGGAGCTGGTCGGCGAGGACGACGAGCTTCGTGGCGCCGCGCACGGACAGCACCACCAGCATCCGGAACTGCGGCAGCGTCACCCGCTCCTCGACGGCGGCGAGCGAACGGGCGGAGATCGCGACCAACAGCCGCGACGCGGTCAGCACCGCACGCGTCACCTCATCGACGTCGTCCACGCCACCCGCCGGACCCTCGCGTTCAGTCATGGTCCCCTTTCTATCCCGGCACACAGTGGGGACCGTCGGCGGATCCGTACAGATTTTCCCTCCCCATGACCGAGGCGGCCCCGCCCTCGCGACCGGCGCGCAGTAAACGCTTGTCCGAGGCCACGATGACCCCCTGTCTATTGAATGCTTGATTCAGCAGCTCTAGCCTCCTTCGATGGCTTCAATCACCTGTCTCCTTCCACGCTCCCGGCGTCTGCCCTGGGCGCTGTTGCTGGCCCTGAGCCTGAGCCTCCCCTCGTTCCCGTCGGCCGCCGCCGCACCGTCCGCCCCCAGGTCCCCGTCGGTGCCCGAGGTGTGGCCGACGCCCCGGCAGATCGAGGGCGACGGACGCCGGCTGACCGTTCCCGACCGGGTGGTGGAGGTCGTCGGACCCGGCACCGACCTGTCCGCACGCGAGGTCGTCGAGGCCGCGCTACGGGCCGCCGGGGCCGACCGGATCGTCACCGTGCCGGCCGGGAGACGCCCGCCGGCCGCCGGGCTCACCGTCTACGTCGGCGGTCCCGACGAGAACCCGGCGACCCGGGGCGCGCTGCGGCGGCTCGGCGCCGGCTCCCCGGCCGGGCTGCCCGCCGAGGGATACGTCCTGGCCTCCGGCCGCAGCGCGGGCCGTGCCCTGCTGGCGCTCTCCGGCACCGACACCACCGGCACCTTCTACGCCGCGCAGACCCTCCGCCAGCTCCTCGCCGGCGGGCGCCTGCCCGAGGTGACCGTCCGCGACTGGCCCACGGCCGCGCTGCGCGGTGTCGTCGAGGGCTTCTACGGCACCCCGTGGTCCCACGCCGAACGGCTGAGCCAACTCGACTTCTACGGCCGCACCAAGCAGAACGTGTACGTGTACTCCCCCAAGGACGACCCGTATCTGCGCGAGCGGTGGCGCGAGACGTACCCGGCCGCCCAGCTCGCCCAGGTGCGCGAACTCGTCGAGCGGGCCGTCGCCAACCACGTCCGGTTCACCTACGCCCTCTCGCCCGGACTGTCGGTCTGCTACTCCTCGGACGACGACATCACCGCGCTGGTGCGCAAGTTCGCCTCGCTGTACGACATCGGGGTGCGCTCCTTCGCGATCCCGCTGGCCGACATCAGCTACACCAAGTGGAACTGCGCGGCGGACGAGGAGCGTTTCGGCAGCGGGGGCGGGGCCGCCGGCACGGCCCAGGCGCATCTGCTGAACCAGGTGTGGGAGGAGTTCTCCGCCGGCCGCACCGGGCTCGATCCGCTGGAGATGGTCCCCACCGAGTACTCGGACCTCGCGGACACCCCGTACAAGACGGCGCTGCGCGAGCGGTTGGACCCGGACGTGGTCGTGGAGTGGACCGGCGTCGGGGTGATCGCGCCGACGATCACCGCCGCGCAGCTGCGGCAGGCCCGCGCGTCTACGGGCATCCGATCCTGGTCTGGGACAACTACCCGGTCAACGACTACGTCACCAGCCGTCTCCTGCTCGGCCCCTATACCGGGCGGGAGGCCGGTGTGGCGCGGGAGTCCGTCGGTGTCACCGCGAACCCGATGGTGCAGGCCGAGGCGAGCAAGCTCGCGCTGTTCACGTCGGCGGCCTGTCTGTGGAACGCGGACGCGTACGACCCACGGGCCGCCTTCCTCGCCTCCGTCCGGGATCTGGCGGGGCCGGGTGCCGCGAAATGGCTGCGGATCTTCGCGGAGAACAGCTACTCGTCCCAGCTCGACACCACCGAGTCCCCGACCCTCAGCAAGCTCATCGCCGCGTTCCGCACGGCCTACGAGGAGGACAGCGGCCTCGACCGGGCGTCCGCCGCGCTCCGGTCGTACTTCACCGACATGGCCGCCACCCCCGCCGAGCTGCGGGCCCGTCTCGCCAACCCCGGTTTCCTGAAGGAGACTTCGCCCTGGCTGGACAAGACCGGCGCATACGGGACCGCCGGGCTGACCGCCGTCGACCTGCTGCTGGCCGGCAGACGGGGTGACGCGGACGCGGTGTCGACGTACTGGAACCGCCTGCGGGGCGAGCGCAAGGCGCTGGACGCGATACCGCAGCAGGTGTCGCCGGGGGTGATGGACCAGTTCCTGTACCGGGCGATGCTCCAGCACGCGCCCGACCCCGGAGTCGACGTCTCCTTCGCCCCGGGTTCGCTCTCCTTGAAGCCGGGGACCTCCGGGGCGGTGGCCCTCCGTTTCTCCTCCGCCGAGGCGCGGACGGTCACCTGGAAGCTCGATCTGCCGGGCGGGGTCACCGCCTCTCCCGCCGAGGGGACCGTGACCGTGCCGGCCGGAGGCGGCGCGTCGGCCGAGGTCACCCTGACCGGCGTCACCGAGGGCGTGCATTCCGTGGTGGTGTCCGGGGCGGGCGTCCTCGACCGGGCGCTGCCGGTGCGGGTCACCGACGGGGACGGCACACCCCGGGCGCTGACGGCCAACTTCAGCGGGGCGTCGGTGAGTTCGATCGATCTGTCCTCCGGCAGGAGCAGGGAGATCGCCGTGGGCGCCAACCCGGGTGAGGTGGTGACGAGCGCCGACGGACGTACCGCCTACGCCGCGAACCAGGGCTCGAACTCGGTGAGCGTCATCGACGTGGCGCGCGGCGAGGTGACCGCCACGGTCGCGGTGGGCCGGGTCCCCGCCGGGCTCGCGCTCACGCCGGACGGCGGCACGCTGTGGGTCGCCAACTACACGGACGGCACGGTGCAGCCGGTGGACACGGGCACGCTCGAGGCAGGCGCGACGGTCGCTGTCGGGGCGGGGCCGGAGAACATGGCGATCACCCCGGACGGGCGGACGCTGTACGTGGCGAACATCCACGACAACACCGTCTCGCCGGTCGACCTGGGCACCCGGAGGGTCGGGGCGGCGATCCCGGTCGGGCCCCGTCCGTTCAACGTGGTCGCCGCGCCGGACGGGAAGACGGTGTACGTGTCCAACTCCGGTGGGTCGACGGTGACTCCGATCGACACCGCGAGCAATGACACCGGGCCGACGCTGCTCGTGTCGGGCCAGGCGTACGGGCTCGGACTGTCACCGGACGGGCGGACGCTGTGGGTGAGCCCCAGTACCGGTGACCATGTCACGCCCGTCGACACCGTGACCGGTGCGCCCGGGAAACAGATCACCGTCGGCAGGTCCGCCTTCGACGTCGGCCTCGACTGGGACGGTGGCACGGCGTACGTGACCACGGCCGACGGGAACAGGCTGGTGCCGGTCGACACCGTCTCCGGCACCGCCGGAACGCCGTTGCCGACCGGTGCCTATCCGCTGGCGGTCGCTCTGACGCCCGTGCCGGTCTCCTAGACCTCCCCTGGTGGTCAGCTGGCGGTGCGTCGGATGCGGCCGGCGTACCGCTTCTCCAGGTCCAGGTTGCCCTCGAAGCCGCCGGGCACGTTGGCGGAGACGTAGACCGGGGGGCGGTCGCCGGAGGCGAGGAGGCGGCCGGCGGCCTCGGCGACCGTCATCTGGATGAGCATGACGCCGGTGAGCGTGGAGAGGGCACAGACGGCGCCGCCGCCCGGCAGCTCCAGCAGGGCGTCGCCGCGCGGGGCCGCGTTGTCGAGGACGACGTCGGCGAGGTCGGCGAGCTTCTTGCCGCTGGGGTGGGTGGCGGGGACGGAACGGGTGTGGGCGAGGGAGGTGAGGGCGAGCAGGCGGTGGCCGCGCTCCTTGGCGTGCAGGGCCATCTCGACGATGACGTTGTTGACGCCGGAGTTGGAGATGACGACGAAGAGGTCCTCGGGGCGGGGGTCGGCCAGTTCGTAGAGGCGGACCGCCACGCCGGGCTCGCGTTCGAGCAGCGGGTCGTCGAGGCCGCTCGGGTGGTCGCCGCCGAAGAGGACGAGGTCGGCCATCTGGATCCGGTTCGTGGGCACGAAGCCGCCGGCGCGGCCCGCGAGCTCCAGGACCATGGCCTGGGAGTGGCCGGTGCCGAAGGCCTGGACGACGCCGTCCGCGCGGACGCAGTCGGCGATCAGCCCGGCGGCGGCGCTCACGTCGGCGCGCGCGGACTCGGTGAGACGGTGCAGGACGGCGAGGCCCTCGCGCGCGAAGCGGTCGGCGCTCACCGGCTCGGTCACGGACTCGTTGGCGGACTCGACGGACACCTGAGACTCCCCACTGGTGGATTGAACCACCCCATACACTCTTATCAGTGAATCACTGAATCACAGGGCCAGCATCCGGAGCAATGGCGCAGTTCACCCCCGAGTGCGGCCGCCCAGTCCGGTCCTGGTATTCAGCCGCCACGTCAACGGGTGGCTGGTACCTTCTCTGCATGCCCTCGACCGATGTCACCACCCTGATCCGCACCGAGTTGCCCCGGCTGGCCGGCTCCCTGCGGAAGGTCGGCGAGCTGATCCTGGAGGATCCGGCCGCCGTCACCCACTGCTCGGCCGCGGAGCTGGGCCGCCGCACCGGCACCTCCCAGGCCACCGTGACCCGGTTCTGCCGGGCCATCGGCCTCGACTCCTATCAGCACCTGCTGATCGAGCTGGCCCAGGAGCGGGGCCGGGGCGAGTCCTCCGAGTGGGGCAGCGCCGAGATCGGCCCGGACATCTCCCCCGACGACAGCCTGGAGCGGGTCGTCCAGGTGGTCGGCACCGCCGATCTGCGGGCGATCCAGCAGACCATCGACCGGATCGACCTGGACTCCGTGGAGCGGGCGGCGCAGGCCGTGGCCCGCGCGCGGCGCACGGACGTGTACGGCGTCGGCGGCAGCGGCGCGGTCGCGCAGGAGACGGAGACCCGGCTGTTCCGCATCGGCTGCGCGGTGCGCGGCTGGACCGAGGTGCACGCGGCGACCACCTCGGCCGCCCTGCTCACCCCGGCGGACGTGGCGATCGGCATCTCCCACTCCGGCGCCACCCGGGAGGTGATCGAGCCGTTCGAGCTGGCCAGGGAGCGCGGCGCCACCACCATCGCGCTGACCGCCGACCCCCGCTCGCCGCTGGCCCGCGCGGCCGACATCAGGCTGGTCTCCTCCTCGTCGGAGACCAGCTTCCGCACCGGCAGCATCGGCGCCCGCCACTCCGTGCTGATGCTCATCGACTGCCTCTACGTCCGCGTCGGCCAGCTCTCCTACCAGCGGGCGAGCGCCTCCCTGGCGCTGACCGACCACATCGCGGGGGCGCACGCGGTGAAGTCCCGGCGCAGCCGCTGACCGGCCCGCGGCACGGTCGCACCGGCGGCCGATCCCTGCATGGATGAATCAACCAATATTCCGATGCATGGTTGATTGAACCACCCCGCGCTGCCAGGATGGGGCTCCCTCGAGCACTCGTAGGAGCCCCATGCGCCTCATCTCTGTCGAGTCGACCGAGCTCTTCGTCGGGACGGAGGACCAGCCGCACCAGGTGGTCGCCGTGGACGTCGAGCACGCCTCGGGCCGGCCGGTCCGGCTGAGCGTGGAAGGCCCCGGTGTCCGTGCCGTCGGGCGCACCGTCGTCACCGTCGGCGAGGACGGCACCGCACGCGCCGAGATACCCGTGACCACGGACGGACTCACCCCCGGCGACCAGCGGGAGATCACCGTCACGGCCGCCGACGGGGACCTGGTGGCCCGGCACACCGCGCGCTTCACGGTCGCCGAACCCGGCTGGACCATGTTCATGGTCAGCCACTTCCACTACGACCCCGTCTGGTGGAACACCCAGGCCGCCTACACCGAGACCTGGGACGTCGCCGACGACCCGGCCGTCTCGGGCCTGCCCGCGCGGACCTTCGACTCGCGCGGCCAGTCCGGCATGAGTCTCGTCCGCGCCCACTGCGACCTGGCCCGGCGCGATCCGGCGTACACCTTCGTGCTCGCCGAGGTCGACTACCTCAAGCCCTACTGGGACGCCTTCCCCGAGGAACGGGCCTTCCTGCGGCAGCTCATCCGCACCGGCCGCGTCGAGATCATGGGCGGCACCTACAACGAGCCCAACACCAACCTCACCGGCGCCGAGGCGACCGTCCGCAACGCGCTGTACGGCGACGGCTTCCAGCGCGGGATCATGGGGGCCGCGCCGGAGACCGCCTGGCAGCTGGACGCCTTCGGGCACGATCCGCAGTTCCCGGGGCTGATGGCGGACGCGGGGGTCACGTCGAGCTCGTGGGCGCGCGGGCCCTTCCACCAGTGGGGGCCGACCCTGTCGGTGTTCGGGGAGGAGCCGCGCGATCCGCGGCGGATGCAGTTCCCGGCGGAGTTCAGCTGGATCGCCCCGTCCGGACGCGGCCTGCTGACCGCGTACATGGTCAACCACTACGGGGCCGGCTGGGCCATCGACAACGCGCCCACGCTCCCCGAGGCGGAGGCCGCCGCGCTCAAGCTCTTCCGGGGGCTGAAGAAGGTCGCGCTCACCCGGAACGTCCTGCTGCCGGTCGGCGGCGACTACGCCCCGCCGTGCCGCTGGGTGATGGGCATCCACCGCGACTGGAACGAGCGGTACGTCTGGCCCCGGTTCGTCAGCGGCATTCCCCGCGACTTCTTCGCCGCCGTCCGCGCCGAGCTGGAGCGGGAGGGACGCACGGCCTCCCCGCAGACCCGGGACATGAACCCGGTCTACACCGGCAAGGACGTCTCCTACATCGACACCAAGCAGGCCCAGCGGTACGGCGAGACGCTGCTCGCCGACGCCGAGGCCTGGGCGACCCTCGCCTCCCTCGTCACCGGGCACCCCTATCCCGACGCGGCCCTCGACAAGGCCTGGCGGCAGCTGATCTACGGCGCCCACCACGACGCCATCACCGGCTCCGAGTCGGACCAGGTGTACATCGATCTGCTCACCGGCTGGCGGGAGTTGTACGACCTGGCGCGGGAGGTGCACACCGACGCCACCCAGGCGCTCGCCGACCGGGTCACGCCGCAGCCGGGCGACGGAACCGACCTCGTCGTCCTCAACTCCGCGACCTGGCGGCGCGGGGACGTGCTGACCGTCGCCGACCCCGGCCGGATCCCGCTCGACCACACCGGGCTGCCGCTGCCCGCCGTGTCCGAGGACGGCGAACTGAGCGTCGTCGTGCCGGAGGTGCCCGGCATGGGCCTCAAGGCGCTCCCGCTGGCGGAGGGTTCGGTCCCCGGCTGGACGGTCGGCGAGGGGACGACCATCCGCAACGAGTTCTACGAGGTGACCGTCGACCCCGCGCGCGGCGGCGGGGTCAGCGGTCTGCGCGCGCTCGGCGGAGCCGGGGGCGGGCGGGAGCTGCTGCGGCCCGGGGACATCGGCAACGAGCTGGTGGTGCAGGAGGAGTACCCGAGGCACCCGCGCTTCGGCGAGGGCCCCTGGCACCTCACCCCGACCGGCACCACGGCCGCCCGGAGCCGGGACGTGACGGCTGACATCGATGTCGAGCACTCGCCGGCCGGCTCCCGCATCACCGTCCGCGCCGACCTGGGCCTGTTCCGGTACACCCAGCGGCTCACCCTCTGGGCGGGTGTGGACCGGCTGGACGTGACGACGACGGTCGACGGCTACGACGGCGCCGACCGGCTGATCCGGGTGCGCTGGCCCTCGGACGTGCGCGGCGGGCTGCCGGTGCACGAGGTCGCGGACGCGGTCGTGGGGCGGGGCTTCGGCTTCGTGGAGGTGGACAGCGAGCAGTTCCCGTGGACGCTCGACAACCCGGCCAACACCTGGTTCGGGCTCGGCTCCACAGCCCGGGTCGCCGTCCACGACGACACCGGCGTCCTGCTCGGCCACCGCTCGATCGGCGTCGCCGAACTGGTCTTCGACGACTGGGACGCCGCCGGCGAACTGGGCACCCCGCTGGCCGCCGCCCTGGTCCGCACCGGCGTC
Source organism: Streptomyces sp. NPDC034049 (assembly GCF_055575575.1). Lineage (NCBI taxonomy): Bacteria > Bacillati > Actinomycetota > Actinomycetes > Kitasatosporales > Streptomycetaceae > Streptomyces > Streptomyces sp. NPDC034049. The sequence goes on from NZ_JBVISJ010000010.1 coordinate 60,949, forward strand.
ACGGCCACCTCGACGATCGCGGGCGGCCCCCGCTACGGCGATCTGGAGGTCGACTCCAACCTGCCCGACATCCGGATCGCCGTCGGCGGCCCGGAGCGCAACGCCATGGTCGCCGAGGTCCTCGGCTGGGACCCGGCGGCCGCCCGCGAACTGCGCCGACAGCTCGCCGAGGAGGGCCTTGCCGCGGTGTGGGTGGCACCCCGCGCCTCGCTGCGGGAGGAGTGGGTGCCCGGGGCCGACCTGCGCGACCTGGAGCGGCTGCCGCTGCTCGTGGTGGCGGGCGCCCGCCCCGAGGACGACGCGAAGGCCGTCGACGCGCTGATCGCCGATCTCGACGACGCGACCGTACGGGCCGTCGCGGCCGGGGGCGGCGAGGCGCTGCCGCCGGGAGACGCCTGGGACGGGCGGGGCTTCGCGATCCTGAACCGGGGCACCCCGGGCTGTGTCGTCACCTCCTGCGGCGACCTCTACATGTCGCTGATGCGTTCCTGCACCGGCTGGCCCTCCGGCATCTGGGTCGATCCGCCGCGCCGCACCGCGCCGGACGGTTCCGGCTTCCAGCTCCAGCGCTGGTCCCACACCTTCGAGTACGCGGTCGTCGCGGGCGAGGGCGACTGGCGCGACCTGAGCTGGCCGCGCGCGGGGCACGCCTTCAACCATCCGCTCACGGGGCGGCTGCGGACGCCCGAGCATCCGCTGACGGCCCGGCTGCGGGAGCCCGCCGGGACGGGGACCGGCCTGCCGAGGGCCGCGACCCTGCTGGCGCTGGAGCCCGAGGGCCGGGTGGTGCTGGACGCCCTCAAGCCGGCCGGGTCGCCGCTGGCCCGGGGCGGCACCGTCCCCGTGGACCCGGCGCGCGAGGTCGTCGTACGGGCGCACGAGGTGGACGGGCGGCCGGTGCGGGCGCGGGTGACGGGACCCTCGGCGTGGGCCGGGGGCCGTCGGGCGGACGTCCTGGAGCGGGCCGGTGCGGCGCTCACCCCCGCTGGGGACGGGTCGCTGGAGCTGGACCTCACGGGGTTCGAGGTGGCCACCGTGCTGGCCTCGCCGGTGGCCGCCGCGCCCGTACGGTCCGCCGCCGACGCCTCGGCGGACGGGAGTGCCACCGCGGAGCCTTCGCCGACGTGCGGGCTCCCCGAGGAGGACGCCGGTGTCGCCGCGCACGAACCCGCGCAGCCCGTGCCCACCCGGTACTGGCTGCACAATTCGGGTCCGGCGCCGCGCGGGAACATGCCCGTGGCGGTCTACCTCTCGCCGGCCGCGCTGACCGCCGACGGCGCGGTCACGGCGACGGTCCGGATCTCCTCCGAGCTGACGGACGCGCCGGTCTCGGGCACGGTCGCGCTGGAGGTGCCGCCCGGCTGGAGCGCCGAGCCCGCCGAGGTGCCGTACGCGCTCGGCGCCGGCGGCTTCTCGCTCACCGAGGTCACCGTGGTGCCGCCGCCGGACCCGGTCCCCGGCCGCTACGCGCTCGCCGCGCGGCTGACCCACGGCGGGCAGACGTTCGAGGACGTGGTCGCCCTGGACGTGCCCGGCGCGGCCGTGGCGGGCGAGCCGGACGGGCGGACCGGGCCGAGCCTGGTGATGGAGCTGGGCGTCGACCGGGTGGAGGTGCGCCGGGGTGAACGGGTGCGGGTGCCGGTGCGCCTGCGGAACACCACCCGGGGTCCGGTGGGCGGGGCGCTCTGGGCCCTGTCGTCGTGGGGGACCTGGGCGGGCGTCGCACCGGGCCTCCAGGGCTTCTCCCTGGCCGCCGGGGAGAGCGCCGAGTGCACGATCGAGGTCGACGGCTCGGCGGTGCCCGCGGGTGCGTACTGGCTGATGGCGAAGGCCGGGTGGCACGGCTGTGTGGCCTACACGGAGGCGGTCGTCCTGGAGGTGACACCGTGACCGCGCCAGGGGCGCGCGGTGGTGACACGGGACCGGACCGGCCCACCCCACCGCGCGGGCACCCGGCCCACGCCGCGCACACCCCGCACGCCGCGCTCGTCGGTGGTGTGCCCGTCGGGCGGGAGCGGGTGGACGGCGTACTGGCCGTCGTGCCCGCGCGGGACCGGGAGGTCCGGGCGGAGGGGCAGGCGCGGGCGGAGCGGCAGCGCAGACGGTGGGCGACGCAGGTGGTCGTCGCCGACGAGCTGGCCCGGCGGGCGTGTGCCGCGCGCGGGCTTCCGCCGCCGCCCGGGGAGGCGCCGGACCGCCCGCTCGCGGTGTCCGGGACCGAGGTCGCCGATCTGGGCAGCATCATCGCCGTGGCGCTCGCCCACTCCCCCGCCGCGCGCACCCTGCTGGCGGCGTTGGAGGCCGAGCAGCGGGTGCCGGAGGAGGCCGTACGGGGCTACTACGACCGCAATCCGGACCGCTTCCTCACCCCGCGGGCCCTGCGGCGCGGCGTCGACCCCTACGGCGGGGCCGTGGAGGGCGACTTCCTGCCCTACGACGAGGTCCACGAGGACGTCGCGCGGGAGTTGCGGCGGGCCATGGGCCGGCAGGCCTTCTTCGACTGGCTGGACCGGGCGCGGGCCGATGTGGAGTACGCGCCGGGGCACGAGCATCCCGGCGATCCGTCGCACCCCGACCACGAGCACCGGCACTGACGGACGGCCCGCGCGCCCGGGCGCGCGGGCCGGCACCGGAGAGGCGGAGAGCGACTCGGAACCGAAAAGCAACACGGCCAGGCATTGACCTCCGATGAATTCTGGTCCACCTTTTCATCATTCAGAGTCCAAGTTGGTGATTTGAACCAGCAACTCGACCCAGCAGCTGACTGATCGCAGGAGGCGACATGCGCGCGAGAAGACTGACCGGATGTGTGGTGGGCGTCATCGCCCTCACCCTGACCGCCGCGGGCTGCGGCCTGTCGGGCGGCGGATCCGACAGCGGGGACGCCACGGCCGGCGGCTGCAAGGTCGACCAGGGCAACGTCGGCTCCGGAAAGCTCACCGGAGACGTCAAGGGCACGATCACCTTCCAGACGACCAATCTGAAGAAAGACTTCGGCGGCTACTTCAACGGTGTCATCAAGGCCTTCGAACAGGCCCACCCGGACACCACCGTGAAGTGGGTCGACGACCCGGGCGACGCCACCTTCACCCAGCGCCTGGTCGCGGACGCACAGGGCTGCACACTGCCGGACGTGGTGAACATCAACGTCAACACGGCGATCGCGCTCACCAGGAACGGCTATCTGCTCGACCTGGACAAGAAGGCCCCGGACGCGGGCGAGCCGTTCGTGCCGAACCTGTGGAAGTCGAGCAGGTACGCCGACGCCACCGGCGCCGAGGTGCACAGCGTCCTGCCCTGGTACTCCGGCGGCATCGTGCAGACCTTCAACACCGAGCTGATGGCGAAGGCGGGCCTCGATCCGGCCAAACCTCCGACGACCGTGCTCGGTCTGTTCGAGGACGCGCAGAAGATAGCCGAGGTCTCCGACGGCAAGTACTACGCCTTCCTCGCCAACCCGCAGCTGCGCATCCCCGCCGACTGGCAGCAGATGGACATCGAGATCCTCTCCTCCGACGGCAAGAAGTTCACCTTCGCCGACGACCCGAAGACCGCGCGGTGGGTCGAGGCGATGACCAAGCTCTACAAGGCCGGCGGCATGCCGAGGGACTCGCTCTCCTCCACCCAGGACCCGGCCAACGTCTACGGCCAGGGCAAGCTGGTCTACGGCCCGACCAACCCCAACTTCCTGCGCTTCATCCAGCAGAACAACCCGAGCGTCTACAAGAAGACCGGCGTCGCCCGCTTCATGCTGGACGACCTCGGCCACACCGTCGGCGCCCCGCAGTACATCGGCGTCGCCTCCACCAGCAAGAACGCGGCGACCGCGCTGTCCTTCGCGCAGTTCCTGACCAATGCGAAGAACCAGCTGGAGTGGGCGAAGGACCCGAACGTCGTCATCTTCCCCTCCACCACCGCCTCCCTGGACGACCCCTTCTTCCAGTCGGTCAAGGGCGACGACCCGTTCGCCGAGGCCCGCAAGATCGTCGCGAGCGACCGCAAGACCTCCACGGCCGACGAGATCGCCCTGACACCCGGTGAGCTGAACGCCATCACGGCCCAGATCCAGCTGGCCATGCAGGGCAAGAAGAGCGCCCAGGACGCCCTGGACGAGGCCCAGAAGAAGGCCAACGAGCTGATCGAGCAGGGCAGTTGAGCATGACCACCCTCTCTCCCCCCACCAAGGGACCGGGGGTCGCGGTCCCCTCCCGCGACCCCCGCCCCGGGGAACCGGCCGGCCGGCGCCGCCTGGTGCGGGCCCTCAAGCCGGGCCCCAGCGCCGACGCGGGCGGCGCCGCGCTCTACCGCCGCTGGTGGCTGCCGTGGCTGTGGATGTCCCCGGCGATCATCGGCATCGGCGTCTTCGGTCTGTACCCGTTCCTGAACACGCTCCTGTTGTCCTTCACCGACGCCAAACCGCTCGGCGGCGCCGCCTCGTTCGTGGGCCTGGACAACTACACCCGGATGCTGGGCGACTCCGACTTCTGGCTCGCCACCCGCAACAGCGTGCTGTACGCGGTGATCGTGGTCCCGCTGATGGTGCTGCTGCCGCTGATGCTGGCCGTGCTGGTGGAGAAGAACCTGCCCGGCATCGGCTTCTTCCGCTCCGCCTTCTACACCCCCGTCCTCGCCTCCAGCGTGGTCGTCGGCCTCAGCTGGCAGTGGCTGCTCAGCGACCAGGGCCTGGTCAACACCTGGCTGCAGAAGGCCCACATCATCCGGTCGGCGATCCCGTTCCTGTCCGACTCGTGGCTGATCCTGCTGTGCGCGATGGGGCTCACCCTGTGGAAGGGCCTCGGCTGGTACATGATCTTCTACCTGGCCGCCCTGGGGAACGTGCCCAAGGAGCTGCACGAGGCCGCCGCCGTGGACGGCGCGGGCGCCGTCCGCCGGTTCTGGCACGTCACCGTGCCCGGCGTACGCACCTCGATGATGCTGGTCGGCACCCTCACCGGCATCGGCTCGCTGCGCGTGTTCACGGAGATCTACATGCTCGGCGGCGCGACCGGCGGGCCCGGCGGCGCCGACCGCACCCTCCCCTTCTACATCCGGGACGTCGCCCTCGACCCGCTCACCGGGAACGCCGGCTACGGCTCGGCGGTCAGCGTCGCCCTCTTCGTACTCACCCTGGGCCTCACGCTGCTCGCACAGCGGCTGACGAAGGAGGACGAGTCGTGACCACCGCCGTGAAAGAGACGGCCACGGGCGCGCTCCCGGTCACCGGGCGGCGGCTGATGCCGCGCTGGCGGGACTACGGCCGCCCCCGCGAACTCGTCGTGCGCTACCTGCTGTTGCTGTTCGTGCTCGGCATCACCGTCGGACCGCTGCTGTGGCAGCTGCTGTCGTCGCTGAAGGGCGTCGGCGAGGACGTGTTCGGCGCGAACGCCTCCCTCCTCCCCCACGACCCGACGCTGCGCGCCTACCGCGAGGTGTTCGCGCAGGTCCCGGTCTGGACGTACATCCGCAACAGCCTGGTGGTCGTGGCGCTCTCCGTCACCAGCCAGCTCGTCTTCTCCACGCTCGCCGGCTACATGCTCTCCAAGCCGAGCTGGAAGGGCCGCAAGCTGGTCTGGGTGCTGCTGATGGCGTCCATGATGTTCCCCTTCGAATCGATCATGGTGTCGCTGTTCCTGAGCGTCCGTGACCTCGGCCTGGTCGACAGCCTGGTGGGGGTCTGGCTGCCCGGCTTCGTCGCCGCCATCAACGTCCTGATCATGCGGGCCGCGTTCCTCGCCGTGCCGCGCGAGGTCGAGGACGCGGCGATGCTGGACGGCGCGGGCGAATGGAAGCGGTTCCGGTATCTGTATCTGCCGTCCGCGTGGGGCGCGATCCTGGTCGTCACCATCAACACCTTCATCAGCGCCTGGGACGACTTCCTGTGGCCGCTGATCGTGCTGCGCACCGAGGACCACTTCACCCTGACGCTCGGCCTGTCCCGCCTCACGTCCTCCTCCTTCGGCTACGACCAGCGGATGGTGATGGCGGGCTCGGTGATCTCCGTGATCCCGGTGCTGGTGCTGTTCGTGATCACCCAGCGGTGGTTCTACAAGGGTGTGTCCTCCGGGGCGGTCAAGCTCTGATCTCCCGGAGGTCCACCACGACGGGTACGACGTCCAGCGCCTCCCGCGCGGACCGCGCGACCCGCAGCTCCACGGCGTCGGTCCCGGCGGGCACCTCGAACGCCAGACGGACCGTACGGCTCTTCCCCGGCGCCAGTCCGACACCCTCGAACGCGCACAGTTCGAGGGTGCGCGGCCAGGTGCGGGCGACCAGCCTGCGGAGGTAGACCTGCACGACCGAACGCCCGTGCCGGCCGCCGGTGTTGGTGACGTCCACCTCGACCGTGCGCCCCGACACCCGGGGCGCACCGAGGTCGAACGTCGTGTACGACAGCCCGTGCCCGAAGGAGTACGCCGGCTCGGCGCTCTCGTCGACGTAACCGCCGTACTCGGTGTCCTTGTGGTTGTAGTGGACGGGGAGCTGGGCGACCGAGCGGGGGACGGAGATGGGGAGCCGGCCGAGGGGCTCGGCGAGTCCGAGGAGCACCTCGGCGACGGCCTCGCCGCCCCACGGGCCCGGGTACCAGGCGGTGAGCAGTGCCGCGGCCGGTGCCTCGGGCAGCACGTGCGGACGGCCCTGCATCAAGACGACCGCGGTGGGCGTGCCCGTCGCCACGACGGCGTCCAGCAGGGCCTCCTGCGCCGCGCCGAGCCGTAGTCCCGCCAGGTCGACGCCCTCGCCGCAGGTCATCTCCGACACCACGGTCCGCGCGGCGCCGTTGGCGTCGAACTCCGTGCCGGGGGTACGGGCGCTGCTGCCGCCCAGCACGAGCACCGCGAGGTCGGCCGCGGCGGCCTCGGCGGTCGCGGCCGGGACGCCGGTGTGGTCGGCGCCGGTGAGGGCCGTGCCCTCGGCGTGACGGACCTCCGTACCGGGCGGGGCGAGGCGGCGCAGGGCGTCGAGGACGCTCGTACCGGTGCCGGGGCGCTGCGGGGCGGTGTAGTCGCCGAGGTGGTGGCCGGTGCCGGCGGCGTGCGGGCCGAGCACGGCGAGACGACGTACCGCGGGGCCGACGGGCAGGGTGGCGGCCGGGTTGCGCAGGAGGGTGACGCAGGCGCGGGCGAGGTCGGTGCTGTGCGCGCGTCCGGTGTGCTCGGGGATCGAGGCGCGGCGGGTGTAGGGGTTCTCGAACAGGCCGAGGCGGAACTTCAGGCGCAGGACGCGGGCGACGGCGGTGTCCAGGGCGGCCTCGTCGACCAGGCCGCGCTCGACGGCCTCCTCCAGGTGGGTGAAGCCGTCGTCCCAGAGGCTGAGGTCGACGCCCGCGTCCAGGGCGAGGGCGCCGGCGGAGACCTTGTCGCCGGTGATGCGGGCGAGCCGGTCGACGGCGAGTCCGTCGGCCATGACCAGGCCGTCGAAGCCCCACTGTTCGCGCAGCAGCCCGGTGAGGAGGGCGCGGTTGCCGGAGCAGGGCATGCCGTCGACCTCGTTGTAGGCGGCCATGACGCCGGCGGCGCCCGCGCGGACGCCGGCCCGGGCGGCCGGGAGGTGGATCTCGTGCAGTTCGCGGAGGCCGAGTTCGGACTCGGCGGAGTTCCGGCCGCCGACGGTGGCGCCCTGCCCGGCGAAGTGCTTGAGGACGACGGGGGCACGGTCGGGGGCGAAGCGTGGGGCTTCCAGCGGGGGCGGCGCTCCTGGCGTGGCGGTCCCTCCGTGCGTCCCCGGTGGCCGCTGGGCGTGCGACGGTCCCTGCATGCCGGTGACCAGGGCCTCGGTCAGGCGGGCCGCGAGGTACGGGTCCTCGGCGAAGCACTCCTCGGTACGGCCCCAGCGCGGGTCGCGGGCGATGTCGAGCGCGGAGACGAGGGCCACATGGCCGCCGCGGGCGCGGAGTTCGGCGGCGACGTGCGCGGCGGCCCGCTCGTGGAGGGCGGGGTCCCAGGTGGCGCCGACGGCCAGGTTGACGGGCAGGACCGTGCCGTCGAGGGCCATGTGGCCGTGCGGGACCTCCTCGACGAAGAGGGCCGGGATCCCGAGCCGGCTGCGCTCCAGGACGTGCCGCTGGACCAGGTCGGCGAGGTCGGCGCTGTCCTCGGCGCCGGGCCCGGCGCCGTGGTCGACTCCGGACCAGGCGTCGGCCCGCATCAGACCGTAGAGCGCGCCGAGGCCCGCGAAGCGCTCGGTCTCGGCGGACAGGGCCTCGGTCAGCTCGAACTCCCCGGCCGGGGTGCGGCGGTAGGCGTCCCAGCCGTACATCCGCTGGTTGAGCTGCCCGACCTTCTCACGCCGGGTCATACGGGAGAGGAGGTCGGCGACCCGGATGTCGAGCGGGGCGGCCGGGTCGCGGTACGGCGGCAGCGCGGGAGCGGCGGCGGCCGGGGCGACCGGCTGGTCCTGAGGGGGCATGGGTCGTCCTTGTCGGGCGGGGGCGAGCGGCAGGGGGGCGGAGGGAGAGCTGAGCGGGCGGGGAGGTGGGCCGCTGGGGGGGTAGGCGGTCGGGGAGGGGGGCGACGTGGGCAGCTTCGGAGGCGGGCGGCTGGGAGGGGGCGGCTCGGTTGGCTTCGGGCGAAGGTGGTTGCCGGTCGGGTCAGTCGCCCGGGGCGTGGGCGCGGCGGGCCAGGGCCACGGCGCCCGGGGAGCCGTCGGCGACCGG
>NZ_JBVISJ010000010.1:69698-329597 GCF_055575575.1 Streptomyces sp. NPDC034049
GGGGGTAGGCGGTCGGGGAGGGGGGCGACGTGGGCAGCTTCGGAGGCGGGCGGCTGGGAGGGGGCGGCTCGGTTGGCTTCGGGCGAAGGTGGTTGCCCGTCGCGTCAGTCGCCCGGGGCGCGGGCGAGGTGGGCCAGGGCCACGGCGCCCGGGGAGCCGTCGGCGACCGGGATGACAGTGAGTCCGAGGGGGGCGAGTCGTTCGGTCAGCGGAGGCAACAGGGGGCCGTCGGCGGCGGCGGCCGGGGCGACCGGCTGGTCCTGAGGGGGCATGGGTCGTCCTTGTCGGGCGGGGGCGAGCGGCAGGGGGTGGGGGGAGGAGCTGAGCGGGCGGCTCGACGAGGCTTCGGGCGAAGGTGGTTGCCGGTCGGGTCAGTCGCCCGGGGCGTGGGCGCGGCGGGCCAGGGCCACGGCGCCCGGGGAGCCGTCGGCGACCGGGGTGACGGTGAGGCCGAGGGGGGCTAGGCATTCGGTCAGCGGGGGCAGCAGGGGGCCGTCGGGGGCGAGCAGGCCCCCGGTGGCGACCAGGGGTTCGCCCGGCCGGGGGGCCAGCGCGGCGACGGTCTCGGCCAGGCGCCGCGCGGCCTCCTGGAGGATCCGCGCGGCCACGGCGTCCCGCTCCTCGGCGGTGCGCACCACCCCGGGCGCGTGGTCGGCGAGACGGACGGGCGACCGGTCCATGACGGCGGGCAGCAGCCGGGCCCGGTAGGCGGTGCGCCGCTCGGCACTCCACTCGGCGGCGCCGGTCGTTCCGTAGCCCTCCGCCGGGAGCACCTCCTCCGACAGCCCCAGGTCCCGGCCGACGGCGCGGACGAGCGCGGTGGGCGTACCCCGGCCGTCGGCCGCGCGCAGGGCCGCCCGTACGGCCGCGCGGCCGATCCAGAAGCCGCCGCCGTCGTCCCCGAGGAGCCAGCCGTCGCCGCCCGAGGTCGCGGCCGGCACCCGTTCGGCGATCCTGGCCGCGACCGCGCCGGTGCCGGCCACCAGGACCAGTCCGTCGGCGGGATGGCCGGGGGCCGCGGCGAACGTCGTCTCGATGTCGCTGTGGACGCCGACCGAGGCGGCGGTGACACCGAGCCGGTCGAGCGCGGCCGACAGGGCGGCGCCCGCCCGCAGCCGACCGGGCTCGTCGGTGCCCTGGGCCCGATGACCGGCCCCCGCGAATCCGCCCGCCACGGCCACCACCCGTCCGCGCAGCGCCTCCGGCACGGCCCGCGCGACGGCCTCCGCGAGGTGGTCGGCGAGCAGCGGGCCGGGGACGGTCAGCGCGTTGCCCGGCCCCGCCGAGCCCTCGCCCCGGACCCGCCCACCGTCCAGCTCCGCCAGGACGGCGCGGGTACGGGTGCCGCCCGCGTCGATGCCGACCACATAGGCGGGGAGGGCCGTGGCGCCCGGAGAAGCTTGGTTCAAATCACTATTCATTGCCGTCCATGGTGGTTGATACATTCGCCGGAAACAAGGTCCGTCTCTCGAGGAGGACGCCATCAGCACGCCACCCCCACCCGCGCCCGCACTCCGCTTCGGAGTGAACTACACCCCACGCAGGGGCTGGTTCCACGCCTGGCACGACTTCGACCCCGGGCTCGCGCGGGAGGACCTGGCCCAGATCGCCGGGCTGGGGCTGGACCACGTCCGGGTCTTCCACCTGTGGCCCCTGCTCCAGCCGAACCGTGCCCTGGTACGAGCGTCGGCGGTGGACCAGCTCGTGCGACTGGTGGACCTGGCGGGCGAGTGCGGCCTCGACGTCCTCGTGGACGGCGTCCAGGGCCATCTGTCGAGCTTCGACTTCTACCCCGAGTGGACCCGTAGCTGGCACCACCGCAACGTCTTCACCGACCCCGAGGCGATCGAGGCCCAGGCCCTGCTGCTGCGCACGCTCGGCCGCGCGCTGGCCGGCCACCCCCGCCTCATCGGCCTCCAACTCGGCAACGAGCTGAACAACCTGGTCGAACACAACCCGGTGACCCCGTCCGAGGTCGACCACTACCTCGACACCCTGCTCGGCGCCGCGCGGGACGGACTCGGCGGGGCGGGCGGCCTGGTCACCCACTCGGCGTACGACGCCGCCTGGTACGGCGACGACCACCCGTTCACCCCCGAGGCGTCCGCCCGCAAGGGCGATCTCACCACGGTCCACCCCTGGGTCTTCTCCGCGAACTGCGCCCGCCGCTACGGCCCGCGCTCACCCGAGGTGCACCACCTCGCGGAGTACGGCACGGAGCTGGCCGCCGCCTACGCCACCGACCCGGCCCGCCCGGTCTGGGTCCAGGAGACCGGCGCCCCGGAGCCGCACATCCCGGCGGCCGACGCCTCCGACTTCGCCCGCGCAACGCTGCTGAACGCGGCGGGCTGCTCCGCTCTGTGGGGCGTCACCTGGTGGTGCTCCCACGACGTCGACCGCGCCCTGGCGGACTTTCCCGAACTGGAGTACACGCTTGGCCTGTTCGACTCCACAGGGCGGCCCAAGCCGATCGCGGAGGCCCTGTCCACGACGGTGGCCGAGCTGCGCTCCGCCGCCCGGCCCGCTCCCCGTACGACCGCCCTGGTCCTGGACTGCACCCCGTCCACCCGCTCGGTCTCCGGCCCGGGCGGCGCGTTCTTCGACGCCTGGATGCGACTGCGGCAGGAGGACGCCCGCCCTGCGGTGGTCCTGCGGGAGCGCGCGGAGGACCCGGCGTACCTGGCGGCGCGGGGGATCACGGAGTTGACCGAGGGGAAGTGAGGGGACGCGAGGAACGCGAGGAACGCGAGAGGTGCCCGCCCGGGTGTTCCGGCCGCCGCCGGGACACCCGGGCGGGCACCTCGGTCAGGACGTCCGGCCGGTCACGACCTCGGCCGCCGCCCGCAGGTTCACCCGCCCTCTCCCGTACGCGGCCACCGCGGCTCCCTCGTCCGGCAGCCCGGTCGAGACCACCAGCGCGTCCGGCCGGGCGGCCAGGAGGGTGTCCCGGAGGCGGACCTGCCAGGGGTGCAGCTCGGCATCGCACACGGCGACGACCAGCGGACGCGACGCGGCGGCCCGCAGCGCCTCCCCCGCGACGGCCGCGAGATCGTCCGGTTCCCCGGCGACCGCCGTCCCCGTGGCGGTCGGGTCGAGGGCGCGGATCTCGGTCAGCAGATCCTCGCCGCCCCAGTTGAGGGCGGGGTGCGGGGGCGGGAAGCAGTCGACGACATGGGCCCCCGGCACCGGTGGCGGCAACGGCCCTGCGCTCCGTACGGCCCGCCGCGCCGCCGCCGGTCCGGCGCCCGGGTCCCACGCGGCCACGGGACCCGGCCGGTACGGCACCGCGTACCGCAGCGCGAGCCGCCGTACCCGTTCCGCGGCCTCGGTGACCCTCTCCGCCGCGAGGTCACCCGTCCCGAGGGCGTCGAGCACGGCGTCCCGGCAGGCGAGGGTGACCTCCAGATCCGGTACGGCGACGATGACCTGGTCGGCTCCGGCGGCGAGCGCGAGACGGGCGCCGGCCGCCTCGCCGTAGCGGTCGGCGATCGCCTTCATCTCCAGCGCGTCGCTGACGAGGACGCCCTCGAAGCCGAGTTCGCCGCGCAACAGGCCGGAGAGGATCCGCGGGCTGAGGGTGGCGGGCAGCTCCGGGTCGAGGGCCGGGAAGACGACGTGGGCGCTCATCAGCATCGGCACGCCCGCCTCGACGGCGGCCCGGAAGGGAGCGAGGTCGAGGCCCTCGTACGGCCGCGGGTCGACCGCCAGTTCGTGGTGGCTGTCGGTGACGGTCCCGCCGTGGCCGGGGAAGTGCTTGGCGCAGGAGGCCACACGGCGCCGCTCGGTCGCCTCGATCCAGGCGCGCAGATGCCGGGAGACCAGCTCGGGGTCGCCGCCGAAGGCGCGGGTGCGCACGATCGGGTTCTCGGGCCGGCTCTGGACGTCGGCGACGGGGGCGTAGGAGGCGGTGATCCCGAGCGAGAGCAGGTGTCCGGCGAGGGCGTCGGCGCACGCGGCGGTCAGGCCGGGGTCGTCGGCGACGCCGAGCGCCCACGAGCCGGGCACCTCGGGGGCGCCCGCGGCGACGAGGTGGCCGATGCCGCCGCCCTCGTTGTCGATGGCGATCAGCAGGTCCGGCCGCAGCGTCCGCAGCGTGGCGGTGAGTTCGCGGACCTGGTGGGCGTCACGGATGTTGCGGGTGAACAGGATGACCCCGCCCAGGCCGCGGTCGATCAGCCGTTTCAGGGTGTCGGGGACGGTCGTCGTGCCGTCGAAGCCCGCGACGAGGCAGCGGTGCGCTGCCTCGTCGAGGGCCGCGGGGAGAACCGGGCCGAGGGGCCCGGCGGCGGAGTGTGTCACCTCTCGAATCCTCTGGCTGGTCAAGCCGAAAGTCAACAGTGCGATGGATGATTGATTCACCAGGTCTGCCGCGTCACCGGTCCGCCGAGGCTGTGCGGTGCCGCCTCAGGCGTTCTGGTGCGGCCGCGCACGCCGTCGCGCGTGCGCGGACCCCGCGGACGCCGTCGCGCGTGCGCGGACCCAGTCGAGCAGGACCACCGAGCACAGGGCCGCGAAGGCGCACCAGGTGGAGAGGAACTCCAGTCGCCACAGCGTCCAGCAGACCGCGGTTCCGACGGCGGCCAGGAGGCCGAGCACGACGAGTCGCCGGTCGCCGGAGAGGAGCAGGGAGCCGACGGTGGCGAGCAGACAACCGGCGACCAGGAGCGCCGGGTGGGCGAGGTCGATCGTGTAGCCGACGGTGCGACCGCGGATCTCGGCCGTCACCGGGCGGGTGGCGAGGGCGTGGACGAGCGGCACGGCGGTCGCGACCCCGACGGCGAGCGGGACGGCCAGCCAGGGGCGGGCCCGCGCCGGGGCCACGCACCACACGCCCGCCGGCACCCACACGGCCAGCAGCGGCAGGGCGACGACGGCCCAGGCGACGGTCGCCGGTCCGCTGCCGCCACCGAGGACCAGACCACCGACTCCACGATCTGGTGGGCGCCGAGCAGCAACGGCAGCGCGGCGAAGGCCGGATCAGCAAACGCCTTCTCCACTACGCAGATCTCGCCCTGACCGACCGGGTGGCCGGCTGCCTCGTCGTGCTGTACGGCCAGCCGGTATCTCGCATCGCCCGGCTGACCACCGACAAGATCCTTACTGGCGCTGAAGGGGTTCGGCTCCAGCTGGGATCCCGCCCGGTGGAGATTCCCGAGCCGCTGGGGTCATTGCTCCTCGAACTCGCCGACAGTCGCCAGGCTTTCGCTGTCCTGGGACAGAACGAGCCAGGCCGTGGCTCTTCCCGGGCGGTCGCGCCGGACAGGCCATGACCGCAAGCCACCTGACAGTACGGCTCAAGAGGCTCGGCATCCGCGCTCGTGCCAGCCGCAACACGGCCCTGCTGGACCTTGCAGCTCAGATCCCGGCGTCGGTGTTGAGCGACGTACTGGGCATCTCCATCACCTGCGCGATGACCTGGTCCCACGACGCCGGCAACACACGGCTCGGCTACGCAGCGGACTTCGCACGTCGCGAATTCCTGTGGGTTCGCGTTTCTGATGCCAGAGCGAGACGAAGCCCGCACGATGCTTCTCAGGCATCAGCGGTGAGGCGTGTTCCGTTTCCGCTCCCGCGGACCGGTCTTGTTACCTTCTCCCGTCGGCACTCGTCATGAGAGCGACGACCGCATACGAACGGTCGCATCAACGAGTGAATCGAGAGCAGGATGCTGAACAAGATCATGTACGTGACGATCTACGTCACCGATCAGGACCGCGCACTGGAGTTCTACACCGAGGGACTGGGCCTGGAAAAACGGCTCGACTTCCCGGGGCCCGACGGACGGTTCCTCACCGTCGGCGTTCCCGACAGCCCGGTGCAGATCATCCTGTGGTCGCATGCGGCGGCCGCGGGACAGCCGGGGGAAGCGGGCGCGCCCGGTCCGCTGATCCTCGAATCCGACGATCTGCGAAAGGATTTTGAGATCATGCGTCAGCGCGGCGTCGTCTTCGCCGAGTCCGAGCCCGAGGACTATCCGTTCGGGGTCCGCATCGAGGCGGTGGACCCGGACGGCAACCGGGTCTCGCTGCGTCAGCAGCGGAAGCCGTGACCGCCCACCCGTCCGGCCTTGTGACCGAGGCGTTCGAAGCCCAGCGCGATCGGCTGCGCGCCGTCGCGTACCGCGTGCTGGGCTCGCACGCCGACGCCGAGGACGTGGTCCAGGAAGCCTGGATGCGCCTCGTCCGTCAGGACGCGGCGACCATCGGCAACCTGGCGGGCTGGCTGACCACGGTGGTCGGCCGAATCAGCCTGGACCTCCTGAGATCCCGCCGAGCCCACCCCGAAATCGCCTACGAGCAGGAGTTCGCGAACCTCGTGGTGATACCCGACGATGACCCCGCGCCGGACGAGCAGGCGGCGCTGGCAGATTCGGTCGGCCTCGCCCTGCTCGTCGTGCTCGACTCGCTCACCCCGAGCGAGCGCCTGGCGTTCGTCCTGCACGACATGTTCGCAGTACCGTTCCACGAAATCGCCCGGATCCTGGGCAAGTCCACCGCCGCCACCAAGATGGTCGCCAGCCGCGCCCGCCGCAAGGTCCACGCCACGGACCGACCGGCGGGCTCCGGCCGCGAGCACCGAGAGGTCGTCGAGGCATTCGGCGCCGCCGCCCGCAGCGGCGACTTCGAAGCACTGTTGCGTGTCCTCGACCCGAACGTGGAGCTGACCGTCGACACTTCCGACGGCGTGGTCGTCACCCTCGGCGCCACCAAGGTCGCCTCCGGGGCCCGCATGTTCTCCGGCGAGGTCGCCCGCCAACGGCCCGTGCTGGTCAACGGCAACCCCGGCCACATGTCCTGGCGCCCCGACGGAACACCTCTCTCCCTCATCGCCTTCACCGTCACCGAAGGCCGGATCACCGGCATCCACATCGTCGTCGACCCGGCCGAACTGGCCTCGATCCATCTGCCCGCCGAGACCTGAGCCGGTGTCGGGCACCTCGCACACCGGGAGGACGGTGTCCGGTGCGGTGGCGGAACCACGCTCATCCGGCATCGAGTCCACACGCCATCCGCCGGCCGGCCGCACGGGCTGTGCTCCGGCGCCATGCCTCCGAGACAGCGCACTCATCCGCAGCGGACCGGGGGAGGCAGGATCGTGGGACCGAAGTGAGCTGGCCTCACCATGCAGAGGGACATTCCGAATCCGGGCAATTCCGCAAGTCCGAATAGCCGCAGTTGCCAGTAAGCGGCAAGTCCCGTCGGTCCCGCGCCAGCACCACACCGGCCACCCCGACCGCGGCGACACCGGCACCCGCCACGAGATCGGCCGTCGCACTCCAGCACATCCCGCCACCCCGGGGTCGCCCGTCACCAGCGCGGCCCCCGCTACGACGCCCACGACGACCACCCGAGGACGACACGACGCCACCCGGGCCCGGCCCCTCGCCCCGGGCCGGCCTCTCGGAACTGGCTCGTGCCCGGCGCTCCGCACCGACCGTGATGGGTTTTTGAGGGGTTTTCGCGCATTGAATGAAGGATCCGTGGTCCGCAGACTGGCGGGAACACAAGGGCTGCGAAAGGAGCCGCGATGTCCCCCATCTCCGCGGTGGCACGGACCTGTCTGACCGAGGCGGACTGCGATCTCGACACGTTCCGGGCGCTCGTCGAGCAGGACACCGACCCCGCCGACCACCCCTCGGCCGAGCGGGTCGAGCGCAACGTGCCGCTCTACGACAGCGACCGGCTCCGCGCCCTGACGGCCACGCCCCAGGGCCGCCGGGAGGTCCAGGCCGAGTTGGTGCGCACGCTCCTGGACGGCCCCGGAATCGTCGTGTTCAAGGGCGCGTTCACCGACCCTGCCGTCGTCGACCGGGCGTCCGCCACCTTCCGCGAGCTGATCGAGGAGGAGCGCGCCTCGGGTACGGCCCGGGGCGACCACTTCGCCAAGCCCGGCGCCAACGACCGGGTCTGGAGCGCCCTGGACAAGATGGCCGTACGGGCGCCGGACGTCTTCGCCGACTACTACGCCAACGACATGCTGGCCCTGGTCGCGGAGGCCTGGCTCGGCCCCGCCTACCAGGTCACCTCACAGGTCAACGTGGTCAACCCCGGCGGCGCAGCCCAGAGCCCGCACCGCGACTACCACCTCGGTTTCCTCTCCCAGCCGCAGGCCGCCGCCTACCCGGCGCACGTCCACCGGCTCTCCCCCGTCCTCACCCTCCAGGGCGCGGTCGCCCACTGCGACATGCCCGTCGAGTCGGGCCCCACCCTCTATCTGCCGCACTCGCAGAGGTACGAGCCCGGCTACCTCGCGTGGCGACGGCCCGAGTTCGTCGCGTACTTCGACGCCCACCACGTCCAACTCCCCCTCGACAAGGGCGACGCGGCCTTCTTCAACCCCGCTCTCTTCCACGCCGCCGGACACAACCGCTCGTCGGACATCCGGCGCATGGCGAACCTGCTCCAGATCTCCTCCGCGTTCGGCCGGGCCATGGAGACCGTGGACCGCGAGGCGATGGTGAACGCCGTGTTCCCCGTTCTGCTGCGGCGCAGGTCCGAGGGCGCCACGGACGACTGGCTGCGCCGCGTCGTCGCCGCCACCGCCGAGGGCTACCCCTTCCCCACCGACCTGGACCGCGACCCGCCCGTCGACGGGCTCGCCCCACCCTCCCAGGCCGATCTGCTCCACCAGGCCGTCGGCGAGGCGTGGGACCCGGAGCGGTTGCGTCGTGAACTGGAGGCGGCCGACCGGCGCCGAGGGCACCGAACCGTACGGTGACTCCCTGCCGCCGGGCTTCGCCGGCGCCCTCCCGACGGCGTTGTCAGTGGCTCCGCCTACTGTGGTCGTCGTCGCTGGATGTGGCGGGTGTCCGCCGGTCAGCGGCTTGATCCGCGTGGGGTGGGCCGGGGAACCGGCACGGTCGGAAGGGGTGGGGGCGTGCGCCGCTGGGAGTGTGCCGAGGGGAACTCCTCGAAGTTCTGGGAGGCCGAGACGGACGGCGCCACGGTGACCGTCCGGTACGGGCGTCTGGGGACGGAGGGACGGACCCAGGTCAAGGAGTGCGCCTCGGCGGAGGAGGCCGCGGAGTACGTGCGGAAGACCGCCGCCGCCAAGGAGCGCAAGGGGTACCGGGAGATCGGCACCACGGCCGTCGCTGAGGCCGCGACCGAGACTGTGGCCGCGGTCGCCGACGACGAGGGCGGCACCTCTGTGCCGGAGACCCCGGTGCTCGACGAGGACACCTTCGTGCTGCCGGCGGCCTGGCACCGCCATGTGTATCCGCGGCGCGGAGGCGTCCCGCGCCGGCCGACTCCCCCGCGCAAGGGGGCCGCCGAGCAGGCCGAGCAGCAGCTGCGCGATGCCGACGCCTGGGTGCGACAGTACCTCGACAGCCCCCGGAGCGACCCGGACCTGGTGCGGGCCGCCGAGGCACAACTCGCCGGTGCGGCCGACCCGTTGGGCGCTGCCGTGCTGGCCGTCACCTCCGACACGGCCTGGTCGGGCACGTCCTGCACCGACGCCTGGGTCGAGGCCCACGGCGCGGTGTTCGCCGCCCTGGCCACCGTGGAACTCTTCGACATCGAGGGGCACTTCACCCAGCGGGGGCGCCTCCGCCTCGACCCGTACGTGGAGCGCGCCCCGGCCGGCGCCCACGCGGACCACGCCTGGCGAGTGCGGGCTGTCGCGGACCGGCTGCGAGAGCGGCTCGCGGCCGCCGACGAGGACACGTACGGTGCCGTGGTCGCGGCTCTCGCCGGCGTGCGGAGCAGCGCCCGCCGACGCGTCGTCGTGTCGTACCTCGTCCCCACCGAGACGGCCTGGCTCGACGAGTGCGCGGGCGGCCCCGAGGCCGACCGTCCCCGCGACCGCGTCCTGCGCTCGATGCTCTTCTGCTCGTTCAACGACCCCGAGCAGGTCCGGAAGTTCGGCGGGATGACCTCGCTGCACCACGGATGGTCGATGCCGACGGTGGCCACCGTCGCGGAGGGCATCGGCACGGCGGTGGCGCCCCTGGTGGCGGAGCACCTGCGCACCTCGTACGTCGCCTCGGACACCGTCAAGAAGGTCAACTCGGTCCTGGTCGAGCTGCCGTCCGACGAGGCGTTCGGCCTGCTGCTGGAACAGCTCGACGACAAGCGGACGCAGCCCTTCGTGGCGAAGGCGGCCCGCAGGTATCCGCGGCGTGCCCTGCGCATGCTCGCCGAGGCCGTCGCGGCGGGCGGACCGAACGCCGACGCCCTCCGGTACGCCCTGCTGGTGCATATGTCGGCCCACCCGGGCCTGGCCGAGCAGGCGCTCGCCTCCCTCTCGCCACCGGCGGCGGGCGTCGTCGAACCGCTGCTGAGCACACCGGACCGGGTGCCGGACGCCCCAGCCGCGTCCCTGCCCGACCTGTTCACGAGCCCTCCGTGGACCCGGCCGCGAACGGTCGTCGAGGTCCGCAGGGTCAGCGGGCTGGTCGCCGAGGACGAGCCGGGGATCGACTGGCTGCCGGGGGAGCGGCAGGAGTGGGCGGACGCCTCGTCCTGGGAGCGCGACTGGGCACGGCGTTCGGAGTGGCCGGACGATCCGGAGGCGCTGCTGGGCGCGGTCCGGGCGAACAAGGTCGGCTCGTTGGGGATCTTCCTCGACAAGCCCGAGGAGCTGGCCCGGCCGCTGCTGGACGAGTGGAACCCGACGGGTCTGGACAGCGACGCCACGCTCAAGCCGGTCGTCGCCCGGTTCGGCACGGACGCGCTGGGCGTGGTGCTGCGCACCGCGCAGCAGTGGCCCGCCGCGCTCGCGCCGCTGCTCGCGCCGTTCGTGAGCGTGCAGGCGGCCCGGCTGGTCGCGGAGTGGGCGGTGCGGCTGAAGTCGGCACGGGGGACGACCCGTTCCTGGTTCCGGCGGCACGGAGCGGCCGCCGCACCGCTGCTGGTGCCGGACGCCCTGGGCAGGCCGGGCACGGCCCGCCGGTACGCCGAGCAGGCGCTGCACACCATCGTGGCCCTGCACGGGGAGCAGGTCGTGCGCTCCGCCGCCGAACGGTACGGGGCCGAGGCCGAGGCCGCGATCGGGGAACTGCTGTCCGCCGATCCGCTGGAGACGGCGCTGCCGAAGAAGCTGCCCGAGCCCGTCGAGTGGGCGGAGCCGCTGCTGCTGCCGCAGATCCTGCTCCGCTCCGGGGGCGCGCTGCCCGCCGAGGCCACCCGTCACGTGGTGACGATGCTCGCGATGTCCCGTCCGGACGAGGCGTACCCGGGGCTGGCCGTGGTCCGGGAGTCGTGCGAGCCGCGGTCGCTCGCCGAGTTCGTCTGGGCCCTGTTCGAGCAGTGGCGGCTCGCCGGGATGCCGAGCCAGGAGAGCTGGGCGCTGACCGCGCTGGGACTGCTCGGCGACGACGGGACGGTCCGCCGGCTCACCCCGTTGATCAGGGTCTGGCCCGGTGAGGGGGCGCACCAGCGGGCGGTGGACGGCCTGGGCGTGCTGGCCGCGATCGGCACCGAAGTGGCGCTGATGCATCTGCACGGCGTGGCCCAGCGGGTGAAGTTCAAGGGTCTCAAGGCCCGCGCGCAGGAGAAGATCGCCGAGCTGGCGGAGGGCCTCGGGCTGACCGGTGAGCAGCTCGCCGACCGGCTGGTGCCCGACTTCGGCCTGGACCCGCGGGGCACCACGGTCATCGACTACGGCAGCCGTTCGTTCACGGTCGGCTTCGACGAACAGCTGCGCCCCTTCGTGCGGGACCCGGACGGCAAGCGCCGCAAGGACCTGCCCGCGCCGGGCGCGCGGGACGACGCGGAGCTGGCCCCCGCCGAGCGCAAGCGGTTCATGGCGCTGAAGAAGGACGTACGGACCGTGGCCGCCGACCAGGTGCGGCGGCTGGAGTCGGCCATGGTGGAGGGCCGTTCGTGGTCGGCGGCCGAGTTCCGCGAGCTGTTCGTGGGGCATCCGCTGCTGTGGCACCTCGTCCGGCGGCTGGTCTGGCTGAGCGACACGGACGGTACGACGACCTCCTTCCGGGTGGCGGAGGACCGTACGTTCGCCGACGTCGAGGACAGCGCGTTCGACCTGCCCGACGCGGCGACCGTACGGCTCGCGCACCCGCTGCGGCTGCCGGACGAACTGGACGCCTGGGCGGAGCTGTTCGCGGACTACGAGATCCTCCAGCCGTTCCCGCAGCTGGGGCGGCAGGTGTTCGAGCTGACCCCGGAGGAGGCCGCCCACTGGCGCCTGGAGCGTTTCGAGGGGCTGGCGGTGACGACCGGGCGGCTCGTCGGGCTGGAGCGGCGCGGCTGGCGGCGCGGCCAGCCGTTGGACAACGGGGTCGAGCGCTGGATCTCGAAGCGGCTCGCCCCGAACCGGTACGCGGTGCTCACCCCTGACGACGGCATCGCCGTCGGGTACTTCGATCCGGCCGAGCAGCAGAAGGTGGAGTACCTGTGGCTCGGCACCCGCCCCACCGACTACTGGCCGCACGACGCCCACACCGCCCGCTTCGGGGAGATCGACCCGGTGGCCGTCTCCGAACTGCTGGCCGACCTGACGGAGTTGACGGCGCCGTGACGACGACGGGGGCCGGGACGGCGGAGGCGTTGCAGCGGCCGCCCGCCGAGGTGCGGTACGCCGACGAGCTGGCGGCGCTGCGGGCCGACGACAGCGGGCCTCGGCCGCCCGGCTGGGAGTTGAGCCTCAGGGCCGCGCGCCGTTTCGTGGTCGGTGACGAGGACGCGGGCATCAGCCGGAAGTTCGTGGGGAACCCCTCGCTGGTCGAGCGGGCGCTGGTGACGCTGGCGACCAATCGCGGGCTGATGCTCGTCGGGGAGCCGGGGACTGCGAAGTCCCTCCTGTCGGAGCTGATCGCGGCCGCCGTCAGCGGGACGTCGACCCTGACCGTGCAGGGTGGCGCCGCCACCACCGAGGACCAGATCAAGTACGGCTGGAACTACGCGCTGCTCGTCGCCGAGGGCCCGTCCCGCCGCTCTCTGGTACCGGCGCCGATGCTCCGGGGCATGGCGGAGGGCCGGATCGTCCGCTTCGAGGAGATCACCCGCTGCCCGCTGGAGGTACAGGACTCGCTGCTGTCGCTGCTCTCCGAACGCGTGCTGGCGATCCCCGAGCTGGACGGCGCCGACAGCATGGTCTTCGCCCGCAAGGGCTTCAATGTGATCGCCACGGCCAACACCCGCGACCGGGGCGTCAACGAGATGAGCGCGGCCCTCAAACGCCGCTTCAACTTCGAGACCGTCTTCCCGGTGCCCGACCTGGACACCGAACTGGCCCTGGTCGAGGCGGAGGCGGGCGAGTTGCTGCGGCAGTCCGGAGTGACGGCGGTACCCGACCGCGAGGTGCTGGAGGTGCTCGTCACCACCTTCCGTGAGCTGCGCTCCGGCAGGACGCGCGAGGGCGACGGAGTGGAGCGGCCGTCGGCGGTGATGAGCACCGCCGAGGCCGTGTCGGTCGCCCACGCGGTGGGGGTGCGCGGCTGGTTCCTGCGCGGGGAACCGGGCAGCGCCGCCGACGTGGTGGCCTGTCTCGCGGGCACGGTGGCCAAGGACAGTCCCGAGGACCTGGCCCGGCTGCGGCGCCATCTGGAGCAGCGGGTGCCGCGCCGCCGTGGTCCGCAGTGGCAGGCGCTGTACGACGCGCGCGATCTGCTGGACGGCTGACGTGCCCGCCGTGTTCCTGGGGGTGCGCCACCACTCCCCCGCCTGCGCCCGGCTGGTCGCCGCGACGATCGAGCGGCTGCGGCCCTCGTACGTGCTGGTGGAGGGTCCCTGTGACCTGAACGGCCGGCTGGAGGAGTTGTTCCTCGGCCACGAGCTGCCCGTCGCGGTGTTCAGCCACTACCGCGACGCCGAGCGCGCCGCCACGTCGTGGACACCGCTGTGCGACTACTCCCCGGAGTGGGTGGCCCTGCGGGCGGGGCGGTCGGTGGGCGCGGACGTCCGGTTCATCGATCTTCCGGCCTGGCATCCCGCGTTCGCGGAGCGCGCCAACCGCTACGCCGACGCGGAGGCCCGCTACACCGAGGTGACGGCCCGGCTGTGCGCCCGCTTCGGCGTGGACGGCGTGGACGCCCTCTGGGACCGGCTCTTCGAGGTGGCGGACGACGAGGACCTCGCCGAGCGGCTCGACGCCTACTTCGCGTCGGCGCGCGGCGACACCCGCGCCGACGACGGCGACCGGGCCCGTGAGGAGTTCATGGCGTCCTGGGTGCGGGCGGCCCTGACCGTGCCCGGGGACCCGACGGTCGTGGTGGTCACCGGCGGCTTCCACCAGCCGGCGCTGCGGTCACTGGTGGGGGTGCCGAACGCCGGGGGGTCGGGCGGCGGGGAGTCGGGCGATGGGGCGTCGGGCGATGGGGCGGCCGCGGCCGGGAAGCCGGGCGCCGGGGAATCAGGCGGCGGGGCGTCCAAGGCCGGGAAGCCGGGCGCCGGGGAATCGAGTGGCGCTGTCGGGGGTGCCCCGTGCTGGCCCGAGGTGCCCGGGGCGGCTGAGGGGGCGCTGACGGGCAGTTATCTCGTGCCGTACTCCTTCCGGCAGTTGGACTCCTTCGCCGGGTACGAGTCGGGTATGCCGTCGCCCGGGTACTACCAGCGGGTCTGGGACGACGGGGTGGAGGCGGCGGCGGACGGGCTGGTGCGTGCGGTGGTGTCACGGTTGCGGGCCCGCAACCACCCCGTGTCGACGGCCGATCTGATCGCCGCCCGCGCCCTCACCCGGGGCCTGACCGCGCTGCGCGGCCACCCGAGGCCGGCCAGGACCGATGTGCTGGACGGGATGGCGGGCGCTCTCGTCGGCGAGGACCTGGACCAGCCGCTGCCGTGGACGACACGGGGGACGCTCGCCCCGGGGGCCCACCCGGTGGTGGTGGAGATGCTCGCGGCGAGCGGCGGCGACCGGGTGGGCGCCCTGCATCCCGCGACGCCCAGGCCGCCGCTGGTCGCCGATGTCGCCGGGCGGCTCGCGGCGCTGGGGCTGACCGGCGAGGGGCCGTTCACGCTCGACCTGACCCGTCCGGCGGACCTGGAGCGCAGTCGCGTCCTGCACCGGCTCCGGGTCCTCGGCGTCCCCGGGTACGAGCGCACCAAGGGCCCACGAGGGGGCGCCGACCCGCAGTTCACCGAGCGCTGGGAGGGACACCCGGCACCCGCACGGGACGCGGCACTGATCGAGGCGGGCGCGTACGGCGCCTCCCTGACCGAGGCGGCGGAGGCGCGGCTCACGGAGCGCGCGCGGGGCGCGGCACCCCTACCCGACGACGCGCTCGCGAGCGCCGGCGCCACACGCGCGGCTCCGGGCACGGGCGCGGCTCCGGGCACGGGCGCGCACGGCCCCTCCACCGGTGTGCCGGCCACCCATTCCCCCGGCCCTCCCCCGCCACCGCGTCCCGGCGCCGTTCCCGGCGCCGACGGGGAGGTGGACGCGGAGGCGCTCGCTCGTACGTTGTTCGATGTGGTGCTGTGCGGTGTCGAGCGGCTGTCGGACGCGCTGCTGGGGGCGCTGGCGGCGCGGGTGCGAGGGCTGCGCGCGGCGGGACCACTGGGGAGCGTGCTCGCCACGGCTCTCGGGTTGTGGCGGCACGACCGGGTCTTCGGGACGGTGCGGAGCCCACTGCTCGCCTCGGTACTGGACGGCGCGGTGGAACGGCTGTTGTGGCTGTTCGAGGGAGCGCGCGCCTCCAGGGCACCGGCGCCCGGCGCGAGCGCCCCGACGGTGGATCTCGCCCGGTTGGCCGCCGTGGCGGCGGTGCGTGACGCGCTGTGGCACGCGCCCGGGGCGCTGTCCGTGACCCCGGAGGCCGCGGCCTCGGTCGCCCACCGCGTCAGTCTCGACCCGACGGCCCCGCCCGATCTGCGCGGCGCCGCCTTGGGCCTGCACCGCTGCCTGACCGGGGACCACGACCCCGCCGCCGTGGGTACGGCGGTCAGGGCGCTCCCCGGTGCGGCGGTCCTGGGCGACTGGCTGGCCGGACTCTTCGCCGTGACTCGCGACGAGATGACGGCGGCCGGGGGAATTGGCGGCAGCGGGCCGGAGTCCCTGATCGGGGTGCTGGACGGCATGGTCGGGGCGATGTCCGACGAGGAGTTCCTCATCGGACTGCCCGCCCTGCGCCAGGCCTTCGTCTTCTTCCCGCCCCGCGAGCGCGAACGGATCGCCGAGCGGCTGATGGAGCGACGCGGCGTACGTGGTTCGGCGCGCTCCCTGCTGCGTACGAGCGCGGACCCGGTGCTCCTGGCCCGGGCGGCCGCCCTGGAGCAGCAGGTGACCCGGCGACTCGACCATTACGGACTGGGGACGGCTCGATGACCCTCGACCGCTACGGACTGGGGGCGGCCCGATGACCGACGACAGCGGCGCCGTGCCCGGCCCGGCCGCCCCGGACCCCGTCCTCGAACGCTGGCGGCTGATCCTCGGCACTCCGGCCGAGCGCCGCACGGGCGCGTTGAGCGGGGACGCCGTGGCCCGGGACGCCGCGCTGGAATGGCTCTACGGACGGGACCCGGACCTCGCCCGGCGCGGTGTGCGCGCGATGCGGGACCGGGAGCGCACGGGCGGCCGGGGGCCGTCCGTCGTGACGGCCGTCGACTGGCTGGACGGCATCCACCGGCTGTTCCCCAAGGAGACCGTCGAGCGGCTGGAACGGGACGCGGTCGAGCAGTACGGCATCCAGGAGATCGTGACGGACCCGGAGGTGCTGGAGCGGGTCGAGCCCAGCGCGACCCTGCTGCGGGCCGTGCTGCGCACCAAGCACCTGATGGACCAGGAGGTGTTGCGGGCTGCCCGGCGCATCGTGGAGAGCGTGGTCCGCCGGCTGATGGAACGGCTCGCCCCGGAGATCCGCCAGGCCTTCTCCGGCACCCGGTCCCGCAGACCGAGCCGTCGGCCCGTCGCCCGCAACTTCGACTTCCGGGCCACGGTGCGCGCCAACCTCGCCCACTACCGGCCCGAGGACCGCCGACTGCTCATCGAACGTCCGCACTTCCACTCCCGCACCCGTCGCCACCTCGAACAGTGGCAACTGATCCTGCTGGTCGACCAGTCCGGCTCGATGGCCGGGTCGGTCATCCACTCCGCCGTGACGGCCGCCTGTCTGTGGGGCCTGCCCGGTCTGAAGACCCATCTGGTGGCCTTCGACACCTCGGTCGTCGACCTGACGTCCGACGTGACCGATCCGGTGGAACTGCTGATGCGGGTCCAACTCGGCGGGGGCACGGACATCGCGCGGGCCGTGGACTACGGCGCGTCTGTGGTGGAGAACCCCCGGCGGTGCGTCTTCGTCGTGATCTCCGACTTCTACGAGGGCGGCGATCCGTACCGACTGGTGCGGGGCGTGCGGACGCTGGTGGAGCAGGGTGCCACCGTGCTGGGGCTGGCCGCGCTCGACGAGGAGGCGAACCCGAGCTACGACCGCGAGCTCGCCGGCCGGCTCGTGCGGGCGGGGGCGCAGGTGGGCGCGATGACACCGGGCGAGCTGGCCGGGTTCGTGGCGGAGAGGCTGGGCCGTTGACGACACCACCGCGTACGGATCTGCTGGCCCTGACGCCGGACACGCTCGCGGCCCTGACCAACCGGGGGCTGGTGCGGCGGGCCACGAAGGAACTCGACGCCGGGGCGTCCCCGGAGCTGCGCGACGCGCCCGGCGGCGGGGTCACGGCCCGGTTCGCGGACGGCTCCGAGGCCGCGATGCCGCCCGGAGCGTCCCTGGACAGCGGCACCTGCACCTGCGCCGCGGCCGGGGTCTGCCGTCACCTGGTCGGGCTGGTCCTCGCCTACGGACGGGCTGCGGACCCGGCTCCGCCCGGGGAGGTGGCCCCCGACTGGTCCCCGGGCGACATCGACGACGCGGCGCTCGCGGCGGCAATCGGCCCCCGCGCCCTGACCGCTGCCCGGCGCTCCGCCCGGCGGGGTGCGTCGGTCCGCGTCCACCGCCCCACGGCGCGGGAACCGCACCCCTGGGTCGAACTGCCCACGTGCACCGTGCGTTTCCCCGTACCGGGGCAGGCCGCGCACGCACTGACCGACGCGGCCGACAGTCTGCGCGGCGAGATGCTGGCGCTCGCGGTGTGGGCGTTCCGCGCGGCGGACGCGACCGACCGGCAGGCGAGCCTGGTCCTCGTCCCCCTCCAGGATCTCGGAGCGCCGACCCCGGCGCCGGACGCCAGGAAAGCCCCGGCCCGCACGCCCCACCCGGACTCCAAGAACCGCCCCGGCTCCTCGACTTCACCGGCCGCCTCCCCGGCGCCTGGAGCATTGCCGGCACTCGACGCCTCCCCACAGCCCTCTCAGCCGGAGAACCCACCGCTCGACACGACGACGAGCCGACCGGAAGACACCCAGGACACGCAAGACGCGGGCCACGCGGATGACGCGGAGAAGCGCTCCAGCAGCTCCGCGGCCCCATCGGGGGCGAGGCCCCGCTCCGAGCCCGCCGCGGCCTCCCCCCTCCAGCAAGTAGTCGAGCTGGCCGACGAGTTGCTCCGGGACGGGGTCGCGCACGCCGACGCGGTGCAGCGGGGCGCGTTGCGCACGGCGGCCCGGCGGCTCGCGGCGTCCGGGGCGCACTGGCCGGCCGCCGCGGCCGCGGAACTGGCCGATCAGCTGGACGCCCACGCGGACCGCAGTGCCCTGCACCGGCCGGAGGAGGTGGCGACGCTCCTCGCCGAACTGCACGCCCGCCACCGGGCCGCCGCGCATCCCGAGGTGCTCGGCGTGCGGGAGGCGACGGAGACACCGCTGCGGCGGGTGCGGCTCACCGCGCTCGGCTGCCGTGTCTCCGGCAGCGCCGAACGGCCCGTGACCGAGGTGTACTTCGCCCACGCGGCCGCCGGAATCGTCGTCGTCCTGCGCAAGGACTGGCCCGAGACCGAACGGCGCGGCGTGCCCCCGATACCGGCGACGGGCGCCCACCCGTCCCCGCCGCCCCCGCCGTCCGCCGGACGCCCCCTGGCGGCCAGGCGGCTGCTGGGCACGTCCCTGTCCGCGCTGGCCACCGGCAACCTGGTCAGCGAGAGCGCCCGCCGCACGCCCAGCCGCAGACTGACGGTGGCCCGGGGCCGGGTGGCCACCACGACGGTGTCGCCGGTCGGCCGGTCCTGGTGCGACCTTCCCGAGCCGCTCCTCGTCCGCGACGTCACGCGACTCGCGGCGGCGGCCGACGCCCGCCCCCCGAGGCTGATCCGGGCGCGGGTGGAGGCGGAGTCGGTGCGCGTGGTGGAGGTCTCGGAGGTCGTGGAGGTGGGGTACGACCCGGCCGAGCAGGTCCTGAAGGCCACCGTCAGGGATGCGTCGGGGCACCCCGTCCGGGTCCACGCGCCCCACAATCCGCTGTGCCCTGCCGCGCTGGACGCGCTCGCCGCAGCCCTCGCCGAAGGCGCGGTCACCCACCTGAGCGGGGCCGTACACCGTTCCGGGGGTGGGACCGGCATCACGCCGCTCGCCCTTCTCGGGCCCCACGGCGTGCTCGTCCCCGACCTCGCGCCCCCGACGGTCCCGCCCGCGCTGCCGCCGGCCGACCGCACCCCGCCCGACCCGATCACGACGGCGGTCGAGGCGGCGCTCACGGCTCTCGCGGACGCCGCCCACCACGGTCTGCGCCGTCTCCCCCGCCCGGCGGCGGACCGGCTCCGCGAAGCGGCGGACCGGCTGACCCGCACCGGCCTCACCACCTCGTCGAATTTACTGAGAACCCTCCTCCACACCCTGGACCACGACCACCAGGACATCGGAGGCCACCGCCGGGACCACGCCCCCCACCCCGGCCACGGCCACGAGCCGTCATCGGGACGCACCACCCCGGACGCGGCCACGACCGCCTGGACCGACGCCTACATACGCCTCCACACGACGGCCGAACTCAGCCACCGGCACGACTGACACCAGGCCACCAGCACCACTGCGCACCAGGCCACCGGCACAACTGACACCAGGCCGCCGGCACCACTGCGCGCCGGGCCGCCGGCCCCCTGACGCCAGGCCACCTGCCCCTCGCTGTCACCTCCCCGTCTCCCCCCGAAGGCCACCCCGCTCGTGACGGATGTCGTCACGAGGGTTGACGGTGGCGCACGGGGCGGTCACCTTCGATAACGCTCGCACCATGGGAGCGCTCCCATTCCCCGTGTCGAAAGGGACGGCCATGCAGACGACGCCTCGCCAGTTATCCCGACGGACCTTGGTCACCGCCGCAGCGGCGGGCCTCGTCTCCTCCGTCGTATCGCCCGCGCGGGCCGCCGAGCCCCGTACGGCCCGGTTCCACACGGTGGGCCGGGTCAGGAGAGCGGCCGACGGGACCGTCCGGTACAGCTGGCCCGGCATCTCCTTCGAGGGCCGGTTCCACGGGACCGGCGTCGGCGTGGTCCTCGACGACGCCGACAACGACTACGACGTCCAGGTCGACGGGGAGACCGTCGCCACGCTCGTCACCCCGGGCCGTACCGTCTCCTGGGTCGACGGTTTCGCCGCCGGCGCCCATCGCGTGCGGGTCGTGAAGCGCACGGAGAGCCCGTGGGCGGTCGGCCGGTTCGGCGGGTTCGTCGCGGCTCCCGGGGGCGGGATCCTTGCGGAGCCTCGGGCGCGGAGCCGGCAGATCGAGTTCATCGGCGACTCGTACACCGCGGGTTATGGAAATGTCTCCGAGATCCGGGACTGTTCCGGCAATGGCGGGGTCAACCGGAACAGCAATGCCGATCTCGCCTTCGGGGCGCTCACCGCGCGAAAACTGAACGCCGATTTCCAGATCAACGCCTTCTCCGGGCGCGGCATGGTGCGCAATTACGACGGCGGCGAGCCCGGAACCGATTTCCGCACCTATTACGACCGGGCCCTGCTGAATGTCGAGGGCGACGTCTGGCGCAAGCCGCGCAGTTGGTGTCCGCAGGTCGTGGTGGTCGGGCTCGGCATCAACGACTTCTCGACGCCCCTGAACGCCGGTGAGCGCTGGAGCACGACGGCCGAACTGGTCGCCGACTACGAGAGCGCCTACCACGGGTTCCTCGACAAGCTGCGCGCCCGGTACGGCCGGGGGACGTTCCTCGTGGTGGCCGCCGCCCACCTCTGGAACACCACGGCGCTGGCGGAGGCCACCCGGCGGATCGTCGAGGAGCGGGCCCGGCGGGGCGACGGCCGGGTGAGCCACTGGTACTACGACGACCCCGGCCTCGACCACCTGGGGTGCGACTGGCATCCCTCGCTCCACGACCACCGGATCATCTCCGGGCTGCTCGACACCCACCTGGCGGGGCTGCCGCTGCGCTGGTAGCGCGGCCCCGTCGGTGGGGACGGGCGCCGTGGGTGCGGGCGCCCCCTCGGGTGCGGCCGGGCTCAGGCAGGCAGGGGCCGGCCCGGCCGCAGCGTGTGGAGCAGGCCGGTGTGGTGCAGGGTCGCGACGGGCGCGAGGAGGTCGGGGTGGCGCAGGAGTGCGGCGGCCCGCCGGTCGAGTTCGTCCGGGGTGAGGAGCCGACGGAAGGCGGCGGCCGGACCCGCGGTGTGCGGGGAGTCGTCGAGGGCGCCCACGGCGGCGCGGGCCAGGTCGGCGTCGGCCAGGAGGCAGGCCGCCCAGCTGGCCACGACCTCGTCGACCCAGGTCCGCCAGGCGTACTCATCGGGGGTCGGGGGCTCGTCGTGGCCGGTGATCCAGTCGAGGCGGGCGGAGCCGCCCGGTCCGGCCATGCCGACGAGGGCGGCGTCCATCGGTGTCGGATAGCGGAGCCAGGCGGCCACGGTGACGGCCTGCCGGGCCTGCGCCTCGCAGAGGGCGCCGTCCAGCGCGCCGCCGCCCGCCGGGTAGGCGCGCGTCAGCCACTGGGTGGTCGCCGCAATGAGCGGGGAGAGATCTGTGAGCACACTGAGCCATCCGTGGGTACTGGGGAACGCGTGGCACAACGTAGTCGTGCGCCACCCGCCTCGAAATGGCGCAGGCCACGGAAGGGGCGTGTCCTGGGCCACACCTGCGCGCCGCACTGACTCACCGGACGTCAATACGACGCAAGCGGAACGGCGAGGGTTTCACCGACCTCCACAGAGGTCCGGGCCGGAGCGCACGCCGGACCGCGCGGCCAAGGAGCGACGGACCTGGCACACGGCGTGGACCTCATCGAGGTGCTGCCGTCCGGTGACGCGAAGCGCACTGCCGTCCGCACCACGGTGACGCGGTCGCGGACCGGGAGTTGGCGGACCACACCGCCGCCCAGCGCACCATGGGCATACCGTTGCCCGCATGAGGCTTCTGATCATCGGCGGCAGCGGATTCCTGGGCGGCGAGCTGGCGCGCCGTGCCGTGGCGGCGGGCCACGAGACGTCCGCGACCCGCACCACCGGGCCGCCGGACACCTGTCGGGGCGGGTCGGCGGACGTCTCCTGGCACACCCTCGATCTGCGCGATCCCGAGCGGCTGACGGAGGTGCTGGCGCGGGTGGCTCCCTCGGTCGTCGTCAACGCGTCCAGCGGCGGCGCGGACTGGGCGGTCACCGCCGAGGGCGGGGTCCGGGTGGCACGGGCCGCGGCCCGGCGGGGCTGCCGGCTGGTCCATGTGTCGAGCGACGCCGTGTTCTCGGGCGACGGCGGCCCCTACGACGAGACCCGCCTCCCGGATCCCGTCACGCCCTACGGTGCCGCGAAGGCGGCGGCGGAGACCGGCGTCCGGCTGCTGGCGCCGGACGCCGTCGTGGTGCGGACCTCGCTGATCATCGGGGACGGACACGCCCTGTCCGAGCACGAACGCCATGTGCACGATCTGGTGGCCGGCGACCGCGACGGTGTGCTGTTCACCGATGTGGTGCGCTGTCCGGTGCAGGTGGGCGATCTGGCCGCCGCGCTGCTGGAACTGACCGCGTCGACGGCGGCCGGTGTACGGCACGTCGCGGGGGCGGACGCCCTCACCCGGTACGAGCTGGGCGTCCTCGTCGCCCGCCGCGACGGCCTCGATCCGAAGCGGCTGCCCGCCGGACGCCAGGTCGACGGCGCCCGGCGAGGAGCCCTCGACGTCCGGCTGGACAGCCGGGTCACCCGGCGGGACCTGCGCACCCGGCTGCGTGGCGCCCGGGAGTTCCTCGCGGAGCCGCGCGTGTGACGGTCGGTCGCCGGGCGGGGTGTCAGCGCGCGGCGCGGGCGAGGTCGGCCATGACCTCGACGGCGCGGTCGAGTTCGGCTTCGGTGTTGTAGTAGTGCGGCGAGAGCCGGACCAGGGGGTGGACGCCTCGGTGTTCGGTGTCGAACTGGGTGTGTTCCGGGACGGTGGTGGTGACGTTGATCCCGTGCCGGGCGAGGCCGTCGGCGACCTCGGTCGCGGACAGGCCGTCGACCTTGGCGGTCACGATGGCGCAGCGGTGCGCGCCGAGGTCGTGGGTGGTGACGCCGGGCAGGGCGTCGAGCCGGTCGCGCAGGTACGCGCCCAGGGCGATGGCCCGTTCGCCGATGCGGTCCAGGCCCAGGTCGAGGGCCTGGCGCACGGCCGCGTCGAGGCCGAGGACACCCGCGTAGCCGACCTCCCAGGTCTCGAAGCGGGTGGCGCCGGCCCGCCAGGTGAAGCCGCGTCCGCCGTCCCAGGCGGCGGAGTGGATCTCGGTCACGTGCGGGTCGAGGTACGCGAGCGCCTCGGAGCGCACCCAGAGGAAGCCCGTGCCGCGCGGGCCGCGCAGGAACTTGCGGCCGGTGGCGGAGAGCATGTCGCAGCCGATGGTCTCGACGTCCACCGGGAACTGGCCGACGGACTGGGTGGCGTCGAGGAGGAACGGGACACCGGCGGCGCGGGTGATCCGGCCGACCTCGGCCGCCGGGTTGATCAGGCCGCCGCTGGTGGGGACATGACTGATGCCGACCAGCCGGGTGCGTTCGTCGATGAGGTCGGCGAGGGCGGCGGTGTCGAGCTGGCCGGACGGGTCGTCGGGGACGACGACGATCTCCGCGCCGGTGCGCCGGGCGACCTGGAGGTAGGCGAGCACATTGCTGCCGTACTCGGCGCGGCCGGTGAGGATGCGGTCGCCCGGCTTGAAGGTGAGCGCGTAGAACGCGGCGCTCCAGGCGTGGGTGGAGTTGTCGAACAGGGCGATCTCGTCGGGGCGGCCGCCGATCAGCCGGGCGAGGTCCGTGTAGGTGGCGTCGATGCGGTGCTGCTCCTGCCGCGCCGCCTCGTAACCGCCGATGGTGGCTTCCAGTTCGAGGTGGGCGATGACCGTGTCCAGGGTCGGCCGCGAGAGCAGGGCGGCCCCGGCGTTGTTGAGATGGATGCGGTGGGCGGTGCCGGGGGTGTCCCGGCGCAGTGCGTCGATGTCCATGCCCACACCCTTCCCACGGGTCAGCGCTTGGTGAACTGGGCGCGGCCCGGCTGATCGACGTTCGGGGTGAGGGCGATGCCGGTGTCGGTGAGGATCTGGCCGTGGATGTCCTTGACGCGGATGTCGGAGCCGCAGCCGGCGCCGTCCGCCGAGACGAAGTAGTTGTACTCCTGGCGCGGGAGTTGCCGCCAGGTGGTGCCGGTGCGGACCTCCAGGGTGGCGACGGGGTTGCGGTGGTTGCGGACCTGGATGCCGCACCACCACTGGGTGGAGCCTTCCTTGTAACGGTAGGAGACGGGTCCGGCGAGGTCCGGGCTCACCAGCGTCCAGGTGATCGGCACCCGGCCGGCCACGGGGTCGGCGATCCGGGCGAAGGCCTGTTGTCCGAGGTCGACGTCGCCGGGGCGGCACTCCGGACAGCGGTCGACGATCTTCACCGTCAGCTCGCCGCGCGGCCCCTTGACCCGGATGAAGGCGCCGCACATCCGGGCGTTGTCGTAGTCGGTGTGGTTGAGGGCCGCGATGGCGATGTCGCTCATGGCGTCGTAGAGGCAGTTCCCGACGCCGGTCGCGCCGTAGAAGGTGCCTTCGCCGGAGTAGGTGACGCCGGGCTGGACACTGGCGTACGCCGGTGCGGGGGCCGCGGTCAGGAGGGCGGTGGCGGCGGCGAGGAAGGTGAGCCGACTGCGCATGTCGATGCCTTTCGAGAACGGTGGGGCGCGCTCGGAGGCGAAGGATCCTGACATCGTTGAATCCTCAAGTGAAGGGCGGTTACAGCCATTCGTCCGGAACACCCTGGTCGCGCCCGGGCCCTTGTCACCCACGGACGAACCCGGGCCCCGCGGGACTCATCTCCCGCACACAGAACGGCGATCGACCCGGTCCGGCCCTCCGCGCTGCCATATTCGAAAGCCACTTCGGAGGTGGCTGTGACGCTAGAGGTGACGACATCCCGGGCGGGGCAGGTGGCGGAGCGCACGCCCGGCCGGGTGCCCGAGCGGGTTCCGGAACCGACCCACGACCGGACCCGCGACCGGACCGCCGACCGTATCGCCGAATTGGAGGGCCGCCGCACGCGGGCGGTCGCGCCGGGCGGGCCCAGGAGACGTGGGGAGTACGGGGCCCGCGAACGGATCGATCTGCTGCTGGACGCGGGCTCGTTCACGGAGACGGGCCTGTTCGTGCGCGCCCGGCCCACCGGGGACGGCGCCCGGCGCCCGTACGGCGACGGCGTGGTCACCGGGCACGGCACGATCGACGGCCGTCAGGTCTGCGTCTTCGCCCAGGACGCCACCGTGTACGGCGGCAGCATGGGCGAGGCCTTCGGGGAGAAGACCCTCGCGCTGATGGACCTCGCCCTGAAGACCGGCTGTCCCGTCATCGGGCTGAACGACGGCGGCGGCGCGCGCATCCAGGAGGGCGTCACCTCCCTCGCCCTCTACGCCGAGTTGGTGCGCCGCAACGTCCAGGCGTCCGGCGTGATCCCGCAGATCTCGGTCGTGCTGGGCCCCTGTGCGGGCGGCGCGGCCTACTCGCCCGCCATCACCGACTTCACCGTGATGGTGGACGGCGCCTCGCACATGTTCGTCACCGGGCCCGACGTCATCGAGACGGTCACCGGCGAACGCACCAGCGCCGAGGAGCTGGGCGGCGCCCGCACCAGCAACACCGTCAACGGCAACGCCCACTTCCTCGCCGCCGACGAGGTCGACGCCCTCGACACCGTGCGCGACCTGCTGTCGTACCTGCCCGCCAACAACCTGGAGCGGCCCCCGCAGTACGCGCCGGGGGCCGCGCCCGCCGGGCCGTGCCTGGACACGGTGGTGCCGGACCGGCTCAGTCAGGCCTACGACATGCGGAACGTGCTGCGCGCGGTCGTCGACGACGGTGAACTCCTGGAGATCCAGGAGCTGTTCGCGCCGAACATCATCTGCGCACTGGCTCTCGTGGAGGGAACGCCGGTCGGGGTGGTCGCCAACCAGCCGCTGTGCTCGGCCGGGGTCCTCGACATCGACGCCTCCGAGAAGGCCGCGCGGTTCGTACGGTTCTGCGACGCGTTCGGCATCCCCCTGCTGACCTTCGCCGACGTCCCCGGCTATCTCTCCGGCGTCCGCCAGGAGCAGGCCGGCATCATCCGGCGCGGCGCCAAACTGCTCTACGCGTACGCCGAGGCCACCGTCCCCAAGGTGACGGTGGTGGTGCGCAAGGCGTACGGCGGCGGGTACGCGGTGATGGGCTCCAAGCACCTGGGCGCCGACATCAACCTCGCCTGGCCCACCGCCCGGATCGCCGTGATGGGTGCGGAGGGCGCGGTGGGGGTCCTGCACCGCCGCGAACTCGCCGCCGCGGCCGACCCCGAGGCGCTGCGGGCCCGCCTGGTCACCTCGTACGAGAGCACGTACGGGACCCCGTACCTCGCCGCCGAGCGCGGCTACGTCGACGCCGTCATCGCCCCGCGCGACACCCGCGCCCATGTCTGCCGCGCCCTGCGCGCCCTGCGCGGCAAGCGCGCCCCGATGCCGGAACGGCGCCACGGCAACATCCCGCTCTGAACGTGCGCCGCCGCGACCGCCGTCCCCGCCGTCCCCGCTGTGACCGCCGTCCCCATGTGACAGCTGTGGCTGCTGTGACCGCTGTGCCCCCCCTTGACCGCAAGCCGTCCCGCGACGTGAGGAGCCATGCCCGATGGACAGCCGCCGCCCCCCGCTCGCGCCCGCCGTCCGGAGTCTGCCGGAGTATGTGCGGCACTGGGCCGAGACCACCCCCGAACGCCGGGCGTTCACCTTCGTCGACCATCCCGCGCCGCAGTCGCGGGGCGTCCACCGCACCCTGACCTGGCGCCGGCTGGATCTGCGGGTGCGGGCCGTGGCCGCCCGGCTCGCGGCGGAGGCCGAGCCCGGGGAACGGGTCGCCGTCCTGTGCCCGCAGGGGACGGAGTACGTCACCGCCTTCCTCGGGGCACTCGCCGCGGGACTGGTCGCCGTACCGCTGTATCCGCCCGGTCTGCCCGGGCAGGGCGACCGGCTCACGGCCGTGCTGGCCGACGCGTCCCCGGCGGTCGTCGTCACGACGGCCCATGTCCTCGACGACGTGGCCGAGTTGTGCGAGGGGCGGGCGGTGCGGGTCGTCGCGGTGGACCGCGTCCCGGACTCCGCCGCCGACGGCGATCGGCCGCCCACCCCGCCCGACCCCACCGCCGTCGCCTATCTCCAGTACACCTCCGGTTCGACGCGCACCCCGGCGGGAGTCGAGATCACCCACGCCAATGTCGTCGCCAACGCCCGCCAGGCGCTGTCGGCCTACGGTGCCGACGCGCATCCGGCGACCTGTGTGGGCTGGCTGCCGCTCTACCACGACATGGGGCTGGTGCTCAGTGTCGCGGCGCCGGTGGTGCGGGGGCTGTTGTCGGTCCTCATGGACCCGGTGGCGTTCCTGCACGAGCCCGTGCGCTGGCTGCGGCTGCTGGCCGCCCACCCGCGCGCGTTGAGCGCGGCGCCCAACTTCGCATACGACTACTGCGCTTCGGCGGTCACCGAGGCGCAGAAGGCGGGGCTGCGGCTGGACGGGGTCATGGCGCTGATCAACGGCAGCGAGCCGGTCCGCCCCGGTACGGCCGACCGTTTCCACGCCGCCTTCGCCGCCCAGGGCCTCGCCCCGGAGACACACTGCCCGTCGTACGGCCTGGCCGAGGCGACCGTCTTCGTGAGCGCCGCCCGGCCCGGTGAGGC
The DNA here is from genome assembly GCF_055575575.1 of Streptomyces sp. NPDC034049. NCBI lineage: Bacteria > Bacillati > Actinomycetota > Actinomycetes > Kitasatosporales > Streptomycetaceae > Streptomyces > Streptomyces sp. NPDC034049. The sequence goes on from NZ_JBVISJ010000010.1 coordinate 97,618, forward strand.
ACTGCGCGGATTCGCCCTCGACCGGGACGCCCTGGCCTCCGGCAAGGCCCTGTCCGCGCGCCCCGAGGACCCGAGGGCCGTGCTGCTCGCCGGCTGCGGCACGCCGGCGGGCCAGCGGGTGCGGATCGCCGACCCGGTGTCCCGGGACGCGCTGGCCGAGGGCGAGATCGGCGAGATCTGGGTGCAGGGCCCCAACGTCGGCCAGGGCTACCGGAACCAGGACCGGCAGAACCGGCGCGTCTTCGGCGCCCGGCTCGCCGATGCCGCGTCCGGTCCGGGCACATGGCTGCGGACCGGCGACCTGGGGACAATCCTGGACGGGCAACTGCTCGTCACCGGGCGGCTGAAGGACCTCATCGTCGTCGACGGGCGCAATCACTACCCGCAGGACGTGGAGGCCACGGCCCAGGAGGCGCACCCGGCCGTACGGCGCGACCGGCTCGCCGCGTTCGGGGTGCCGGGCGGCACCGGGGAGCGGGTGGTCGTCGTCGCGGAGCACGCGCGGACCGTGCCGCTCGCCGACATCGACGTGCCCGCCCTCGTGCGGACCGTCCGCGCGGCCGTCTCCGCCCGGCACGGGCTGCGGCTCGCCGACGTCGTCCTCGTCCCGCCGGGCACGGTGCCCCGGACCTCCAGCGGGAAGGTCTCACGGGCCGCGACCCGCGAGCGCTATCTGGCGGGTGCCTACGCGGTGGGGGTCGGGGGATGAGGGTCGTGGGCGAGGGCGGGAGCGGGGAGGTCGGCGCGGGCGGTTCGCGGCGGCTGTTCGCCGGCGGCCGGGCAGACGTGGTGCGGCGGCTGATCGCGGCTCAGGTGGCCGCCTGGAGCGGCGGGGCCGCCGAGGACGTGCCGATGGACCGGCCGCTCGCCGACCTCGGGATGTCCTCGCGGGACGCGGTCGTGCTGGCCGGGGAGCTGTCCCGGGCGACGGGCCGGGAGCTGCCGGCGACGCTGGTGTGGGAGGCGTCCACCGGGGACGCGCTGGTGGCACGGCTGTGCGACGCGGCGGCGGACCTCGCTCCGGTCGCCGCCCCCTCGCGGGAGCCGAGCGCGCCCGGTGAGCCCGTCGCGGTCGTCGGCGTCGGGTGCCGGCTGCCGGGCGGGGTGCACGGCCCGGCGGAGTACTGGCGGGCGCTCCTCGACGGTGTCGACGCGATCCGGCGCGTGCCGGAGGACCGGTGGCGGGACTTCACGCCGTACCCGCCCGCCGACGCGCTCCCGTACGGCGGTTATCTGGACGACGTCGCCGGGTTCGACGCCGACTTCTTCCGCGTCACCCCGCGCGAGGCGGCGGTGATGGACCCGCAGCAGCGGATCCTCCTGGAGGTCGTGCGGGAGACCCTCGACCACGCCGCCGTCCCGGCGGGCTCCCTCGCGGGCAGCGCCACCGGTGTCTTCGTCGGTGTCTCCGCGCCCGAGTACGGGCAGCTCACCGGCGCCGACCCGGCCGCCGTCGACCCCTGGGCGCCGGCCGGCGGGGCGCTGAGCGTGGCGGCGGGCCGGCTGGCCTACGTCCTGGACACGCGCGGGCCGTGCATGGCCGTCGACACCGCGTGTTCGTCGTCGCTGGTGGCCGTGCACCAGGCGTGCGTCAGTCTGCGCACCGGCGAGAGCGATCTCGCGATCGCCGCCGGGGTGAACCTGCTGCTCTCCCCGACCGTCACCGTCGCGTTCCGGCGGGCGGGCGCCCTCGCGCCGGACGGCCGGTGCAAGCCGTTCTCCGAGGCGGCCGACGGCATCGGCCGGGGCGAGGGCTGCGCGGCGGTCCTGCTGAAACGGCTGTCCGACGCCGAACGCGACGGCGACCGGATCCTCGCCGTCGTCCGGGCCACCGCCGTCAACTCCGACGGCCGCTCCAACGGCCTCCTGGCCCCCAACCCGGCGGCCCAGCAGGCCCTGTTGCGCACGGCCTACGCACGGGCCGGGCTCTCCCCCGCGCACATCGACCACGTCGAGGCGCACGGCACCGGCACCCCGCTCGGCGACCCCATCGAGGCGGGCGCTCTCGGCGCCGTCCTCGGGGCGGGCCGCGACCCCGACCAGCCCCTGCTCCTCGGCTCGGTGAAGGGCAACCTGGGCCACCTGGAGTCCGCCGCGGGCATCGCCGGGCTGGTGAAGACGGTGCTCGCGCTCCACCACGACCTGATCCCGCCCTCGCTGCACTGCGCCGAGGGCAGCGCCCTGGACGGCGACGTACGACTGCGGGTCGTGAGCGAGGCCGAGCCGTGGCCCCGGTACGGCGGCACGGCCACCGCCGGGGTGTCCGGGTTCGGGTTCGGCGGCACCAACGCCCATGCGGTACTGGAGGAATGGCGCCCCGGCGCCCTGCTGCCGCCCCCGGCCGAGGAACCCCCGGCCCGCCTCCACCTCCTCTCCGACCTGGACGCCGGCCGGGTCCGCGACACCGCGACCCGGCTCGCCGACTGGCTGGACACGCCCGAGGGCGGCGCCGCGCACCCCGCCGACGTGGCGCGCACGCTCGCCGGGCGGACGGGGCGGGGGCCGGTGCGGGCCGCGGTCGTCGCCACGGACCGTGCCGAACTGGCGGACGGACTACGGGCGTTGGCGACGGGTCGGCCCCACGCGCGAGTGATGACGGGCGACCGGGACCTCGTCGGGCGCGGGCCGGTGTGGGTGTTCTCCGGGTACGGCAGCCAGTGGACCGGCATGGGGCGCCGGCTCCTCGCCGAGGAGCCCGCCTTCGCCGCGGCCGTGGAGAAACTGGACGAGCAGCTCGCCCCCGCGTGCGGGCTCTCCCTCTACGAGCATCTGGCCTCCGGCGGCGACCTCGACCGACTCGAGGTGGCCCAACCGGTCCTCCTTGGCGTGCAATTGGCACTCGCCGAACTGTGGCGCGCCTACGGTGTCGAGCCCGTCGCCGTCATCGGGCACTCCCTGGGCGAGGTGGCGGCGGCGGTGTGCGCGGGCGCGCTGGAGGTGTCGGAGGCGGCCCGGGTGGTGGCCGTACGGGCGCGGCTGCTCAGCGGGCTGCGGGGCGGGGCGATGGCGGTGGTGGACCTCGACGACAGTGAACTCCCGCTGCTGGAGCGCGACTTCGCAGGAGTGCAGGTCGCCGTGCACTCCTCGCCCTGCCAGAAGGTGGTGACCGGGGACGGGGAGTCGGTGGCCCGGTTGGTGCAGCGGCTGGAGAAGGAGGGGCGGGCCGCGCGGGCGATGCGGGTGGTCGGGGCGGGACACTCGGCCCAGGTGGACCCGTTGCTGCCGGAGCTGACGGCGGAGCTGGCCGACATCCGGGGCGGGCGCCCCCGAGTCCCGGTCTACTCGACCGTGCTGGACGACCCCCGCGGCCACTGCGTGTTCGACGCGGCGCACTGGGCGGCCAACCTGCGGAGGCCCGTGCGGCTGGACCGGGCGGTCGCCGCGGCAGCGGCCGACGGCCACACCGCGTTCGTCGAGCTCTCCCCCCATCCCGTCCTGGCCCGGGCGATCATGGACAACGCGCCCGGTGCCCTCGCCCTCGGCACGCTCCACCGGGACGCCGACACCTCCGCCGACTTCCTGACCCGGCTGGGCACCCTGCACACGGCCGGATCGCCGCTGCCACCGCCACCGGGCCGCGTCATCGACCTGCCGGCACCGCGCTGGCGGCACGCGCGGCACTGGTGGACGGACGGCCGGGCGGGCCGGGCAGTCACGGAGGCCGTGGGGGGCGAGGGGGGCCATGACGCCGGCGGGGTCCGGGTGACGGTGGAGAGCCGGGGGGTGCCCGGCCGCCAGGTCCAGAACGCGGCGCCCGGCCAGACCGACGACCTCGGCGTCGCCACGGCAGGACGCCCCGACCGACACACCTCCGTCACCGCTCGCCTGTGCCACCACATCGCGGCCGTCACCGGTCACCCGGCGACCCGCATCACCCCCGCCACGGCCTACGCCGACCTCGGCCTCGACTCCCTGATGGCCGTCCGCATCCGCACCGCCCTGGAACGCGACCTCGCGATCGAACTCCCCCTCCGCGACCTCCTGAACGCGACCACGATCGAGGAGACGGCATCCCGCATCCAACGAGCACTGCCGAGGAGAGGAGGTCCGGACGAGGCGAGCCCGACCGAAGGGGTGCCGACCGAAGCGGGACCGGCCGACGGCCTCCGGCGCACCCCGCCCTCCGCCGTGGCCGACGAGCGCCCCTCGGCTCTTCCCGTCCGCCCCTCAAGTCCCCTCCCCCGCCCCCTCCCTCACCCGCTCCCCCACCCCCTCCTCCGCCCCCTCCACCCCTCCGGCCCCCTCCCCCCGCTCTTCCTCGTCCACGCCGCCGGTGGGACCACCGATGTCTATCGGGGTCTCGTCGAGCGGCTCGGTGGGGAGCGGCCCATATACGGGATGGAGCGGGTCGACGAGGCCCGTACGGTCGTGGAGAAGGCCCGGCGGTACGTCGAGGCCGTGGCCGCGGTGCACCCCGACGGGCCCTGCCTGCTGGGCGGTTGGTCGTTCGGCGGCTTCGTCGCGCAGGAGGCGGCCCGGCAGCTCACGGCCGCCGGGCGGGACGTACGACTGGTGGTGCTCATCGATTCCGTACGCCCGCTCCCCCGCACCGAGGCAACCCCGGCCGAACGGATCCGCACCCACCTCACCGGCTTCGCCCGCCACGTCGCCGACACGTACGGCGTCGAACTGGACCTGCCGTACGACGAGTTGGCCGCGACCCGGGACGACGGCGAGCGGATCGACACCGTGCTGGAGGCACTGCGCGCGGCCGTCGACGTGCCGCGCGCGGCTCTCGATCACCAGCGGTCCTCCTATGTGGACCTGCGGATCGGCGAGGCCCACCGGCCGGGCCGCCACGACGGGCGGGTGGTGCTGTACCGGGCATCCGAGCCCGCCCCGCACACCGTGCGCGACCCGGCGTACGAGCGGGACGACGAGGCGCTCGGCTGGGACGAGGTCTGCCCGCGGCTGACCGTCGTCCAGGTCACGGGCCACCATCTGTCGCTGCTCGACCCCCCGCACGTCGACGAGATCGCCGCCCATCTGCGGTGGCGGCTCGCCGAGGACCACCGCTGAACCCGAGCCGAGGAGAGCCGCCATGTCCGACTCCACCGACCGCACCACCGCGATGTCCCGTCGCGCCGTCACCAGAGCGGCCGCCGTGACGGGCATGGCCGCCCTCTTCGGCGCCGCGACCGCCAGGACCGCCGGGGCCGCCGGCACCGGCGCCGTCACCCGCCTCGGCCCCCGGACCCTCGACGTCTCCCTCCCCTCCGCGGCCCTGGGCCGCAGCGCCCCGGTGCGGCTGATCCTCCCCTCCTCCTTCGACGCTCAGCCCGCCCGGACGTACCCCGTGCTGTACCTCCTGCACGGCGCGCACGACGACCACACGTCATGGACCCGGGAGACGGACATCGAGGCGTTCACGGCGGGCCGGGAGCTGATCGTGGCGATGCCGGACGCGGGGCCGACCGGCATCCCCACCGCCTGGCGCGGCGGCCCGGACTACGAGACGTTCCAGGTCGACGAGGTCCCGGCGCTGCTGGCCCGGCAGTACCGGGCGTCCGGGGTCCGGGCGGTGGCCGGTGTCTCGACGGGCGGCTACGGGGCCATGGCGCACGCGGCACGGCATCCCGGGACCTTCGCCGCCGCGGCCTCGTACAGCGGCATCCTCGACACCACGGCCCCCGGCGTGCCGCCCCTGTTGGACGCCATCGTGGCCCGCGAGAACCTGGCGCCGCTGTCGCTGTGGGGCAACCCCGTCCTGAACGCGCTCACCTGGCGGGACTTCAACCCGCGGTCCCGTGCGGCGGGGCTGCGCGGCACCGCCCTGTACGTGTCGAGCGGCAGCGGTGTGGTCGGTGGCATCGGCGACTGGCTCCCCGAGGCGCTGGAGAGCGCGCTGTGGCCGTCCGCGCACGCGTTCACGGACGCGCTGGCGCTGCTGCGGATCCCGGTGACGACCCACTTCTACGCGGGCGGGGGACACAGCTGGGCGTACTGGAAGCGGGAGTTCGCGGCGTCGTGGCCGATGCTCGCCGGTGCGCTGGGGGTGCCGGCGTGAGGCCGGTGCCGTCGGGGCACGGAACGGAGCGCAAGGGACGTCCGTCGAACCCTGGACTTGTCCCTCGCCCCACGGGCGTCAGCCCGCGGGTGAGCCGCTTCCGGGTGAAAGGAGGGTCCGCCGTGGCTGCCCCCGTCCCGCCGTACGGCGTACCGAACGGTCCCGGCACCGCCCCGGTGCCGCCCGAACTGGTCAAACTGCTGCGCGAGCACTTGAAGGATGTCGCCGACCAGGTGGAGGAGGAGGTGTGCAGACAGGTCCCGGAGTACGCCTCCCGGTCGCTCGACGGAGCGAGCCGCGCACTGCTCAGATCGGGCGTCGTGCAGGCGCTCACCCTGTTCGTCGACCACATCGCCGATCCGCGCGGCCGGGGAGACTCGATCACCGCGATCTATCACGAGCTGGGGCGTGGCGAGGCGCTGGAGGGCCACAGCCTCGACACACTGCAGTCCGCGCTGCGGGTCGGAGGGCTGCACGCCTGGCGGCTGCTGGGCCGCACGACGGAGGAACTCGGGTTGGACTCCTCGGTCATGGCCAGGCTGGGTGAACTGGCGTTCCGGACGGTGCACGAGGTGGCCGAAGCCGCGGCGGCAGGGTATGCGGAGGGGCAGCTGCGCAGCACGGACGAGCTGGAACGGCGCCGGGGGCGGCTGCTCGCCCTGTTGCTGGGCGACAGGCCGGTGTTGCCGGAGGCGGTGCGCGACCTGGCGCACGGCGCCCGGTGGTCCGTGCCGACGCACGTCGCGGTCGTCGTCCTCGCGTCCTCGCCCGACCGGCGGGAGGAGCGGCCGTTGGCCGCCGCCGGGGCGCTGGTGGACATGGAGTCCCGGCCACCACGGATGCTCGTGCCCGACCCGGACGGCTCGGGCGGCTTCGGCGGCCGGGCGTTCACACTCGCACTGCGGGGGCGGCCGGCCGCGATCGGGCCGTCGGTCCCGCTCACCGAGGCCGCCCGTTCGCTGCGCTGGGCCACCCGGGCGCTCGGGTTGATGGGGCGCGGCATCCTGCCCCGGCAGGGCGTGGTGCGCTGCGCGGACCATCTGTCGACGCTGCTGCTGCACAGCGACGAACCGATGCTCGACCAACTCCGGTCCCAGGTGCTGGCCCCGCTGGACTCGGTCGCCGAGGGGCCGCGCGGCCGGCTCGCCGAGACCCTGCTGGCGTGGCTGCTCAGCGGCAGCAACGTGCCCGATGTCGCCGCCCGTCTCCACATCCATCCGCAGACGGTCCGCTACCGCCTGCGCCAGTTGGAGAAACTCTTCGGCGACGCGCTGCACGACCCCGGCACCCGGCTGGACCTGATTCTCGCGCTGCGCGCGGAGGCACTGCGGGACGACGACTCGTTCACCGCGTAGGGAAATCGATCCGGACTCACCTCCGCGCAAAAAGAGAAGCGATTCTTGAATTCCCGTCCATAACACTCGGCCTGACGCAGCGAATAGCTTCGGGACGTCCTTTCCGCAGGCGCTCCGCGCGCCCCACCCTCAAAGGATTCCCATGCGTATCCGCTTGTGTCTCGCCGCGCTCTCGCTGGTCGGCGGGGCCGGACTGGTCACCGTCTCGGCTCCCGCCGCCACGGCCGCGGCCTGCACGGACATCGACGTCGTCGCCGCTCGCGGCACGTTCGAGCCGGGCACGCTCGGCTTCATCGTCGGCGACCCCGTGTATTCCGCACTACAGAGGAAAATCACCGGAAAAACGCTGTCCAGCTACAAGGTGAACTACCCCGCGGACCTTTCTCCCACCTCGGCCGCGCAGGGCAACGCGGATCTGGTGAACCACGTCAGGAGCCAGGCGGCCTCCTGTCCGAACCAGCGTTTCGTCCTGGTCGGTTATTCGCAGGGCGCGAACGTCGTCGACAACTCCATCGGCATCAGCAGCGCGGGCGCGGTGGTCGGCAGCCCCATCGTGGCCACCATCCCCGCCGCGCTGGAACCGCGGGTCTCCGCGGTGCTGCTGTTCGGCAACCCGATCCGGGCCATCGGCAAGAGCGTCACCGGCACCTACCAGAGCCGCACGATCGACTTCTGCGCCGCCGGCGACCCGGTGTGCGAGAACGGCGGCGGCGACGTGGGAGCCCACCTCGGCTACACCGCGAACGCCGACGCGGCGGCGGCCTTCGCCGCGACCAAGGTCTGAGGCACGCGCCGCAGCCGGCAGCCGGAGTGAAGGCCCAGGAGGAGCGAGATCCTCCTGGGCCTTGCCCACCGGGGTGCACCGAGCGAGTGCGGCGCGTCGCGCCTACGCGGCCAGCGCGGGGAACACGACCACCGAGCCGTCCTTGTCGCGGGCGATGTCGATCGCCACGTCCGCCGCGCGGCTGTGGACCGTGACACCGCCGCCCAGCCGGTGGATCCGGTGCACCGCGCTCATGAGGCGATCGACTTCACCGGTCGTGAAGACGGGGCGCAGACCGTTCGGGCGGGCCAGTTCCACTGCCGACAGGCGTACGAGGACACCGGCGATGCCCGACTCCAGTTCGTCGAGGCGCTGCTGATCGCGCTTGAGTGCGCGGGTGAAGTGCTCGAACGGATTGCCGGGCTCGCTCTGGGCGTGCTCGACGGCCTGGAGGACGACGACCCGCCGCTTCAGCGCGATGGCCAGGGAAGCGAGTTCCAGGTGGGTACGGAAGATGCCTCCGTGGTCGTCGACACCGGGGAACGACTTGGTCAGCGTTCCGAGTTCGACGCCCTCGCCCTCGGGCAGCCGGTCGAGCGCGCTCTGCCATCGGGCCAGGCGGCGGTCGGCCCTGCCGAGCGCCGTGTTGATCGCGTGCACCGCCGAGTCGAGTCCCAGCGAGACACCGAGCCTGCCCTGGTCGAGCAGGACGGCCGTGGCCTTGTCGATGGCATCGCGGCAGCCGTCCAGCTCGCTGTGCTCGTCGTCGAGCTTGTCCTCCTGAAGTTGCTCCAGCAGTTCCGTGATGTGCTCGATGGCCTGCTGGCGCTTGCGGTCGGCGTGCGCACTCACCCCCACCGCCACGGCCATGAGCACGAGCGGAGCAGCCACGGTGAGCGCCGTGCCGCCGGCGGCCGCGACGCCGGCGGTGGCACCGGCCCCGCCGACCGCGCCCGCCGCCGCGGCTCCTCCGACCGGCACGAACGTCGCATTGGCGACGATGCCCGTCGAGTTCATGAGCGCACCGTGGATGCCACCGGCCGCCGCCTTCGACGCCATCGGGCGGACGATGCCCTGTCCGAACTGGGCGGCGACCTTCGCCGGGACCACCATGCGATACAGAGCCTCGCCGGAGGCGGTCGCCCTTGCCGCCGTGAGGGAGCTGCGCGTCGACTGTGTGATGAACTGCGACAGGTGCTGCGCCAGGGGACTCGCGGCGTCGAGCGGGATGCCACGGCCGCGGTCGATCTTGTCGGGCAGCGGATGCGCCTCAAGCGTGACGATCGGCTCGTCGGCCAGGACGGCCAGCACTCCGCGCAGTTCGGCCAGACGCTCGGCCGTCAGCGACTCGCCCGCGGTCAGCCCTGGCACCCGGACGTCGGCGGTGGCCAGCGTCCACACGGGCACGGTCGTCCTGCGGTCGTCAGTCATCGTCTCCCCTTGTCTTCCCACGTGCTCGTGGCCCCCCGTCAACCCCGACGACAGCCGCTCCCGAGCGCAAGTAATCATGACGTAGGAGGCCGTGCGCCGGGGCGCCGCCGTGGGATCGGTGGCCGGGCCGCCCCGACGGGTTCGCATGGGCGCTCCTTCGAGAGGCAGACGGGCAGGACCCGTCCATGACGGCATCCTGCCCGCTGTACTTCCACCGCTCGGCGTTTCGCCCGGTCGAGCCGGGGCGCTGCCGCGGTACTACTCGGGGTTCCTCGCGAATCCCGCGAGGCTCGTGGAGACCGGCTCGGGGCGGCCGTTGTTCTGGACGGGCGCGGCGGTCAGCACGTCGAGGTGCTGGTAGCCGTCGGCGACTACGGGGTCGAGGTCGGCCGGGACGCGGCCCGCGAGCAGTCCGTCGCCCGCGAGCACGGTGAGCGTGGGATTGGCGGTGAGCCCGTCCGGGTGGACGACGAGGCGCTTCACCTGGGGTGAGGTGGACAGTTGGAGGTCGGTGACCAGCTTGGTCGGGAAGTACTGCTCGGTGAAGTCCAGCGGCTGCCCGGCCATGCTGCGGGCCAGTTCCTGGATGTCGGTGACCTCCTTGCCCGCGTCGGTGAACGGGGTGCCGTCCGCCGAGCGGTAGCCGGGATCGTCGGGGTCGCCGACGCGGTCGTAGGTGCGCCAGGTGTAGAGCGGGCCGCCCGGCCGGTCGGGGATGGCCTTGTACTCGCTGCCGAACAGAGCCGGTTGTGCGGTGCTCCCGTTGGCGACGGGGAAGTTCTTGTCGGCGATGGGCCCGCCGTCGAAGAAGCCGACGCTGGTCTGGAGGAACGCCAGCGGTACGGAGTGGTCGTCCATCAGCGCGCCGAGGACCGCCTCGTTGGTGAGCCGGAAGTCCTTCACCGCCGGCGAGCCGGAGAGGAAGGTGGCGGTGTCCTCGGAGAACAGGAAGCGGTTGGTGACCTGGATGTTGGTGTTCTGGGGCAGATACCCGGGCAGGGTGGCCTCGCCGTCCGGGTCCTGCAACGCGCCCAGGCCGGCGATGCCCAGCAGGGTCATCATCTCGGGGTTGAGGAGCACGGGCGCGGACAGCGTGCGGGAGAGGACTCCGCTGTCGAGTCCGGCCTGCACGGCGCCGTGGCCGAGGCCGATGTCGGGCAGGTTGGTGTCGTCCGGGATGCTGCCGCTGAGGTCGGCGAGGGAGGTGGAGACGGTGGTGTCGAGGGCGAAGTACCCGGCGCACTGCCGGTGTCCGGCGTCGGCCGTGGTGGTCCGGTCGCCGTCGAAGTCGGCGGTCGCGAAGTAGCCGGTGATCACACCGCCCAGCGAGTGCCCGCCGCACAGCACCTTCTCCTTGCGCACCCGCTGGTCGGGCAGTTCGGCGGTGAGCAGGTCGTACTGGTCGCGGACGGTCCGCTCGATGCCGAGCCTCGCCATCCAGCCGAGGTCGCCGTTGCCGACGTAGCCGCCGAAGGTGCGGCCCTCGACCTGTTTGCCCCGGTAGTAGTAGTCGACGGCGGTGTGCTGGTCGCCGGAGGCGATCCCGGTGTGGTCCTCCAGGCAGTTGGAGCGCCGGTCCAGGGCCCAGAACTCGATGTGCCGGCCCTGTTCGGCGGCACGGGCGACGGTGTTGCGGGCGACGCTGTCGAAGGCGCCGGCGCCTTCCAGGATGCCCGGCTGGGCGACGAGGATCCGGTCCGCGTCGGCCGGGGCCGCGGGCCCGTCGGTGGATCGGTAGCGCAGATAGGACAGCCAGTCGCAGGCCGCCGGGCGCGCTCCGAAGGACGCCGGCAGCGGCGCCCGCACCCGGACCAGGGTCTCGGTCACCCCGTCGGCGGGGCTCGTCGACGCGACGGCGGTCTCGGTGCGCGTGTTCTCGCCCCGGGCGTCCGGGGCGGCGCCGGTGACCGCCCCGACGGTCAGCAGCACCGCCAGCGCGGCACTGCGCAGTGGTCGTGAGGTCTTTCCTCCGCTGTGACTCGTGTTCATGCGGGGACGGTAGGACCGCGAACGCGGCCCCACCGCCCCATGCTCACAACAACGCAGCCGGCGCCGTGCCCTTTGTCACCGGGCACCAACCGTCGCCGCCGTCGGCGGGCTCACAGCCCGTCGGCGACCATCGCGGACACGATCCGCACGTGCCGGTCGGCCGCCGTGCCGGAGAACTCGTTGTCGTAGTTCAGCCCGTACGGCCAGAAGTGGCCGCCCCCGGTGGAGATCTTCGCGCTCGCCCCGTCGTACTGCCGGACCAGCGCGGTGGCCCCCGTGCCGGTCCAGGTGCCGCTGCCGCCCAGCCGCGACCAGCCCGCGCTGGTGCCGACGCCTATGGTGTGCGCGATCTCGTGCAGCGCGGTCCGCTCGTTCATGTAGCTGCGGTTGGAGCCGAAGCGGATGGTGCCGTTGATGTTGCCGTCGGCGGTGGGGACGCCCGGCTCGTAGCGGACGGTGATGGTCTTGCCGAGGTCGCTGAGGTTGTTGTAGCGGGTGACGGCCGCGTTCATGGCGCTCGTGATGGCGGCGTACGCCGACTGCTGGTCCTGTGTCGGGTTGCTCGCCCGTACGAGGGTCCAGGTGATGGTGGCGGCCGCCGCCCGCTCGCCGGGCACGGGTCCGGCCTGCGGGGTCGCCTGCGCGACACCGGGTCCGGCGAGCAGTACGGCCGCGAGGGCGGCCATGACCACCTTCCTGCGCGGTGCGTTCATGGGCTCTCCTGTTTTCGTGGGGGGTGGGGAGTTCAGGCGCCGAGCTTTCCGGTGCCTGCCCCGGCCCGTACGAGGGCCGGGACGTCTGCGGCGGGGTCCAGCGTGTAGGCGTAGTACGTGCGGGGTTCGACGACCGTGCCGTTGGTCTCGCACGTGCCGGAGCCGTTGAAGACGTTGTTGCGCTGGATCAGTCGGCCCGGTCCCGAGGCGTCGTAGCCGCTCGCGGAATAACAGGGGTGGGGGACGCCCTCGAAGTGGTTGCCCTCGACGACGACGCCCGCGTTCATCGTCGAGGCGACGCCGTAGATGGCGTTGCCCTTGTAGTAGTTGTTGTAGACGTGGACCGGCTCGCCGAAGCGGACCCGGGGGTGCCGCTGGCGTGAGCCGTCGAAGAAGTTGTGGTGGATCGAGACCTTCAACTTCCCCGTGTCCTGGCTGCCGTTGCCGTCGGAGTGCCCGAGCAGCATGCTCTTGTCGGTCTTGTTGAACCAGTTCCAGGAGACGGTGACGTACTCGGCGGCGCGGACCACGTCGACCGCGCCGTCGAGCGGGGCGACGAACTCGTTGTGGTCGATCCAGATGTGGTGGGACTCCCGGCCCACGCTGATGGCGTCGTCCTCGGCATTGGTGAACCTGATGTTCCGCACGATGACGTTGAAGGAGCGGTAGAACTCCAGGCCGCCGCCGTTGATCACCGCCGACGAGCCGACCCCGATGATGGTCTTGTTCGGGCGGACGCCCTGTTTGCTGGTGATGTCGATCGTGCCCTGGACACGGATCACCAGCGGGCCCGTGGTGTCGATGTACTCCAGGAACTGCTCGGTGGTGGTGGCCGTGACGGTGGCTCCGCCGGCCCCGCCGGTGGTGCCGTTCTGTCCGAGCGCGTTGACGGCGGCGAAGCCGGTGGGGGACGTCTCCGCGAGCGGGGCCGGCCGCGCGTCGGCGGCCGGGGCGGCCTCGACGGGTGCCGCCTCGACAGGCGCGGCCGCCGCGAGCAGCAGGGCGAGCGTGAGTGCGGAGAGCGTGCGTGACGACGACCTCATGTGGTTCCTCCCGGGACGAGTGGGGGACGTTCCTGGGTCCTGCGAATTCGCGTGAATCCGTGCACACAAGGGCTAGAAAGCGCTTTCAGTTTCCTGAATGCTAAGCACGTGTTTTGGGCATGTCAACGAGATCGCGTTCGCCTCTGTGTTGTGGAAGGAGTGTCGTGACCCCACGACATCGCATCGCCCGGGCCCTGGCGGCCACGGCCCCCCTGATCCTCGGCGCGGGCCTGGTGACCACGCCCACGGCGAGCGCGGACGCTTCGGCACCGGCGGCGCAGGCGGCGCCGGGCGCGGTCACCGTGCGGATCGACCCGTCCTACCGGCAGCAGGAGTTCGAGGGCTGGGGCACCAGCCTCGTCTGGTTCGCCAACGCCACGGGGAACTACCCGGAGCCCATCCGAAGACGGCTCGTCGACATGCTGTTCGGCGAGGACGGCCTCGGCCTCACCATCGCCCGCTACAACATCGGCGGCGGCAACGCCCCGGACGTCCGCAAGGACTACATGAAGGCCGGCGCGACGATGGACGGCTTCTGGAAGGCCCCCGAGGGCACCACCCGGCAGGACATGGAGTGGTGGGACCCGAACGACCCGGACCACTGGAACTGGGACGCCGACCAGGGCCAGCGCTGGTGGGTGGACCAGATCAAGGACAAGGTCGACACCTGGGAGGCGTTCAGCAACTCGCCGCCCTGGTTCCAGACCGTCAGCGGCTATGTCTCCGGCGGATTCGACGCGAACACGGACCAGATCCGCGCCGACCGCGTCGACGAGTTCGCCGGTTACCTGGTGCGCGTCACCGAGGAGCTGGAGAAGCGGCACGGCATCGACTTCGACACCATCGCCCCGCTGAACGAGCCGAACACCAACTACTGGGGCACCCAGATCGGCGCGAACGGCCAGCCCACCGGAGGCCGTCAGGAGGGCGCGCACGCGGGCCCCGCGCTCCAGCAGAAGGTCGTCCTCGCGCTCGACAAGGCGCTGGAAGGGGCGGCCACCGATGCCGAGATCTCCGCGATGGACGAGACCAACCCCACGATCTTCACCCAGAACTGGAACGCGTACGACGCATCCGCGCGGGCGGCGCTCCCCCAGCTGAACGTGCACACCTACGGCACCGGGATGCGCACCAGCGCCCGTGACATCGCCAAGGGCGCGGACAAGAAGCTCTGGATGAGCGAGGTCGAGGGCACCTGGGGCACCGGCACCGACTTCACCGGCATGGAGCCCGGCCTCGGCATCGCCACCCGCATGGTCGACGACATGCGGGAACTGGAGCCCTCCGCCTGGGTGTTCTGGCAGCCGGTCGAGGACTCGATCCCCCAGGCCGCCGCCGGCAAGAACTGGGGCAGCATCCACGTGCCGTTCAACTGCACGGCCGCGGACACCCTGGAGACCTGCCCGATCCGGGCCAACTCCAAGTTCCACACCATCCGCAACTTCACCCACCACATCCGTCCGGGCGACCACTTCGTGAAGGTCGACGACCCCTCCAGCGTCGCCGCCGTCAGGAAGTCCGGCCGTGCGGCCAGCGTGGTCCACGTCAACAGCGGCGCCACCGGACGTGCCGTCACGCTCGACCTGTCGCGCTTCGGCAAGGTCTCCTCCCGCGCCACCGTCACCCCCGTCGTGACGAGCGCCGACGGGGCCCTCGTCGAGGGCACGCCGGTCCGGGTGAAGGACCGTGCCGCCACCCTCGACGTGCCGGCCAGGTCCGTCACCACCTTCCTCGTCGACGGTGTCAGCGGAGTGGCGAAGGACGCCGCGCTCGTCCAGCCCGGCCATGTGTACCGGCTCCGGGGCGCCCAGAGCGGCAAGTCGCTGACCCCGTCGGAGGACGGCACCGGCGTGGTCATCCGCACGACCGACGCCGCCGACGCCCGGCAGCTCTGGTCCGTCGAGCAGCTGACCCCCGGCCACGACAACCGCGAGCGCTACGCCCTCGCCGACGCCCGCACCGGCAGGCGGCTCGCCGTCCGTGACCACCAGGCCGTCCTGGAGGACCCGGCCGCCGGGGAGGTCCCCGCGGCCGCCCAGTGGATCATGTCGACCACGGGTGACGGCAGTTGGACCTTCGTGAACGCCGCCACCGGCCGCCTCCTCGACGTCACCGGGAACTCCTCGTCGGACGGCGCCAAGGTGTCGACGTACACCCCGACCTCGGCCGCGAACCAGCGTTGGACGGTGGCCGACGAGACCGTGCTGCGCACCGAGCGGGCCGAGGCGTTCACCGTCCCCGGTCTGCGGCCGAAGCTGCCGGAGACGGTGACCCCGGTCTATCGGGACGGCGCCCGGGGCAGCCTGTCCGTGGAGTGGGAGCTGCCGTCGGACCGGAAGTGGCGCAAGCCCGGGACGGTACGCGTGACAGGCGAGGCGACCGACGCCCTCGGCCGGAAGCACCCCGCGAAGGTCCTCGTCACCGTCGACACCATCGCCTCGACCCTGCCCGCCCGCGCCAAGACGTACGGGGGCGGCGCGCCGGAGCTGCCGGCGACGGTCGTCGGCGTCGGCCGGCACGGCGGCCGGACCACCCTCCCGGTGAGCTGGGACGCGGCGCCCGAGGGGGCGTTCGACGAGCCGGGGGTCGTGACCCTGCGGGGCCGCGCGGAGGTCGTCGACGGCAGCACGGCCGCGGCGACCGTACGGGTCCAGGTCACCGAGGCGATCCGGAGCAACATCGCGACGGACCCGGCCGTCTCCGTGGTCGCCACCTACACCGAGAGCGGCTACTCCGCCGAGCGGCTGCGCGACGGCACCACCGCCGAGAAGGCCTGGTCCAACTGGCGGTCCGGCGCCAAGAACCCCTCCGACACCATCACCTTCGGTCTGCCGAAGGCCCGTGACCTCACCCGGGTCGTCGCCCACTTCCACCGGGACGGGACCAACGTCTCCTTCCCGGAGAGCCTGAAGGTGCAGGTCCGGGCCACCGAGAACGGGCCGTGGACCGACGCGGGCGACTCCGTCGCGGTCGGCACCGAGGGCACCCCGGTGATCGACGTCCCGCTCGACGCGGGCCCGGTGACCGGTGTGCGCGTGGTGATGACCGCGCGTCAGGGCGGCTACATCACCCTGGGCGAGATCGAGGTGTACGCCAAGAGCGCCGGTGTCTCCTCGGACGCGGCCGCCGGCGGGATCGAGGTCGCCGGCCGGCCGATCGGGTCCTTCGACCCCGACACCACCGCCTACCGGGTGGCGACCGACGACCCGGACCGGGCGAAGGTCACCGCGACGGCGCGCGATCCCTATGCGACCGTCACCGTGGAACGCGACGGCCGGACGTCCGCCGTCGTCACCGTGACCAGCGAGGACGGCTCACGCACCCGGACGTACCGGATCACGCTCGTACGACGCTGATGTGACCGGCGGGGGCCGCGAGCAGGCCCCCGCCGGTCACCTCGCGAGCCAGGCTCACCTGGCATGAACCGGCGGCCCGCGAGAACCGGTCACCTCACCGGGGTGGTCAACTGCTCGCGCAGGCCGCCCCGTCGAGCGTGAAGGCCGTCGGCGCCGTGTTGGTGGCGCCCTTGCTCCCGATGAACCCGACCGTCACGGACCCCGCGGCCGGGATGGTGGCGGTGTAGGAGGCGGGCTTCACGCTCACCGCACCCCCGCTCTGTGTGGCGGTTCCGCCCCACATGTTGGTGATCGTCTGGCCGTCGGCGAAGGCGAAGCCCAGGGTCCAGCCGCTGACGGCGGCGGTGCCGGTGTTGCGGACCACGATCTCGCCCTGGAAGCCGCCCGGCCACTCGTTGGTGGCCCGGTAGGTCACGGCGCAGTTCCCGGCGGGCGTGCCGCCGCCCTCGTCCGTCGTGACGTTCACGGTCGCCGAGCGGGCCGACCGGTTCCCGGCGGCGTCGCGGGCGTAGACGGCGAAGGTGTACGCCGTGTCGGCGCTGAGGCCGGTCAGGGTGACGGAGTTGGTGGTGGCGGCCGCGAGCTTGGTCTCCGTCGAGCCGCTGACCCGGACGATGTCGTAGCCGGTGACGCCGACGTTGTCGGTGGCGGCGGTCCAGGAGAGCGTGGCGGAGGTCGCCGTCACCGCCGAGGCGGCCGGGGTGCCGGGGGTGCTCGGCGCCTGGGTGTCGCCCGGGGTGCCGCCGCCGAAGACGGTGGCCTCCTCGGCCGTCTGCGCGATGCCGTTGACGCCGTTGAAGATGCGCTGGCCCCAGGCGCTCAGCCGCGTCGGGTCGAAGCCGATCGACAGGTCGAGAACCGGATCGGTGTTGCCGCTCCAGGACCAGGCCAGATAGCCGAGGTCGAGCTGCTCGGCGGCGGCCATCATGGTGTCCTCGTCGGGGTCGCCCCACTGGTCGGCGGGCCCGCCGAACTCGCCGATGAGGAGCGGCAGTCCGGCGTTCACGAAGGCGCCGAGGTAGTCGGTGATCTCGGCGGCCGTGTCGAACACGCTGTACATGTGGATCGAGAAGATCAGGTTGCCGGTGGTGTCGGCGTCGTACACGGACTGGGCGTTGGCGCGCATGACGCCCTGCCAGTCCTGGCCCCAGTTGGGCGCGTCCACCATGATCGTGTGCTGGAAGCCGGCGGCCCGCAGTTTCTGCACGGCGGCCTTGGTGGGGGCGGTCCAGCCGTCGGGGTTGGTGTTGCCCCAGGGCTCGTTGCCGATGTTGACGATGACGTAGTCCTCCTCGCCGGCGAGGACGTCCTTGAGGCCGATCCAGTAGTCGGCGGCGTGGTCGAGCGTGCCGGCGGCGGCCTCCTCGCCGTAGCCGGTGGTGTCGTGCACCTCCAGGACGCAGATGAGCCGGTTGGCCTTGCACTGGGCGACGACGCTCGCCACGTCGGCGGGGCTGTTCTTCGTCCAGCGGTGCCCGTCGGAGAGGACGACGCGGACGGTGTTGGCGCCGAGCGCCTTGATGTCGGCCAGCGACTGCGTCTCGCCCGGGTACCAGGTGTGGGCGTGGTTGACGCCGCGCATCACGAAGTCGTTGCCGTTGGCCTCCAGCAGCCGGCCGTCGCTGATGTGCAGGCCGGTGGCCCGGACGTCGGGGGCCGACTGGGCCAGGGCGACGGCCGGGGCGAGGACGCCGAGGAGAGTGAGCGCGATCATGCTCGCGAGGCCGGCCAGGAGCGTGCTCAGGGGGTTTCTTCCAGTTCTCACTGCGACTCCAGGTGGGGGTGGGCGCCGAGAAGGTCAGGCATCGAAAAGTGGGGGGTGCCGAGGAGGTGAAGCTATGGGAGCGCTCCCATGAACCCATCTCGCCCCGTACACGTCAACCCTTCGCGCGCGGTCAGCGGCGCAGACCGGCCCGGACCGCGGCGGCGACGACCGCGTCCCGCTCGGCGGCGGTGAACCGTCCCTCGGAGACCCACGCGTCGGCCAGCGCACGCACCGCCCCCACGAAGACCTCGGAGGTCGCGAAGGGCGCCCGGGCCCAGAGCACGTCGAGGAAGGTCAGCCCGTCCCCACGGCTCCGGTTCGGGACCCCGGAGCCGGCCGTACCGAACACGACCACGGGCTCGGAGCGCCGGAAGTACGCGTGGTAGCGGAGGTCGTTCCCGGCGAAGAACGGCGCGAGGGTGAGCCCGTGCGTGGTGAAGTGCAGGGGCCTGCCCTCGGGGCGAACGGCGTCGGCGAGATCGCCGCGCAGGGTGAAGTCCCTGTAGAAGGAGAAGCTGCGGAACCCGGTCTCCGCGCTCTGCGCGACCAGCAGCAGCGGGCCGAAGAACACCGACTGGACCGTGGGGTCGTCCGGGGTCCGCTCCACCCGCAGCCGGTACGGCGCGGAGATCCCGACCCGGTCGCCGCGCCGCCACTCCCGGCTCAGCGACAGATACGACCCGGGCACGGCCTCGACCTGCTG
Organism: Streptomyces sp. NPDC034049; assembly: GCF_055575575.1. NCBI lineage: Bacteria > Bacillati > Actinomycetota > Actinomycetes > Kitasatosporales > Streptomycetaceae > Streptomyces > Streptomyces sp. NPDC034049. The sequence goes on from NZ_JBVISJ010000010.1 coordinate 116,743, forward strand.
CCGCACCCCGTTGACCGTCACGGTGAACCCAGCCGTGGCCCAGGACGGCACCCGCAGCCGCAGATCGAGCCGGCCCCCGCCCTCGCGGAAGACCAGGGTGCGCACGCCCTCCGCCGGATAGGCGCTGCTCTGTTCGACCACGAGCCCGCGCTCCGGCCACCGCAGGGTCGAGGCGAGGTACAGGTTCACGTACAGCGCGTCGCCGGCGGCGGAGCGGAAGTACACCGAGTCCTGGTACTTGGTGTGGTTCTCCATCCCGGTGCCGCCGCAGCAGGTGCCGGTGTTGCCGTACTCGCGCACCACGCCCGGGCCCATGCCCACGAAGTAGGTGACCTCCGGGCTGCTCGTGCTCGCGGTGTCCCGGCGGGAGGCGAGGATGTGGTTGGTCAGCCCCCGCTCGTAGTGGTCCATCCGGGCCGCGTCCGGCTCCCGGAAGAACAGCTGCCGGCTCAGTTTCAGCATGTTGTAGGTCGCGCAGGTCTCGGCGTTCTTGTCGTCCAGCGTGGCCGCGACGGCGTCGCGGGCCTTGAACATCTCGCCCTGCCCGGTACCGCCGAGGCTGTAGGTCCGGTGTCCGACGACCATGCCCCAGAAGTTGCGCGCCGCGTCGGCGTACCGCTCCTCCCCCGTCTCGTCGAACAGCCGCAGATAGCCGGTGAACTGCGGGATGTGCTGGTTGGCGTGGCGCCCGTCGAGGACGTCCCGGTCCTGGGCGCAGGCGTCGAGCAGCGCGGTGTTGTCGAAGCAGCGGGCGGCGGCCAGGTGTTCGGCCTTGCCGGTGAGGGCGTACAGGTCGGCGAGCACCTCGTTCATACCGCCGTACTCACCGGCGATGTAGATGGACCACATCCGCTCCAGCTGGCCCTTGGGCAGATGGCCGAGCCTGCTGTGCACCCAGTCGCCCATCTTCGCGGCGATGGTCAGGGCCTGGGCGTTCCCGGCCAGCGTGTGGGCGTCGAGCAGCCCGCGCATGATCTTGTGGCAGGTGTAGTACGGCGCCCAGATGGTCGGGTACGTGGTGTAGCTCTCCAGCAGGATGAACTGCGTCTCCGGGTACGCCGCCAGGAAGCCGGGGTGACTCGGTCGCGGCGTACCGCGCTCCGCCAGCGCCGTCTGGCACTCCCCCAACGCGGTGACCAGATGGTCGAGTTTGGTCTTGAGGGCGGACTCGCGGGTGTCGGCGTAGGCCTGGGCGACGAGCGTGAGGAAGTGGCCGCCGTAGTGGCCGCGCAGATTGCCGTCGGAGGTCTCCCAGCCGCCGGGCGGCCGCGCTCCCCGGGTGTCGAGCCCGGCGTTGGCGCGGAAGACGGCCAGGATACGGTCGGCCGGGTAGGACCGGGCGTAGTTCAGCATCAGGTCGCGCTTGGCCCGGAACACGCCGTCCCCGAGGGTGACCCGGTCCAGCGGGAAGGGGTGCACCGCCCAGCCGACGGGGACGGGCAGCGGGGCGGCGGGGGCCTGGGCGGGCCCTCGGTGGGCCGGGGCGGCGTGGGCGGGCGAGGTGGCCTGCACGAGCGGGCCGGCGGCGGCCGCTCCCGCGGCCAGGCTCAACAGCCTTCGCCGGGTGGGGGGTTGGGACATGCTCTCGACTCCGATCTTCTCCGGTGGGGTGGGTGGAGGCTGTGTGTGGGGGGCGGAGAGACGGTCACGACGCCCGGGTCAGGGCGGGTGCGGGGCCCATGTCACGGCGGGTGCGGGGCCGTGGGGGCGGTCACGGCGGTCCCGTCACGGTGATCGTGGCGGTGGCGCGGTAGGTCGTGCCCGCCACGGTCCCCTTCACCTCGAAGGTGCCGGGTTCGGCGTACCGGCCCGGCTCCACCGGGTCCCAGGTCACCTCGACACGGCTGTCCCTGGAGCCGTCGTTGAAGGTGGCGACGACGGTCGCCGGGAGGGTGGGCGCCCGGCCGGCCCGGGTGGTGACGTGCTCCTCGGCGACGCTGGTGATCTCGACCGCGTCGGTCTGCCGCACCCACACGGTCGCGGTCACCGGGCGTGCCGCGAGGTCGGCGATCCCGGCGACCCGGACGCTGGTCCCGCCCTCGGCGACCTGCTCCGGCGTCAGCGCGGGCCAGGCGACGGGCGAGCGGGCCGTGGCCCCGTCCTCGTACACCAGCGTCACCTCGTCGGGCAGTTCGGGGACCGTGCCGCGTGGTGTGGGGACATGGACCTCGCGCACCGCCTCCGGCGTCCGCGCGTACACCTTCCACTCCTGCACGCCGAGGGCCAGGTTCGGATGCCCGGTGAGCCGGGCGCGCAGCGCCGTCGTGGTGACGGGGGCGAAGGTGGTCCTGTTGTAGCCGTCCTCGGCGGTGCCGTAGCCGCTGGGCGCGCCGACCTCGCGCCAGGTGTCACCGTCCCGGTACTCGATGACCCAGGACGCCGGGACGCCGACGCCGTCGCCCGCGCCGGGCTGGGCGTCGCGGAAGAAGTACAGGTCGGAGCCGTCCACGCGGACCGGGTCGGCCCAGGTGTACTGGACCCACTGGGTGCCTTTCTGCGGCCAGCTGCCCCAGCGCGGGGCGTCGGAGGAGGAGGCGGGTTCCCGGCCGTCGTTGATCGCGGCGACCGACTCCCAGCCGGAGGTGTAGGAGGCGGTGGGGGTCGCGAAGGGCGCCGCGTTCACCTGCCCGCCGGACGGCCCCTCCGCCTCGATCACGACCTGTTCCGCGGAGTCGGACGCGCCGTCGGTGGCGGTCAGCCGGAGGGTGTAGGTGCCGGGGGCGGTGAAGCGGGCGAGGGTCGTCGGCGCGCCGGGGTCGTCGAAAATGACCGTGCCGCCGTCGGGCCCGTCCACCGCCTGCCACACGGAGGTGAGTTTCCCCTCCGGGAGGCCGTCGTCCTCGACGATGCCGGTGAGCCGTACCTGTCCGGGACGGCTGTACGTGGTGTCCCGCCACGCCTCGACGTAGGGGGCCCGGTCGCGGGCCGCCGGGGGCCGGAGACCGGTGTGGAACGCCTGGATCTCCTTGAGGCCGCTGGTGTGCCCGTCGCGGTGCCGCATCGACACCCGCAGCTTCTGCGCGGTCACCTTCGAAAAGCGCACCCGGTTCAGATTGGCCCGGGGATAGGTGGGTGTCTTGGCGGGCCGGGCCACGTTCCGCCAGCGGCCGTCCCGGTCCTGGTACTCCACGGTGTAGAGCGCGGGCTCGGCGTACCCGCCAGGCCGTTTGTCGCTGAAGAAGTACAGCCGTACGTCGTCGACCGCGCGGGGCCGACCGAAGTCGACCTCGTACCAGTCCTCGGTGTTGCCCGAACCCCGCGCCCCCCAGTGGGGCTCGTTGACGGTGAACCCGTCGACCGCCCCCGCCGCGCCCCGTCCCTCCGCCTCGTGGGAGGCGCGGGCCGCGGCACCGGCGGCCAGGTTCTCCGTCGCCGTCCCGGTCAGGTCACGGCCGGCCTTGGCGAACAGGTCGGTGACCCGGTCCTCGCGGCCGAACTCGACGTCCTGGGGGGCGGCCACGGCCGTCCGCAGTCCCGTGGTGCGGACCTCGGCCCCTCCGCCGTCCGGGAACGTCACCTCACGGGTGACCGGGTCGTAGACGAGCCGGGTGAGCCGGTCGACCGTGAGGGCGAGCCTGCCGTCCAGGTAGAGCGAGTAGCCCTCGGGGACCTGCCGGCCGTACGGCCGCTTCCCGTCCCCCGGTTCGTCCCAGATCACCGCCACGTCCGTACCCCGGTAGTTGATGTCGGTGACGGCGAAGTGCGGCCAGTCGACGTCGATCGGGGACAGCTCGATCCTCCGGTCGTCGCGGGGGCGGAAGCCCATCGCGTCCTCGATCACGGTCCAGTTGGTGGTGCCGAGGATGGTGTGGTGGATCCAGGAGCGGTAGCCGATCTTCTGCGGGTCGGCGCCGCCGTCGGCCCAGAACTCGTTCTGGTCGGGCCACCGGTTGTCGCCGTCGACGTAGTGGGCCCAGGCGTTCCAGGAGAGCAGTTTCTTGTACCAGGTGCGCTCGATGTACCGGTTGGGGTACTTCCGCAGCACCGAGGAGAGGAAGCGGAAGGTGACCGTGGAGTTGATGACGGAGAAGTTGTTGCTCCCCGGGTGCCCCTGCCCGGCCGCCTCCGCCTTGTCCGCCTGGTTGGCGGTGAAGAACGGGAAGACCGGGTACTGCTTCGCGTCCGCCCACAGCCGCAGCGCCTCGACGTACTGGGGGTCCTCGTCCGGCGTGGGCATCAGGCCCACGCTGTACGGGTAGTAGTTGTTGATCTCCTTCCAGGGCACCAGGCTGTCGCTCGCCACGTGCCGGTGCTTCAGCAGCTTGTCCTCGGGGTCCCAGAGGTGTTCGAGGACGGCGTCCTTCACCCGCTTCGCGACGCTCCGCATCCGGTCGGCACGGGCCTTCTCACCGAGGACGTCGTACGCGCGGGCCGCCGCCGTGGCGTTGCTGTAGACGTACGCCGACTCGGCGCGGTCCAGGTTGCCCGGTTTCCAGTCGAACGACACCGCGTCGGCGTCGTTGCCGGTCATCGCGCCCCAGTCGTACTCGATCAGCCCGTTGCCGTCGTGGTCGTAGGCCGCGAGCTGGCCCTCGACGTCCTTCTCCGCGTACCGGGCGAGGTTGCGCGGGATGCCGTCGGGGCCGCCGTGCACCTGGTAGGAGCGCCAGGCGGCCTCGGAGATGTACTGGGTGTAGCTGTTGGACCAGTTCTCCGGGTCGCCGGGGTTGTCGGTGTACTTCCCGTTCTTCGACACCTCGCCGGCGGACACCCAGGGGCCGTACGCATAGCTCGGATCCCGCAGGTACTTCAGGTCGTCGACGAACATGCCGACGGTCAGCGCGATGGCGTTGTTGTAGCCGAGGACGCCTTCCATCGAGGTGGGGAACTGGTAGTCGTTGCCCGGGATGTCGGCGTCGAGGTAGTTGAACCGCAGCAGCCACCAGCGGTAGTAGAGGGTCTTCTCGATGTTGTCGTCGGGAAGGTCCATGAAGGGCAGGTTCTCGGCCCACCACCGGTTGTACGCCTGGACGTGCGCGCGGAAGGCGGCCCCCGGGGACGCCGTGCGCACCACGTCGTACGCCGGCCGGGACGCGGTGATCTCCTCGGTGACGAAGCCGAGTTGGACCTTGGTGGTGAGCGTGCGGCCCGCCGGGACGGTGACGGTACGGGTCAGGGTTTCGCCGTCGGGGGTGAAGCCGTCGCCGCTGAGCCGGGGGAAGACCGTGGTGAGGTTGTTCTTCGCGGGCACCGTGCCGGTGAGTTCGCGGCCCTCCGGAGTGCCGGTGTAGGGGGACGAGGCCCGCAGGGTGATCTCACGGCCGCCGGAGCCCGTGTGGGTGAGGTCCAGCCGCGTCACGGCGACGTTGGCGTCGGTGATGAACTTGGTCTGGACGACCTTCAGCCCGGTCGCCTCATGGGTGAACTCGCCGCGCCAGTGACTCGGCGTCTGGACGCGGGCGTCCACGTTCTCCCGGAGGGTGAGGCGTTCGCCGTCCACCACCAGGTCGACCGTGTAGGCGGACCGGTTGTCGATGCTCTCCCAGTACGCGACCTGCCCGGCGAAGCCCAGTCGGCCGGGTTCGTGCTCCTTCATGAACACGGCCCGGCCCCGGGTGAACAGCCAGTCCCCCGACGGGTCGTCGCCCCTGCGGGCCAGCATCCGGTCCATCCAGAAATCGGTGCCGTTCCCGGCTCCGCGGTCGGCGTCGTACTGGGCGCGCATCGTGCGGCGCACCGTGAAGCCCGCGGGCAACTCCGGTACGGGCTCGGCGGATCCGGAGTAGACCGGGTACCCGATCGCCGAGTTGTCCGCCTCGGCCGGCCCGGCGGCGAGCGTGCCCAGCAGCAGCGCGGCGGCCATCGCCCAGGCCAGAGTTCCGCGGCGACGCCGTCTTCGGGGCCCGGGCACGGCTACCTCCCTGATACGGGATCGGGGGCGGGTACGGAGCCGGGGTCGCCGTCCGGGCCCCGGGGCGGCCCGCCCTCGGTCGTCGGCAGCCACACCCGCATCGTCGAGGGGCCCCGGTTGGCCCAGGAGTGGTAGGGCACCAGGACGATCCCGGTGCGCTCGGCGGGCGGCTCCTGCGGGGCGTGCCCGAGCGGCTCGTACGGCCACGCCAGCGCGCTCGGCCCCGCGCCCCCGGCGACCTCCCCCGCGACCACGACCGTGCCGGCGGTGTCCGCCGTACCGCCGGGCCCGTCCTCGGGGTCGACGGAGGTGTCCACCCGTACGGCGTCGACATCGTTGCCTTCGGGGAGGTCGACCGACTCGGCGCAGTACACCAGCGGTCCGCGTTGCACGGCGACCGTGCCGCGTACGGCGTCGATGCGGGGGTCGGCGCGGATCCAGCGCGGGGCGACGGGGAGTTCGAGGCGTATCTCATCGCCGGGCCGGAAGACCCGGGTGAGGGCCGCCGTGCCCGGGGCGACCGGACGGCGCACCCCGTCCGGGTCGATCAGTGACGCGGTGGCGCCCGTCGCCCAGCGGGGCACCCGCAGGGAGAGGGTCCAGGGCCGACCGGGGGAGCGGCCGACCCGGACGGTCACGGTCCCGCCGGAGGGGTAGTCGGTACGGACCCGCAGGGCGACGCCCCGGCCGCCGGTGAGGGAGGTGGCGATGTCGGCGTCGGCGTACTGGTGCAGTTGCACGCCCTCGTCGTCCGCCGTCGCCAGATACGCCGGCAGCTGCGCCAGGGTGCGGGCCACGTTGGTCGGGCAGCACGACACGGCGAACCAGGGGGCGCGCAGCCCCGAGTCGGCGCGCGGGCTGTCGGTGTCCGGCGACGGTGCGACGCCCCGGTGCCGCCGGTGCAGGGTGTTGGCGTAGAAGAAGGACCGGCCGTCCTCGGCGGGAGAGGTCGCGACCACGTTGAACAGGGTCCGTTCGACGAGGTCGGCGAAGCGGGGCTCGCCGGTGGCCAGCAGCAGCCGCCAGCCGAGCATCACGGAGGCGACACCGGCGCAGGTCTCGGAGTAGGCGCGGTCCGGGGGCAGGACGAAGTCGTCGCCGAAGGACTCGTCGCGGTGGTGCGAGCCCATGCCTCCGGTGAGGTAGGTCCGGCGGGCCACCGCGGTCTCCCACTGGCGCACGACGGCGGCGAGCAGCTCGTCGTCCCCGGTCTCCACGGCCACGTCGACGGCCCCGGCCGCGAGGTAGAGGGCGCGGACGGCGTGGCCGCGCAGGGCCGTGGCCCGGCGTACGGGGACGTCGTCCTGGAAGTAGGCGCGGCCGAACTCGTTCTCGGTGAGGGTGCCGTGGCCGCGTCGGTCGACGAACAGCGCGGCCTGGTCGAGGTAGCGCTGCCGGCCGGTGAGGCGGGCCAGTTCCACCAGGCCCGACTCGATCTGGGGGTGGCCGCAGACGGACTCGATGCCGCCCGGCCCGAAGGTGGCGCACACATGGTCGGCGGCCCGCTGGGCGATCTTGGCGAGTTCGCCCTCGCCCCGGGCGCGGGCCTGGGCGACGCCGGCCTGGATCAGATGGCCCTGGCAGTAGAGCTCGTGGCCCTCCGCCAGGTCGCTGTAGCGGGCGGCCTGCCCGGGGCGGCCGAAGGCGGTGCCGAGATAGCCGTCCGGGTCCTGGGCGGGGGCGACGAGCTCGGTGAGGGCGGTGATCTCGTCGTCCAGCGGGGCGCCGCCGCCGTTCGCGGCCTCCCAGGCCATGGCTTCGAGGAGTTTGTAGACCTCGGAGTCGGCGAACTCCCGGCCGCGCCGGTCCCGTTCGATCCTGCCCTCGACGGCGGCCCTGAAGTTGCCGGTCCAGCCGACGCGGTCCATCCAGTCGCGGCAGTGGCCGAGCGTGGCGGTCGTGTTGGTGTGCCGTCGCCGGGCCCAGAAGCCCCCGGTGATCCTGACCTCGTCGAGTCCGAGCGGCCGCAGCCGGCCTCGGGTCGGTGCCACGGGCAGGACGGATGACATCACCGCGTTCTCCCTCACCTGTTCATGCCTCCGGTTCGTCCCTTCGGTCGTCGGGGGGCCGTGCGGGTCAGCCCTTGAGCGCGCCGGACATGAAGCCCCGGACGTAGTGCCGTTGCAGGAGCAGGAAGAGGAGCAGGCAGGGCACGGCGAGCACCACCACGCCCGCCTCGGTGGCGCCGTAGTCGACGGCGCCCATGCTCTGCTGCCGCAGGTTGGCGACGGCCAGCGGCAGGGGCGCCTTCTCGCTGTCGGAGATGAGGATCAGGGGTGCGATGAAGTCGTTCCAGGCGGCGAGGAACGCGAAGAGGCCCACGGTGATCAGCCCCGGCCGTACCGCCGGGAGGAGCACCCGGCGCAGCGCGCCCGCCGTGCCGCAGCCGTCGACGAGCGCCGACTCCTCCAGTTCACGTGGGACCGCCTCGAAGGAGATCCGCATCATGAAGGTGGCGAACGGCAGTTGGAACATGGCGAGGACGAGGCTCAGCCCGATCAGTGAGTTCTGCAGGTGCAGCCTGCCGAGCAGCACGTAGAGCGGGATGAGCAGGGTGGCGTACGGGACCATCAGGATGGCCAGGGTCAGCAGGAACAGCAGGTTCTTGCCGGGGAAGTCGAAACGGGCGAAGGCGTAGCCGCCGAGCAGGGAGACGCCGAGGGTGAGGGCGACGGTCAGCGCGGAGACGACCGTGCTGTTCAGCAGGTACTGCCACAGTCCCGCGTCGTACTCCAGCAGGGTCCGGTAGTTGCCGAGGCCGTACCCGGATTCCTGGGCGGTGCCGGGCTGCGGGCTGACCGACGCCCAGGTGTTCCACACCAGCGGGAAGAGGAAGATGACGGCCAGACCTCCGGCCACGACGTAGTGCGGTGTCCGGCCGAGAGCGCGGGCGAGCACGGTCTTGTCCCCTCTCATGACTCGTCGGCGCGGCGCAGACCGCGGAACTGGAGGACGTTGAGCAGCAGCAGCGAGGCCAGGACGAGGATCGAGAGGGCCGCGGCCGTCCCGAGGTTCATCCGCTGGAAGGCCTCGCGGTAGATCAACTGAACGACGGTGACGGTGCTGTTGTCCGGTCCGCCCTTGGTCAGGACGAAGAACTGGTCGAACGCGAGCAGCGATCCGGTCACGCAGAGCAGGAGCGACAGGGCGAGCGACGGCCGCAGCAGCGGCAGGGTGATGGAGCGGAAGACCTGGGCGCGGCTCGCGCCGTCCGTCCGGGCCGCCTCGTACACCTCGTGGGGGATGCGCTGGAGACCCACGAGCAGGATCAGCATGTAGAAGCCGGCGAACTTCCACACGACGAGGAACACCGTCGACAGCAGCGCGGAGGTCGGTGAACCGAGGAACGAGACGGGCTCGTCGGTGAGACCGAGCCGCTCGGGGACGCCGCCGAGCGGGCCGGTGGTCGGGCTGTAGAGGCCCCAGAAGAGCAGCGAGGCGGAGGCCAGTCCCAGGGCGCCGGGCAGGAAGTAGACGGTGCGGAAGAAGCCGGCGCCGGGGCGGGACTCCTGGACCAGCAGGGCGAGCAGGAGGGCCAGGCCCAGCAGGATCACCGTGACGATGACGGTGTAGAGCAGGGTGAAGCGGACCGCGGGCCAGAACAGGGTGGTGTCGGTGATGTCGGTGTAGTTCTCGGGGGCGTTGACACCTCGGTCCCCGGCGAGCAGCGGCCAGTCGCTGAGCGACATCTGCCCGACGAGCAGGAGCGGCAGGACGAAGAAGACCGCGACGAACACGGCTGTGGGAGCCGCGTAGGCGAGCCCCTTGGCCGGGCGGGACCGCCACCGCGGCACCGGCGCCCGCGCCGTTCGGCCCCGCTCCTCCGGCCGGGACCGGTACGCGGCGGACACGGACTCGGCCACCTTCACGGGCACACCCCTCCTCGATCCGCCACGGTCACGGGCACGGCCCTCCTCGATCCGCCACGGTCACGGGAATGCCCCTCCTCGGTCGGCCACCTTCACGGACGCGCCTCTCCTCGGTCCGCCGCCTACACGGGCACGGCCCTGCCGGGTGGGCCGCGCCCACCGGATCGGTCGTCCTCAGTCGGCCAGCGAAGCACTGACCGCCTCGTTGTCCTTGTCCACGGACGTCCCGTCGCCGAAGACGGCGTCGCGCATCAGCGTGAGCCAGGGCCCGTTGGGGTCGTTGAAGGTCTGGCCGAACTTCAGCGCGTACGGCGTGTGCCCGTCCGCGACGAGTTCGTTGATGGTGACGAGCCTGGGGTCGGCGGCGGAGTGCCGGTTGGACGCCAGGTCGCTGCGGGCCACCACGTCCTTGTGGGCGGCGACCACGTCGACCTGCGCCTTGTCGCCGAGGGTCCAGGCGAGGAAGTTCCAGGCCTGGTCGGCCTTCTCGCTGGTCGCGGAGACCCCGATGGCGTCGCCGCCGACGAAGGTGGCCCTGCCGCCGTCCGGGCCGGGGATGGGGGCGACCCCGACGTCCAGGTCCTTGGGCATCAGCCCGAGCGTGGTCGACGGCATCGGCATGACCCCGACCTGGCCCTTGGGGAAGATCCCGGTCCAGGTCGTGCCGGTCTCGTCCTTCGCGCCGGGCGCCACGATGTCGTCGTCGACCCAGCCCCGATAGGTGTCGTAGACCTTCTTGGCGGTGGCGGAGGCGAGAAGCGCCTCGGTGCCGTCCTCGTCGAGGACCTCCTCACCGGCCGCCCAGATGGACGGCCACCAGGTGAAGACACCGCAGCCGCCGCAGTTGCCGCCGAAGAAGGTGCCGTTGACGTCGCCTCCGAGCTTGTCCACGGCGCGCGCCTGCGCGTCCCACTCGGCCAGCGTGGCCGGCGGCTTCTCCGGGTCGAGCTTCGCCTTGCGGTAGAGGTCCTTGTTGTAGAAGAGCACCGACAGGTCGAGGGTGTGCGGCACCACGTACTTCTTGTCCTCGTACGTGCCGGCCTTGATGTGCGACGGGGCCAGGTGCTCGGCGAAGGGCAGGGCGTCGATGCGTTCGGTGAGGTTGGCGAAGAGGCCGCTGGAGGTGTAGTTGGGGACGAAGACCACGTCGGAGGCGAAGAGGTCGGGCAGGTCGCGGGAGCCGGCGGCGGCGCCGACCTTCGCCTGGTAGTCGTCGGTGGGGACGACGGTCAGCTCGACCTTGTTCTTGTGGCTCGCGTTGTAGGCCTTCACCAGGGCCTCGCTCTGCGGCCGGGTGGCGGCGCGCGTCCACATCGTGAGGGTGGCGCCGTCGTCGACGCCGGTGGCGTTCGCCGCTCCGCCGCCTCCGCCCGAGTCGCCGTCGCCCGACCCGCAGGCGGTGACCAGGCTCGCGGCGGCGAGCAGTGCGACGGCCCCGGTGGCGAGACGCCCCGCGCGGCCACGTGGTCCGAGCGTGCTCCCCATGTTCGATCCCCCTTGTCACAAAGTGGTGTCACAGAGCGGTGGCGCTGAACCGGGTGACGGAGACGAAAGAAACCGAAAAGGCTTTCTGAGACGCTAGGCGGCGCCTGAATACCCGTCAATCCCCTTGCAGAGAGCGGTTGTCGACGACCGACGGAAGCCGTGCGGGCAGCCGGACCGAAACGTTTCCCGTAAGGTTCCGGGTGCGGCGTGTCATCCTCGGCGAGGTCGACACGCGTGGCGAGACAGGAGATCACCCATGGCACAGGCCACCGGCCCCTCTCGTTCGCAGCCCGCCACGCTGGGCGACGTCGCCCGGCTGGCGGGCGTCTCGATCGCCACGGCGTCCAAGGCGCTCAACGGCCGCAGCCAGGTCCGCGCGGAGACCAGGCAACGGGTCGTCGAGGCCGCCGAGCGGCTGTCGTTCCGCCCCAACCAGGTGGCGCGCGGTCTGCTCGCCGGGCGCACCGGCACCGTGGGGCTGCTGACCAGCGATCTGGAGGGCAGATTCGGCATACCGATCCTGATGGGTGCCGAGGACGCCTTCGGCGCGGGCGAGGTCGCGGTCTTCCTGTGCGACGCGCGCGGGGACACGATCCGTGAACAGCACCATCTGCGCGCCCTGTTGGGCCGCCGCGTGGACGGTCTCATCGTGGTCGGCAGCCGCACCGACCCCCGTCCCTCGCTGGGGCGCGAGGTGCCCGTGCCCGTCGTCTACGCCTACGCCCCCTCCGAGGACCCGGCGGACTTCTCCGTCGTCCCGGACAGCGTCGGCGCCGGCCGGATCGCCGTGGAACACCTCCTGGCCTGCGGCCGCGGCCGGATCGCGCACATCACCGGTGACCCCGGCTACCTCGCGGCGCGGGACCGCGCCGAGGGGGCGCGGGCCGCGCTCGCCGACGCCGGACTCTCCCTGATCGGCGAGCCCCGGTACGGCGCGTGGTCGGAGGGCTGGGGCCGGGCCGCGACCGCGATGCTCCTCGACCGGCACCCCGACATCGACGCCGTCCTCTGCGGCAGCGACCAGATCGCCCGCGGCGTCATGGACGTCCTGCGCGAACGCGGCCACCGTGTCCCCGAGGACATCGCGGTCATGGGCTTCGACAACTGGCAGATCCTGACCGCCGGTTCACGACCGCCGCTGACCAGCGTCGACATGAACCTCGAACAGGTGGGCCGCGTAGCCGCCCACGCCCTCTTCGCCGCCATAGCCGGCACCCCCCGCACCGGCACCGAAACCCTCCCCTGCAAGGTGGTGATCAGGGGCTCCACGGCACCACTGTCGTGACGGCGGTGCGTCGGAGGTACGGCGTCGGAGGTGCGTCGTCGACCCCGGTCGGACCCGGCAGACCCACCAGGAACCCGGTCGCCCGGCAGGCCGACCGGTGGGCCATGTCGGCCCGGTGTCTGGTGACGTCGGCGGTGCGAGGTGGAGTCTGGCCACAACGCCGCGCCTGGGTTCCGCAGCAGATGCGGGACGCCGACGCTTCGGGCCGCGCCGGACGGTCATGGTGGAGGGGGACACCGGCTCCCAGTTCTCGCTCGGAGACGCCGCGCTTGAGCCGGAGCCGCTGCGGATCCCAACGCCGTCGCAGTCGTCCCGGACTCCCGGTCCCTCAAGGGCGCCGAGACAGTGGGCCAGGACACCCGCGGCTTCGACGGCGGGAAATCGATCAACGCCAGGAAGCGGCACCCGGCCGTCGACATGCGCGGCATGGCTCTGTCCGTCATGGCCACCAGGGCCTCGCGGCACGACAACATCCCCGCCGTGACCAGCTCTTCCGTCTGCGCTTGCCCCATCCCGAACTCGCCGTCGCCTCACGCGCCCCTCCCGGCCGCCACGCACCACGCCACACCCCGTCGAACCTGTGCAAGCGGCCGGTGAGCCCCAGCCCATACGCATCCGGACGCAGCCACAGAGGATCCGGCTGGCCCCAACCGCGTTGCGCTGATCGGGGACCAGCCATCATCAGAAGTCGTGCATCGAGTCGTTCGCGCCCGCGATGCTCTCGCACGGGCCGAGGAGATACGCGCCCCTCGCGACGCCTTGCAGAAGGCTCTCGGCGGTTGCCTCGGCAGTCAGGTTGGTGGAATCCAGGACGTGGGCCTCGTAGACACCGACATTGCTGAACTGGTCATGCAGTGAGCGAATCGGCTCAGGGTCGGTCAAGGCGTCGCCGGCCCGGTTCGTTGCCCGTTCCAGCGTGGTGTGCCGGTCCGGCCGAATGACGACATAGCTCAGCCGCAGAGCCCGCTCCCGGGCCGTCGCACGGAAGAGGTCGATGAACCAGGGCCCGACGACGCCGTCACAGATCACCTGGTAGCCGCCGTCCGCATAGCCGAACGCAGCCGAGACCAGTACCTGAAGGACTACCTGATTCTGTTGATGTGCTCCGGGCAAGTAGGGCGCGATCCAGCCCTGCTTGATATAGCGCCAGAAGTCGTCGCTGTGCAGGTGGACGCTAGGTGCCAGGCGATCGACCAGCAACTGCGCCACAGTGCTCTTGCCCGCACCGGGCGGCCCGGTCAAGACGATCACCTGGCCCCGATGAGGAGATGTCCGAGAGACGGGCGGCGGATTCATGCCGCTACCGTGCCACGTTCACCCGGCACGCCGCTGCCCTCGCCTTTGGAGGCGGCATTACCGCACTACAGCCGGCCCTGCCAGACGGTCACGGATCACGGGTTCCGACACAGCTTCTGACCACAGCGACGGCCTCCACCACGCGGTCCAAGCTGTCACCCCCATGCACGACCTCGCCCCGGCCTCGTGATCAGAACGGCCATGGTCCAGCTCCGGCCTGCACCAGCAAGCCCTCTGCAACGCCCTTCAGCGGGACTCGTCCAGATATCCCCGCGCCAGCTCCCCCGCGCGCGTGAACCAGTCGACGAGCAGGGCCAGTTCGTCGGGTGAGTACCGGGCGAAGAGTTCGGCGAGGCGGGTGTAGAACGGGCCGTAGACGGCCACCACCCGCTCGGCCGCGTCCGGGACCGCCACCACCCGCACCCGGCGCCGGTCGGCCGGATCGGGCTGCCGCGCCACGAAGCCGCCGCGCTCCAGACGGTTGAGCACACCGGTCACCGCTCCCGTGGTGACATGCGCGCGCGTGGCCAGATCACCCGCGGTGACCGGCGCGTCCCCCGCCTCCAGGACGTACGCGAAACAGACCAGGTCGGTGACGCTCAGCCCGAGGTTCCGGGCGAACTCCTGCTGACCGACGATCATCGTCGCGATCAGGCCGTCCATGGCACCGATCGCGTCGGGCACGGTGGGGCGACGTTCGGCCTCCATTGAATTCGCCTCCGGGGCAAGCTAAATTCCTTACTCGCTAAGACATCTTACGACGCCGTGGGCGTGGCCACGGCATGCCGTGGCGCGCCCGCGCGCGAGGGGAGCGGACACCATGAGTCTGTACGACGAGGGCCACACCGTGGCCGGCTGGACCGGCACCGCCATCGGCGCCGTGGGTTCGACGGCACTCGGCCTGGGCGTATGCGGCTGGACCCCCGGGTTCACCCTGGGCGCCGTCATCTCGGTCGCGGCACTCGTCGTCACCTGGGCCCTGCACCTCGCCGGCTGGGGCAAGCCGCCGGGCCCCCGCCCCCGTGACCAGTGGAGCCTCCGGGTCCGCGACCGCTCCGCACGCGGCGGCCACGTCGACTGCCTCGGCTGCCGCCTGGCCGGCCGCCGCCGCGCCCCCGCCCGGCTCCCCGCCGTACCCGGACCCGCCACCGCCGCCGACACCACCGGCCCAGGCGCCACCGGCACCGCCCCCGCCGTGATCCCGGCGGGAGAGGCCTCGCACTGAACGAAGGCCCCGGCAGCGGGGAGTAAACGCTTACCCTCCTGAGGGGTCGCAGTTCCGCAACCACCCGCCGTCCACAGCCTTCCATGCAGTAACGTCGAACCGTGACGGTCAATGAAAACGGTCGCCGGAGCAGCGCCGAAGCAAGCGGTGCCAGGCGTCGACGGAGCAGCACCTCGGGCGGCGAGCGACCCAGCACGATTCGGGACGTCGCCGCGCGCGCCGGGGTCTCCGTAGCAACCGTTTCCCGCACACTCGCCGGTAACTACCCCGTCTCCACGGAGACCAGGGCCCGGGTGATGGCGGCGGTCGACTCCCTGCACTACGTGGTGAACGTGCACGCCAAGGCGCTCTCCGGCCGCGTCGCCGGCCCCGTCGCCCTGGTCATCAAGGACATCACCGGCCCCTCCCTCGCCCATGTCGCGGCGGGGGTGGAGCAGGCGGCCGCCGACCGGGGCCGGCTGAGTCTGGTGTGCGCCACGCACGACGACTCGGCCCGTGAGGACGACCTGGTCCAGCTGATGCGCGAGCAGCACGCGGCGGCGGTCGTCCTCGTCGGCGGCGCCCGGCAGGACGAGGCGTACCGGCGGCGGATGGCCGAGTACGCGACGGCGCTGGACGCGGCGGGCTCCCGGCTGGTGCTGGTGGGTCGTCCCCCGCTGCCCGGCTCCCTCCCGGTCACGGTGGTGCAGTACGACAACCGGGGCGGCGCCTTCCAGGCCACCGACCATCTGCTGACCGCCGGGCACCGGCGCGTCCTCTTCCTGGGCGGCGACCCCGGCCTCAGCACCGCCGACCAGCGCCGGGACGGCTTCCTGCACGCGCTGCGCGCCCATGGCGTCGAGCACACCGAGGAGTTGGAGCTGCCGGGCCCGTACACCCGGGTCTCGGGCTACCAGCGCACTCGGGAGGCACTGGCCGCCGGTCTCGACTTCACGGCCGTCTTCGCGGGCACCGACATGGTGGCCACGGGCGCGCTCGCCGCGCTGCGCGAGGCCGGGCTCGACGTCCCGGGTGACGTCTCCCTGGTCGGCTTCGACGACGTCCCGTTCGCCGCCGACCTCACCCCCGCGCTGACCACGGTGCGGGTGCCGTACGAGGATCTGGGGCGTACGGCCGTCCGGTTGGCACTGGAGCGCGAGGAGCGCCTGGGCGGCGACGACCACGTGGTGCTGAGCACGCAGTTGGTGATCCGCCAGTCTGTACGCACGCTGTCGTGAGGGTGGGCACCGGCCGGTGACTGCGGGGGCGGCGCTGGAGGCGGACGCCGCGACAACCCGGGACAACCCGCCCCTGCGCGCGAGAGTTTGGCGAAGCGTCACCTCGTCGTGAAGTCGCAGGCGCCATCAGGTCAACCGTCCCGGACTATTGACTCGGATCACCACAGTAGCGATTCTCGTCACATCGCTTGTGCCAGCCATGACAATCGGGCTATGGCGTCGTGGGTGTTCAACGCGTCCCGGAACGGTCTGGCCGATCGACCGCGCATCCCCCGACCGAGGACGTGAGTATGACCGGGACTCCACGCGCCCACCGCAGCCGCAGACCCCTCATGGTGCTGGCGCTGTTGCTGACCGCGATGGGCATGCTGCTCAGCCCGTCGCCGAGTTCGGCGGCCACCGGCGACTGGTGGCTGCCCACCTCACGGCCGTCGCCGGATTCCCAGATCAACGTGACGGGCGAGCCGTTCAAGGGGACCGACTCGGCGGGTGACGTGCGCGGGTTCGTCGACGCGCACAACCACCTGTTCTCCAACGAGGCGTTCGGCGGCCGGCTCATCTGCGGCAAGGTGTTCTCGACCGCGGGCATCGCGGACGCGCTGAAGGACTGTCCCGAGCACTACCCGGACGGTTCCCTCGCGATCTTCGACTACATCACCCACGGCGGCGACGGCAAGCACGACCCGGTCGGCTACCCGACGTTCAAGGACTGGCCGGCGTACGACTCGATGACCCACCAGGCGAACTACTACGCCTGGATCGAGCGCGCCTGGCGCGGTGGTCAGCGGGTGCTCGTCAACGACCTGGTCACCAACGGGATGATCTGCTCGATCTACCCGTTCAAGGACCGCAGCTGCGACGAGATGACCTCGATCCGGCTCCAGGCGAAGCTGACCTACGACCTCCAGGCGTACATCGACGCGCAGTACGGCGGCACCGGCAAGGGCTGGTTCCGGATCGTCACCGACAGCGCGCAGGCCCGTGAGGTCGTCAAGCAGGGCAAGCTCGCCGTCGTCCTGGGGGTGGAGACCTCCGAGCCGTTCGGCTGCAAGCAGATCCTCGACGTCCCGCAGTGCAGCAAGGCGGACATCGACAAGGGGCTCGACGAGCTCTACGGCCTGGGTGTGCGCAGCATGTTCCTGTGCCACAAGTTCGACAACGCGCTGTGCGGCGTCCGCTTCGACGAGCACGGTCTCGGTACGGCGATCAACGTCGGGCAGTTCCTGTCGACGGGCACCTTCTGGCAGACGGAGAAGTGCAAGGGCCCGCAGAAGGACAACCCGATCGGTGGGGCGGCGACGGAGGCCGAGGCGGACCTGCCGGAGGGCACCGAGGTGCCGGAGTACGACGACAGCGCGCAGTGCAACGTGCGGGGGCTGACCGATCTCGGTGAGTACGCCGTGCAGGGCATGATGAAGCGCAAGATGATGCTCGAGATCGACCACATGAGCGTCAAGGCGACCGGCCAGGCGCTGGACATGTTCGAGGCCGCGTCCTACCCGGGCGTGCTGTCCTCGCACAGCTGGATGGATCTCAACTGGACGGAGCGGGTCTACTCGCTCGGCGGTTTCGTCGCCCAGTACATGCACGGGTCCGAGGAGTTCAGCGCGGAGGCGAAGCGCACGGACGCGCTGCGGACGAAGTACGACGTGGGCTACGGCTACGGCACCGACTTCAACGGCATCGGTGACCACCCCGCCCCGCGCGGCGCGAACACCTCCAACCCGGTGACGTACCCCTTCAAGAGCGTCGACGGCGGCTCGACGATCGACAAGCAGACCACGGGCCAGCGCACCTGGAACTACAACACCGACGGCGCCGCGCATGTCGGCATGATCCCGGACTGGATCGAGGACATCAGGCTCGTCGGCGGCCAGGGTGTGGTGGACGACCTCTTCAAGGGCGCCGAGTCCTACCTCGGCACCTGGGGCGCCTCCGAGGCCCACCAGGCGGGCGTGAACCTCGCCAAGGGCGTGTCGGCGACGGCCAGTTCGTCCGAGTCGAACCCGGTCACCAGCTACCAGCCCGGGCGGGCGGTGGACGGCGACGGCGGCACCCGCTGGGCGAGCGACTGGAGCGACAGCCAGTGGCTGCAGCTGGACCTCGGTTCGTCGCGGGTGATCAAGAAGGTCACGCTCGACTGGGAACGCGCCTACGGCAAGGCGTACCGGATCGACGTCTCCACGGACGGCTCGACCTGGAGGACCGTGTGGTCCACGACCTCCGGTGACGGCGGCCTGGACACGGCCTCGTTCTCGGCGGTGTCGGCCCGCTATGTTCGCATGCTGGGGACCGACCGCGGCACGGACTGGGGTTACTCCCTCTACGAGGTCGGCGTCTACAGCGGCTGACCGCACTTCACGGGGGAAAGAGGGGCTCATATGGCACGCCTGCCGTCGGCCGAGCGGCGCAGACAGCTCACCGAGGCCGCGATCCGCGCGATGACCCGGGACGGCGTCCCCAGGACGACGACCCGGTCCATCGCGGCCGAGGCGGGCGTGTCACTGAGCGTCTTCCACTACTGCTTCGAGTCGAAGCAGGAACTGATCGAGTCCGTCATCACCACGATCACCGGGCACTACGTCACGCTGGTGAGGGAGGCGATCCGGCCCCGCGGCACCCTCAGGGAGACCGTCCGGGCCGGTTTCCAGGCCTACTGGGACCATGTCTCCACCCACCCGGGCGAACACATGCTGACCTACGAGCTGACCCAGTACGCCCTGCGCGAGCCGGGCTTCGAGCACCTGGCCCGGCGGCAGTACGAGATGTACCAGGCCACCTACGCCGACCTCATCGAACAGCTGCGGCTGTCCATGCGCTTCGAACTGACGGTCCCCATACCGGTCCTGGCCCGCTACCTCGCCGCCATGACCGACGGCCTCACCCTGAACTTCCTGGTCCTGGGCGACGACGCGGCCTGGACGAACATCCTCGACACCATCACCGACCATGTGGCCGGCATGGTGCGCGAGGAGGTCCGTCCGTAGCCGTCAGCGGGCCGACGCCGCGATCAACTGGTCCAGGAGGGCGATCAGGACGTCTCGGCACGAGGTGCGTTCGCGGGCGTCGAAGAGGAGGACCGGGGTGGTCTCGGGAAGGGCCAGGGACTCCCGGATGACCTCGGGCTCGTAGGGGTGCTCGCCGTGGAAGCCGTTGACGCCGATGACGAACGGGATCTTGCGGCGTTCGAAGAAGTCGATGGCGGCGAAGCTGGACTCGGGGCGGCGCACGTCGACCAGGACGACGGCGCCGAGGGCGCCGATCGCGAGGTCGTTCCACATGAACCAGAACCGCTGCTGTCCGGGCGTACCGAACAGATAGAGCACGAGGTCCTGGCCGATGCTGATCCGGCCGAAGTCCAGGGCCACCGTGGTGGCGTTCTTCTCGGGGATGCCGTCGAGGTCGTCGACCCCGAGCCCGGCGGTGGTGAGGGGTTCCTCCGTGCGCAGCGGGACGATCTCGCTGACCGACCCGACCATGGTGGTCTTCCCGACGCCGAATCCGCCGGCGATGAGGATCTTCACCGTGTCGGGTGCCGAGATGCCCTGTGCGGTGTGGTCAGAGCCGGCCAAGGCCGTCCCTCACTTTCTTCAGCAGGTCCAGGTCGGGGGCGCGGGCGATCAGACGTGGCTGACGGACGCTGATCCGGCCCGCCTCCAGCAGGTCGCAGAGCATGATCGCGACCACGCTCACCGGGAGGTCGAGCTTGCTGGCCAGCTCCGCCACCACGATCGGCTTCGCGCACAGCCTGACGATCCGGGTGTGCTCCGGCTGCGGCCGGGTGCCCCCGGCCGGCTGCGGGTCCACGGCCGTCACCATGGTGATGAGGGTGAAGTCGCCACGGGCGGGCCGGGTGCGGCCGCCCGTCAGGGTGAACGGGCGAACCAGCCGGCCCGCAGCGTCGCCTCCGTTCACCTCACTCGCCGCTGTCGGCCGCGACGACACCGGCGCGTGGGGCCGCGCTGAGGTGCTCGCCGATCTTCTTCACCAGCATGTTCATCTGGTACGCGACCACGCCGACGTCGGCGCCCTGCCGGGTCAGCACGGCGAGGTTGGCGCCGGGTCCGGCGTTGGTGAGGATCAGGAAGGCGTTGCCCATCTCGATGAGCAGCTGACGGACGGGCCCGCCGCGGAAGTCCATGCTGACGCCCTTGCTGAGGCTCATCAGGCCGGACGCGGTCGCCGCCAGCCGCTCGGCGTCGTCGCGCAGGAACGCGGTGGACTTGCTGACGACCAGTCCGTCCTCGGAGAGCACGACGGCGTGGTCGACCTCGGCGACCCGGTCCACCAGTCCGGTGAGCAGCTGGTCGAGCTGGCTGTGGGTGGCGGGGATGGGGCGTGTCATCTGTGTGTCCTTCAATGAGCGGTCTGCGAGGGAGCAAGTCGTGGGGACGTCAGGTGCCGGAGGCGGGGACTCGGTCTCCTGGGTCTTCGGATGCGGTTTCCTCCCCGGTCGCGTGATCGGATTCCGTGTCGTCGTCGCGTGCCTGGAGCGTGCCGCGCTGGAACCCGGCGAGCGAGGAGGCGGCCCGCTCGGCGGTGAAGTCGTCGGCGTCGCCGTCCGGGCAGGGCCCGGCCTCCTCCTTCAGCTCCGCCGCCAGACTGGTCTGCGGGATCCGGCGGGGCAACGGCATGAGGCCGCCCTTCTTCCCGGCCCGGGACTTCTCGCCTCGGGGCTCCCCCGCTCGGGGCGCCCCGGCTCGCGGCTGCCCGGCGGGGGCCGGCCGTGTCCCGTTCACGTCCTCGAAGGTGTCGGCGGGCCGTGCGTGCGCGGCGGGCCGTTCCTCCGGCGCCCCCTCCTCCGGCCCGTCGTCCGGCGTCGCGCGGTCCGCGTCCTGCCCTGCGGCCGCGGACCGCGGCTCCGCCGCGGCGGCGACCCGGGCGGCCACCGGCGAGGTGCGGGACGGCGGTTGGACCGGCTCGGTGCCGTCCTCGTCCGGGACGGGCGCCTCGCGCACCACGATCTCCTCCGGGATCAGCACGATCGCGGTGGTGCCGCCGTACGGCGAGGCGCGCAGGGTGACGGTGATGCCGTGCCGGGTGGCGAGCCGGGCGATGACGAACATGCCGAGCCGGAGGTCGTCGGCGAGCGCGACCACGTCGAACTGCGGGGGCACCGCCAGCTGGGCGTTGAACGCGGCGTAGTCCTCCTCGGACATGCCGAGTCCCCGGTCCTCCACCTCCAGGGCGAGGCCCTTGGCGACGATCGCGGCGCGGACGCTCACCGGGCTGGGCGCGGGTGAGTAGGCGGTGGCGTTGTCGATGAGCTCGGCGAGGAGGTGGATGACGTCGGCCACGGCGGGCGGGGCGATCCACACCTCGTCGTCGGTGTGCACCTCCACCCGCTGGTACTGGGCGACCTCGCCGACGGCGCTGCGCAGGATGTCGATCAGGGCGACCGGTTCGGTCCAGCTGCGGCCGGGCCGCTCGCCGCTGATGATGACCAGGTTCTCCTCGTAGCGGCGCAACTGGCTGGCGGTGGAGTCCAGTTCGTACAGGCCCTTGAGGATCTCCGGGTCCTGGTGCTGGCGCTCCAGCTTGTCGAGCTTGGTGAGCTGGAGGTTGACCAGGTTCTGGCTCTGCCGGGCGATGCCGAGGATGACGCGCTGGAAGCCGCGCCGGGTGTCGGCGAGTTCCACGGCGGTGTGCACGGCGGTGCGTTGGGCGGCGTTGAACGCCTTGGCTACCTGGCCGAGTTCGTCGGTGCCGTAGTCGAGGGGTGCCGCGGCCTCGTCCACGTCGACCTTCTCGCCCCGGTCGAGGCGGGCGACGACGTCGGGCAGCCGGTGCTCGGCGAGGCCGAGGGTGGCGGTGCGCAGGCCGGTGAGCCGCCGGGACAGGGAGCGCGTGATGCGCCAGGACATCACGACGCACACCAGCAGCGCGGCGAGACCGCCGGCGCTCAGCGAGGCGGCCGTGATGAGCAGCCCGCGGGCCTCCTCGCCGCTGCGGTCCAGCAGCGTCCCGGTCTGTTCGCGGATCAGCTTCTCGTACTGGACGGACAGCCGCGCCATCGCGCCGTCCCACTCGGCCTGGGCCCGCGGCAGCCTGGTCCTGCGGGCGTCCCCGGTGCCCGTGGTGTGGGCCGAGAGGACCTCGTCCTCCACCTTCTGCAGCGTCTGCCAGTCCTTGCCCTGGATGACCTTCTCGATCTCGGTCTTGACCTGGCCCTCCACCGTGTGGACGAGCTGGTCGTCGACGAGCCAGCGGCGGGCGCTGACCACGCGGGCGAAGTGCTGGCGACTGGCCTCGTCCAGTTCGCCCGAGGGCCAGTTGAGGGTGAGGATCGCGTCGCCCTGGGAGACCAGTTCCGCGGCCTGTTCGAGGGTGACGAGCGGTCCGGCCTGTGAGGTGAGGTCGCCGTCGTCGACCTGGGAGAGCGCCTGGAAGGCGTGGATCTGGCCGTCGATGATGTCGGTGTACTGGTCGAGGATCTGCTCGGGCGTGATGTCGGTGGGGTTGTCCACCTGGTCCCGGTAGTACTCCAGGCTGCCGGAGCCTGCCATCACCGAGTACAGGCGCTGGCTGATGCGGTCGGGGGCGTCCTCGATGGCGCCGGCGCGCGAGGCGAGCTTCGCGACCGCCCGGTCGGTCACCCGGCGCTGCTGGTCGAGGGCGTCCATGGAGCTGCCGGGGGCCGCCATGTAGGCCGCGGACAGGGCGCGCTCGCGTTGCAGGGCGAGGGTCGCCTCGGTTCCCATGGCACCGGTGGACTTGCTCAGTCCGGTCTGCGTCCGCAGCCGCAGGCCCTCCGAGAACATCTGGGTCGTCGTCACACCCCAGCTCACGGCCAGCGTGACGCTGGGGATCAGAGCCAGGAGGATCAGCGAGAGACGTATGGAGCCGAGACGGCGCCGGGCGCCGGTCCGTGAGGGCATCGTCGTCCTTGGGCGGTTGGCGGGGAGCGGAAGGGGATCGGAGGCGGGGGCGGCAGGGGTCCGGGGATGGTGGGTGGACACCTGTCAGTACGGCGCACAGGGGATGCGCAGGATGTTATCCGCACAAGTGAACGCACGTCGCAGGGGTGGCCGGAAGTTTGGTGTCGCCGTTACACGACCGTTCCGGATGCTTGGTGTCCGGGCCGCGGTCATGTCCGAACGGAAGGTTCCGTTTGCCGGTGTCAACGGGTCCCGTTCGCGGCGAACTCGGCTATTCCGGCGATGTTCTTCTTGGTGACGAACGCCGGGCCGGTGAGGACCGGCTCGACACCGCCGCCGCTGATGTTGCCGTTGGTCCGGTGGAGCCAGAGCCCGTCGACGGCGAGATAGCCCTGGAGGTAGGGCTGTTGGTCCACGGCGAACTGGACGTCGCCGTCGCGCACGGCCTCGACCAGGTCCTTGTTGAGGTCGAAGGTGGCGACCTGGGCCTTGCTGCCGACGTCGTCCACCGAGTCCACGGCGGCGAGCGCGAACTGGGCACCGAGGGTGACGACCTCGTCGATGGTGGGGTCCTGACGGAGCCTCGCGGCGATGGCTTCGGTCACCGAGTCGACGTCGGTGCCGTCGACGTAGAGGTTCTGCGCCTGCCCGGCGAACGTCTTGCGCACTCCGGCGCAGCGGGCCTCCATGGCGACGTTGCCGCGCTCGTGGATGACGCACAGGGCGTGCTTGGCGGCGCGGGCGTCGAGTTCGTCGCCGAGGGCGCGGCCGGCGACGCTCTCGTCCTGGCCGTAGAAGGCCAGCAGGCCCTGCGCCTGCCAGGCGTCGATACCGGAGTTGAGGCCCACCACGGGTATCCCGGCGGCGCGGGCCTCGGCCACCGCGCCGCGCATCGCCTGCGGCTTGGCGAGGGTCACCGCGATGCCGTCGACCTTGTCGGCGATCGCGTCCCGCACCAGCTTCGCCTGCCCCGCGGGGTCGGGGTCGCTGACGAAGGTCAGCTCGACACCGTCCTTGGCGGCCGCGACCTCCGCGCCCTTGCGGACCAGGTCCCAGAAGGCGTCCCCCTCGGCGCTGTGGGTGATCAGCGCGATCTTCATCCCGCCCGGTGCTCCCGGCGCACCCGTGTCCGAATCGGCGTCCGATCCGCCGAACACCGAGCAGCCGGCGACGGTCAGACAGAGTGCCGCGGCGAGCACCCCGGCACGGAACGTCGTGAAGATCCTGTGGGACGCGGGGGGTGGGTTCATGGGAGCGCGGCACCTCGCTGTGCGACCGGGGTGGGACGTGTGGGGAGAGCGGGATCGCCGCCATCACCGCGATGACGTGCGGTGACTGGCCGACTTTCGCTGGGCGGAGCCAATCGCGTGTGACGCCCGGTAGTCAAGTGAACATCGAAATCGATGTGCTGCTGTGACAGCCCCCGGCTGACCTGCGCACACGTGTCAACGACCGCCTTGGGCCCGCCCCGAGCGACCTGGACCGTTCCACCCCCGGTGCGAGGGGCGATTCTCGGCCATGGCGCTCTCTCCTCCGAAGTTCCGTTCACCTGACCGAAATTCGCACCGGAGGACGGCAACCTCTCCCCGTCCGGCGGCGACTGCTCGACTGACGACCATCCCCCCGCACGGAACGGAAGCGACGCGTGAGCGACAACCACGGCAAGGCCCGCCACCGCAGAAGGAAGACGGCGCTCGTGGCCGGTGTCCCCCTGACCCTGGCCGCCGCCGGGACCCTGGCCTACGGCACGGTCTTCGGTGTCTTCGGCGAGGCGGCGCAGCCCCGCGCGGCGGCGGCCACCGCCGCCTGGGTCGACGAGAGCGCCGACGGCTTCGCCTCGGTGAACGCGCTGGGCCAGAACGGGACCTACGGCGGCCGGGGCGGAAAGACGGTCACCGTGCGGACCCTGGCCGACCTGGAGAAGTACGCGACCGCCGCCGAGCCCTACGTCATCGTCGTGGCGGCGACGATCGACATGAACCCGGTGGGCAAGGAGATCAAGGTCGCCTCCGACAAGACGATCGTCGGCTCCGGCACCTCGGGCCACATCGTGGGCGGCGGCTTCTTCCTCGGCTCCGGCGTCCACAACGTCATCATCCGCAACCTGACGATCCGGGACTCCTACCAGGGCATCTGGAACGACAAGGACCACGACTTCGACGCGATCCAGATGGACGGCGCCCACCACGTCTGGATCGACCACAACGACCTGCGGCACATGGCGGACGGCCTCATCGACAGCCGCAAGGACACCACCTACGTCACGGTGTCCTGGAACAAGCTGAGCCAGAACAACAAGACCTTCGGCATCGGCTGGACCACCAACACCACCGCCGACCTGACGATCCACCACAACTGGTTCCGCGAGACCGAGCAGCGCAACCCGTCCACCGACAACGTGGCGCACGCGCACCTGTACAACAACTTCCTGGAGGACGTCTCCGGTACGGAGATCTCCTCCTCGTACGGCAACTACGCGCGCGGCAACACGAAGATGGTGCTGGAGAACAGCTACTTCCAGGGTCTGAAGAACCCCGTCACCAAGGACGCCACGGCCGCCCTGGTCCAGCGCGGCAACGTCTTCTCCGGCACCTCGGGCCGCAACGAGAGCGGCGGGACCGCGTTCGACCCGAAGACGTACTACTCCTACTCCCTCGACAAGGCCGCCGACGTGCCCGCCCTGCTGAAGTCCGGTGCGGGCCCCCGGAGTTCCATCGGGACGACGGCGACGACCAAGGCCGCCGCGGCCACCACGCTGACCGTCGCCAAGGACGGCAGCGGCCAGTTCACCACCGTGCAGAAGGCCGTCGACGCGGTGCCCGCGGGCAACACCGCGCGGGTGGTCATCTCGGTCGCGCCGGGCACGTACCGCGAGGTCGTCAAGGTCCCGTCCGACAAGCCGCACGTCACCATCCAGGGCTCGGGCGCCAGCCGCAAGGACACCACGATCGTGTACGGCAACGCCGCGGGCATGCAGAAGCCGGACGGCTCGGGCACCTACGGCACCCCCGGCAGCGCCACCGTGTCCATCCAGTCCGACGACTCCCAGGTCCGCAACCTGACCGTCACCAACGACTTCGACGAGGCCGCGAACCAGTCCCTGAACGGGCACCAGGCCGTCGCGCTCCTCACCCAGGCCGACCGGATCGTCCTCGACGGCGTCATCGTCAACGGCGACCAGGACACCCTGGAGATGGAGACCGCCGCCAAGGACAAGCTCGGCCGGGTCTACGTCACCAACTCCTACGTCACGGGCAATGTCGACTTCGTCTTCGGCCGGGCCACCGTGGTCGTCGACAAGTCGGTCATCACCCTGAAGAAGCGCTGGAACGGCACCTCCGCCGGGTACATCACCGCGCCGAGCACGCCCGCGAACCGCAAGGGCATCCTGATCAACCGCTCGACCGTCAACGGTGACGTGTCCGCCGCGAGCTTCTTCCTCGGCCGCAACTGGCACCCCGGCGGCGACACGACCGTCGACCCGCAGACCACGGTCCGCAACTCCACCCTCAGCGCCGCGATCAAGTCCACGCCGTGGTCCGACATGGGCGGCTTCTCCTGGAAGGACGACCGCTTCGCCGAGTACAAGAACACCGGCGCCGGCTCGGGCAGCGCGAGCGGCGACCGCCCCCAGCTGACGGACGCCCAGGCCGCCGACCAGGAGATCGCGGACTGGCTGGGCGGGTGGACCCCGGGCGCCTGACCCGACGGGTACGCAGGACGACGCACCGCCCCGGTTTCTGTTATCCGCGCCGGGGCCGGTGCGTCTCCTGCGCGTGGCCGCCCGCGCGGGCCGACGCGGGCCCGAGCCGCGACCCGTACCCGAGAACCGAGGACCCCCACGTGACTGCACAGATCAGCCGCCGGAGCACGCTGAAGATCGCCGGTATCGCCGCGGGCACGGCCGGCCTGGGCGTCGGCACGGGCCTGGCGGCGGCGCCCGCCTCCGCGGCGGGCGCCGCCTTCGCACACCCCGGTCTGCTCCACACCACGGCCGACCTCGCACGGATGGCGGCGAAGGTGAAGGCGGGCTCCCGGCCGCACACCGCGGGCCTCGCGAAGCTGACCGCCAACCCGCACTCCCAGACGTCGTGGACCCCCCGCCCCGTAGCCACGGTCTTCCGGGGCGGCGGCTCCCCGCAGAACTACGCCCAGCTCTACAAGGACATCCACGCCGCCTACCAGAACGCCCTGCGCCACCACGTCACCGGCGAGAGCGCGCACGCCGACACCGCCGTGCGGATCCTCAACGCCTGGTCGGGGACACTGACCGGGGTGCGGGGCAGCGCCGACCGCTTCCTCGCGGCGGGCCTGTACGGCTACCAGTTCGCCAACGCCGCCGAACTCGTCCGCGACCACGACGACTTCGAGCTGGACCGCTTCAGGACCATGCTGAGCGAGGTCTTCGCCCCGCTGAGCGACGACTTCCTGGTCCGCCACAACGGCGCCGTGATCACCAACTACTGGCCCAACTGGGACCTCGCCAACATGGCCTGCGTCCTCGCCACCGGCATCTTCTGCGACGACAAGGCCCAAGTGGCGCGCGCCGTCGACTACTTCAAGAACGGCGAGGGCCTCGGCGCGGTCCGCAAGGCCATCCCGGTCGTGCACGACGACGGCCTCGGCGAGTGGCTGGAGGCGGGCCGCGACCAGGGCCACGCGCTGCTGGGCGTCGGCCTGATGGGCACCTTCTGCGAGATGGCCTGGAACCAGGGCATCGACCTGTACGGCTACGACGACAACCGCTTCCTCAAGGGCGCCCAGTACGTGGCCAAGTGGGCCATGGGCGGGGAGGTCGCCTACACGGCCAACACCCGCGCGAAGGGCGCGGTCGACGGCTGGTCCGGCAGGGAGACGGCCTCCGACGCGGCCGGCGTCGACCCGAACATGACGCGCCCCATCTGGGCCATGATCGCCAACCACTACACCCGGCGCCGGGGCCTCGACGCCTCCTACCTCACCCGCATGGCGGCCAAGGCGGCCCCCGAGGGCGGCGGCGGCGACTACGGCCCCAACAGCGGCGGCTACGACCAACTCGGCTTCGGGACACTGGCGTTCACCCGCGACCGGGCGAGCGCGGCCGAGGCGGACGCGGCACCGTCCGCGCCGGGCTCGGACACCGGCTCCGCCGCGGGCTCCGGGACGGGCACGGAGACGGGCGCGGGCGCGGGCGCGAAGAAGGGCGCCACCGGCGACTCGCGGTCCTCCTCCGCACGCGCCCAGGGCGGCCGGGCCGAGGACCTGGCCGCGACCGGCACCTCCGACGTCCCGGCCTGGACCGCCGCCGGCGGCATCGCGGCCCTCGCGGGCGGCCTGCTCCTGCTGCGCCGCCGCAACCGCCCGGGCGGCGGCGACGCCCCGCAGGGCTGACCCCTCACCCGCGACCGCGGCGAACGGGCCCGCGCAACGTCCTCGCAACCTGAGAGGACGTTCACTGCGCCCATGGATGTCGTTCCCCGCGTAGAGCTCACCCCCGCGGCCGCCGATCTCGTCCGGCGGCTGCGAGCGGCCCACGGCCCGTTGATGTTCCACCAGTCGGGCGGCTGCTGCGACGGCAGCGCCCCCATGTGCTATCCCGACGGCGAGTTCCGCACGGGGAACTCGGACGTCCTCCTCGCCGAGCTGACCGTCGACGGGGTCGACGAGACGGTGGGGTTCTGGATGTCCCGCGGTCAGTACGAGGCGTGGAGCCACACCCGGCTCATCGTGGACGTCGTACCGGGCCGGGGCAGCGGGTTCTCCCTGGAGGCACCCGAAGGGGTGCGTTTTCTGATCCGTTCCCGCGTCGTCGAGGCGGAGCCACCGCCCGGCCGGTAGTCGTCTGGTGCACTTCCCCTGAGTCCTGGGACATTTGACGAGACATCAGGGGGCACCGTGACACGTCGTGCTCGACGGTTCAGAACGGTACTGACGGTCCTCTCGGCGTGGAGCGTGCTGGCCGGCGCCGCCCTCGTGGGGGCTGCCCCGGCCGCCGGCGCGCCCGGGGCCGTCGTCGCGCCGGGCGTGGAGTACAGCGAGTTCGACATCCAGGCGGCCATGGGCCTGACGCACGCCCATGTGCTGAGCGTCGACCTCGGCAACCCCCAGGTGGGCGTCGGGCTGCTGTACCCGGGGAAGGTGGCCTCGCGGGCGACGGTGTCCCGGCTGGCCGGCGCGGCGGGTGCCGTGGCCGGGGTCAACGGCGACTTCTTCAACATCACCGAGACCCAGCACCCCGGCGTCGCGGCCACGGGGGCGCCGGTCGGCCCGGCGATCGCCGACGGGCACGCGCTGAAGGCCGCCGTGCCGAAGGGCCAGCGCTTCGGCCCGGCCCTGCCACCGGGCACCGGCACCACGGACGTACTGGGTGTCACCACCGACGGTACGGCCCGCCTCGACAGCATCGCCCTCGACGGTTCCGTCACCACCGCCGAGGGCGACCTTCCGCTCCGCGGCCTCAACCAGTACGCCCTGCCGGTCGGTTCCGTGGGAGCGTTCACCTCGGACTGGGGCGATGTCTCGCGGATGCGCGCGGTCTGCGGCACGGACACCGACCGGGCCGCGCCGTGCAGCACCGACAGCCACGAGGTGCTGGTGGAGGACGGCCGCGTGGTCGGTACGGCGGGCACCCCCGGCAGCGGCGCGATCGCGGCCGGCGCGACCGTGCTGGTCGGCCGCGAGGCGGGCGCCCAGCAGCTGCGCAAGCTCGCCCCCGGTGACGCGGTGGAGGTACGGCACCTCCTGGTCTCCTCGACCGGCACGCCGTACGCCTTCGCGCTCGGCGGCTACCCGGTCCTGCGGGACGGCCGACCGCTGCCGGGCCTCGACGGCACGACGTCGGCGGTCCGCACGGCCGCGGGGGTCGCCGACGGCGGCCGCCGTCTGCTGCTGCTCGCGCTGGACGGCGCCGCGGCCTACCGCACCGGGCTCACGATCGCCGAAGTGGCCGCCACTATGCGGGACTTGGGATCGGTCGACGCGTTCAGCCTGGACGGCGGCGGCTCCTCCACGCTCGTGGCCCGCGCCCCGGGGGCGAGCACGGTCACCGTCCGCAACCACCCGAGCGACGGCACGGAACGAGCCGTACCGAACGGCATCGGCGTCTTCACCAAGCCGTGAGCGACGCGGACTTCGGCTGCCGGCCCGGTGGGGGCTGATCGCGCAGTTCCCCGCGCCCCTGAAAGACCAGGCCCCTGCGGGCCTGAAAAGCACGGGGCGCAGCCCCTGCTTTTCAGGGGCGCGGGGAACTGCGCGAGAAGCCCCACCGGCGCCGCAGCCGCCGACGCACCCGCACCCGCACCCGCACCCCATCAGGCGCCCCCGCCCCACCTCACGGCTTCACACTGCTCACGATGTCCGCCGTGGCCGTCAGCCCGTTGTGCACGGTCGGCGCCAGACTCGTGCCGGCCATCGAGAATCCCAGCAGCACACAGACCACGGCGTGCGACAACTTCAGCGCGCCGTTGCGCAGGAAGACCACCGTCAGGATCATCAGCAGCACCACCACAGAGATGGAAACGGCCATCGTCAACCTCCTCCGCCACGCCCACTTCGCGGCATTCGGCCGCAAGTGTGGCGTAGCGGAAGGTTCGTCCGTGCGGCGGACGCGTCCGCCGAACGAGTGGTGTCGGTCGGGCCGCGGCTACGCCGCCCCGCGGGCGTCCAGGAACGCTTCGAGGCCCGCGAGGTCATCCGTGTTGAGGTGGTCGACACCGGCCGCGAGCAGCTCGCCCCAGAGCGCGTCCCGCGCCGGACCGGCCTGGTCGGGCGTCGCCCAGAACCGCACCTTCTGCCCGCGCCCGTGCGCCGTGGAGACGATCTGCCGGAGCCTCGCGCGTTCGGCCTCCGGGAACGGACCGACGCCCTGCCAGGTGAAGTTGAGCAGCCAGTTGTCGGAGATCAGCGGGATGAAGGAGGCGGGCGCGGGCGTCGGCGACACGAGGTCGGCGAGCCGCCCGTCGTAGAAGGCGTGCCGCACGGTCTGCGTCTCCATGGGCACCCTGGCGGCCCGGTCCCCGGAGATCACGGCCGTGACCGCGCCCGGGTGGACCCGGCCGTGCGCGTACGTGGTGAACAGGTGCCGGTGGCGCCGCAGGTGACGGTCGAGCTCCAGATAGGTGGAGGAGCCCTCGGTCTTGATGTCGATGAGCAGTTGCAGCGGCCTGCGCTGCCCCCGGTACACCGAGCCGTGGTGGGCGCGGACACGAGCGGCGAGCGGGTCGAGGTAGAGGGCTTCGAGGGTGCGGGCGGGGTCCAGGTCGGCGGGGTCGTGGGCGACGAGGAGCCGGTCGCCGACGAGGAAGATGTCGGCCTCGACGCTGCCGAAGCGGTGGTCGAGGGCGTCGAGGAGGGGCCGCGGGTGCTCGTAGTCGTTGTGCGCGTGGGCCCGCCACAACGGGCGCGGCCGGTGCCTGGGTTCGCCGGCCAGGGCGCTCGTGGCGGGCAGGGCGACGGCGCCCGTGAGGGCGGCGCCGAGGGTGGTGAGGGCTCTGCGACGGGTGGTGAGGGCCATGCTCTGCCTCCCGGGTGGGCCGGTTGCGGACCCAGCGAGTATGCGAGCCGGAAGGGGCCGATGAGCAGGCCCGTGCGGGGAGTTGGCCGGACCGCCGTCGTGCGTTCACCCGGGTCCGCCCCGCCCGTGGGGGCGCACACGGAGAAGCCCGCCCCAGGTGGGGCGGGCTCTGCTCGCTGTTCTCCGGGGCTTTCCCGGCGTCGGTCAGGGCGCCTGGAGGTCGACCAGTTCGGCCAGGGCCGCCCGGTGGGCGCCCGCCGTGCCGTACGCGATCGAGTCCGCCTTGGCCCTCTTCAGGTACAGGTGGACCGGGTGCTCCCAGGTCATGCCGATCCCGCCGTGCAGCTGGAGCGCTTCCTCGGCCGTGTGGACGGCCACGGGCGCGGCGAAGGCCTGGGCGACGGCCACCGCGAGGTCGGCGTCGTCGTCGCCGGTGGCGAGCCGGTCGGCCGCGTTCCGGGCGGCGGCCCGCAGGTTGACGACCTCCAGCCACAGCTGCGCGAGGCGGTGCTTGAGCGCCTGGAAGCCGCCGACGGGCCGGTTGAACTGCTTGCGCTCCTTGAGGTAGCGGACCGTCTCGGTCAACGTCCATTCGGCGAGGCCGAGTTGCTCGGAGGCGAGCAGTCCGGCCCCGGCGCGCAGGGCGCGGCGGACGGCGGGCTCGGCGTCTCCGAGGAGCCGGCCCGGCGCCCCGTCGAGCGTCACCTTCGCCAGCGGCCGGGTCAGGTCCAGGGACACCTGCGGGGTGACGGTCACCGCCGAGGCGTCGACCGCGTAGAGGCCCCCGTCGTCGGCGGGCACCAGCAGCACGTCGGCGACGGCCGCGTCGGCGATGCCGGTCAGCTCTCCGTGCAGGGCGCCGTCCTCGAACCGTACGACCTTGTAGGCGCTGCCCGCGGAGACGTGCAGGGCGACGGCGAGGGCGCCGATCCGGCGGCCCGACGCCAGGTCGCCGAGGAGGTCACCGGCGTCGCCGGCCAGCAGGGCCTCGGTGGCGACGACGGCACTGGTGAGGTACGGCACCGGGGCGACGCTCCGGCCGAGTTCCTCCAGGACGACGGCGGCTTCGCGATGCGAGGCGCCCTGGCCGCCCAGCTCCTCGGGGACGAGGAGGCCGGCGAGGCCCATGCCGTCGGCGAGCAGCTTCCACAGCTCACGGTCGTGCGGCGCGTCCGACTCGGCGCGGGCGATGACCCCGGCAGCGTCGCAGTGGTCGGTCAGCAGGTCGCGCACGGCCGCGCGGAGGGCCTCCTCGTCCTCCGAATACAGCAGGTCGGGCTCTGCGCGCTGGGGCGACTGGGTGCTCATCGGGCGAGGTCCTTCCACGCGACGTCCTTGTCGGTGCGCGGTTCGCCGGGCAGGCCCAGGACGCGCTCGGCGACGATGTTCAGCAGGACCTCGGTGGTCCCGCCCTCGATGCTGTTGCCCTTGGAGCGGAGGTAGCGGTAGCCGGCGTCGCGGCCGACGAAGTCGACCAGCTCGGGACGGCGCATGGTCCAGTCGTCGTACAACAGCCCTTCCTCGCCCCGGAGTTCGACCTCCAGGCCGCTGATCTCCTGGTTGAGGCGGGCGAAGGCGAGCTTCATGCCGGCGCCCTCGGGGCCGGGCTGTCCGGCGACGAGCTGCTGCCGCAGCCGTTCGGCGGTGAGCCGGGCGGCCTCGGCCTCGACCCAGAGCTTCAGCAGCCGCTGGTGGAGGTCGTGGGTGCGCAGTTCGGGGCGTTCGCGCCAGGTCTTCGTGACCGGGCCGATCATGCCGCCCTCGCGGGGCAGCCGCATGCCGCCGATGGCGACGCGTTCGTTGTTGAGGGTGGTCTGCGCGACCTTCCAGCCGTCGCCGACCTCGCCGAGGCGACGCACGTCCGGGATGCGGACGTCGGTGATGAACACCTCGTTGAACTCGGCCTCGCCGGTGACCTGGCGGAGCGGGCGGACCTCGATGCCCGGGTCGGTCATGTCGCAGAGGAAGTAGGTGATGCCCCGGTGCTTGGGCACGTCCGGGTCGGTGCGGGCGATGAGGATGGCCCAGCGGGCCACGTGGGCGCTGGACGTCCACACCTTCTGCCCGTTGACGACCCAGTCACCGTCGCCCTGCCGGACGGCCCGGGTGCCGAGCGCGGCGAGGTCGGACCCGGCGCCGGGCTCGCTGAAGAGCTGGCACCAGACCTCCTCGCCGGTCCACAGCGGGCGCAGGAACCGCCGCTTCTGCTCCTCGGTGCCGTAGGCGAGGATCGTGGGCGCGGCCATGCCGAGGCCGATGCCGATGCGGCGCGGGTCGTTGTCGGGGGCGCCCTCGGCCGCCAGGTCGGCGTCGACCACGGCCTGGAGGGAGCGTGGGGCGCCGAGTCCGCCGAGGCCCTCGGGGTAGTGCACCCAGGCGAGTCCGGCGTCGAAGCGGGCGCGCAGGAAGTCCAGGCGGTCGGTGGTGGCGGGCGGGTGCGCGGCCAGCAACTCGGCCGTGCGGCGCCTGAGGTCTGCTGCGTCGGTCATGCGGCGGCTCCGTTCTCCGGCGAGGGCACCACGACGAGCCGGCCCGTGGTCACGCCGTCGGCGACGCGCTGCACGGCGGCCGCCGCTCCGGCGAGCGGTGCGCGCTCGCTCACCAGCGGCTTGACCACGCCCCGGGCCGCCAGCTCGGTGAGCTGCTCGTGGCAGTGCTGGACCAGCTTCGGGTTCTTGGTGTTGTACAGGCCCCAGTGCAGGCCGAGGATCGCGTAGTTCTTGACCAGGGCGTGGTTGAGGCCGGGGCTGGGGATCGTCCCGCTGGCGAAGCCGACGACCACGATGCGCCCCTCGAAGGCGACGACCTTGGTCGACTGCGTGTAGGCCTCGCCGCCCACGGGGTCGTAGATCACGTCCGCGCCCCGGCCCGAAGTGGCTTCCTTCACGGCGGAGACGACGTCCTCGCTCCGCCGGTCGATCACCACGTCGCAGCCCAGCTCCCGGGCCACGGCGGCCTTGTCGGCGCCGCCCACGACACCGATGACCGTCGCCCCGGCCGCCTTGCCGAGCTGCACCGCCGCGCTGCCGACCCCTCCGGCGGCAGCGTGGACGAGCAGGGTCTCCCCCGCTTCGAGGCGTGCCCGGCGGTGGAGGCCGAACCAGCCCGTCTGGTAGCCGATGTGCAGGGCCGCGGCCTCGGCGTCGTCCAGCGACTCGGGCGCGGGCAGCAGGGCGGCGGCATCGGCGACCGCGTACTCGGCGAAGCCACCGTGGGGCAGCGCCGGATTGGCGAGAACCCGGCGGCCGTCCTCGGTCTCGCCGCAGATCTCCACGCCCGGGGCGAAGGGCAGCGGCGGGCGGACCTGGTAGTGCCCGCGGCACATCAGGACATCGGGGAAGTTGATGTTCGCGGCACGCACCTTCAGCAGGACCTGGCCGTCGCCGGGCGTGGGCCGCTCCACGTCCTGGAGCCGCATCACCTCGCTCGGCTCGCCGTTCTCGTGCACTTGCCATGCCTGCATGCGGTGCCTCCACGGACTGCTTCCGACTGCCTCGTCGGGCCCCGGCCCGACTGCCGCATGCATACTAAGCGGTCGCTTGCCTTCCGGGGAACCGTCCGGGTCCAGTAGCGTGCGTCACGACCGCGCCGGCCTGGCCCGTACGTGCATCCGCTCCCCCTGCGGCCCGAACAGGCTGAGGAACTCCACCGGCCCCTCCCCCGTCGAACCGAACCAGTGCGGCACCCGGGTGTCGAACTCGGCGGCCTCCCCGGCCACCATCACCACATCATGTTCGCCGAGCACGACGCGCAGTTTCCCGGACATCACATACAGCCACTCGTAGCCCTCGTGGGTGCGCGGCTCCGGCTCCTGCTGCGACTGCGGGATGAGCACCTTGAAGGCCTGGAGCCCGCCCGGCTGGCGGGTGAGCGGCCAGTACGTCCGCCCGTGCCGCTGGATCGGTTTCGACCGCACCCGGGGATCGCCCACCGGCGGCTCCCCGATCAGCTCGTCCAGCGGCACCTGGTGGGCCCGCGCGATCGGCAGCAGCAGCTCCAGGCTGGGCTTGCGCAGCCCCGACTCCAGCCGCGACAGCGTGCTCACCGAGATGCCGGTCGCCTCCGACAGCCCGGCGAGCGTCGCCTCGCGCTCCTTGCGGATCCGCCGCAGCCGCGGCCCGACTCCGGCGAGCACCTCGTCCGTGCCGCCGGTCTCCTCACCCGTCTCACTCATCGCTCCATTGCAGTTTCAGCAAAGACATTTGTCAATGCGGCAGTGCTCGCGCGACCGTCGGGCATGGAGGTGGTCACCATGACCCAGCAGTACGAAGTGATCGTCATCGGCGGCGGCGCGGCAGGACTCTCCGCCGCCCTGGTCCTCGGCCGGGCCCGGCGCCGCACCCTGGTCGTCGACGCGGGCGAGCCCCGCAACGCGCCCGCCGCGCACATGCAGGGCTTCCTGTCGCGGGACGGGATGCCCCCGGCGGAGTTCCTGGCCGTCGGACGGGAGGAGATCGCCCGCTACGGCGTGGAGCTGGTCCGGGGCCGGGCGGTCGACGTGACCCGGGACGACGACGGCCGGCACCTCACCGTCGTCCTCGCGGACGGCCGGACCGCGCGTGCCCGGCGCCTGGTCGTCGCCACGGGGCTGAAGGACGAGCTTCCGGCCGTCCCCGGCGTCGCCGAACGCTTCGGCCGGGACGTCCTGCACTGCCCCTACTGCCACGGCTGGGAGGTCCGCGACCAGCCCTTCGGCGTGCTCGCGACGTCCCCGCTGAGCGTCCACCAGGCCCTGATGGTCTCCCAGTGGTCCAAGGACGTGACCCTGTTCCCGCACGAGGTCCCCGAGAGCGACCTCTCCGACGACGACCTGCGCCGCCTCGCCGCCGCCGGGGTCCGCGTGGTCCCCGGCGAGGTCGCCGGCCTGGTCGTGGAGGACGACCGCCTCACCGGCGTCAGGCTCGCCGACGGCACGACCCACGCCCGCTCGGTGCTCTTTACCGCGCCCCGGCCCCTCCCGCGGACCGGCCTGCTGGAGAAACTGGGCGCCGACCTGAACGAGACCCCCTTCGGCGCCTACCCCGTGGTCGACCCGACCGGCCGCACCACGGTCCCCGAGGTCTGGGCCGCCGGCAACGCGATGGGCTTCTCCGAACAGGTGATCAACGCGGCCTCCTCGGGCTACCGAGCGGGCGCCACGATCAACGGAGACCTCCTGATGACGGACCTGGACACCTGAAGGGGCGCGGGGAACTGCGCGACAAGCCACGACGCACCCGCACCCGCACCCGCACCCGCCGAGACCCGCACCCCCACCCCCATAGGCGCCCGGCGAAACTCCGTAGGACCATGGCCCCATGCTCTTCGCCCGGCTCGCCCGCGTGTCGCAAGAGATCGCCGCCACCTCGGCCCGGTCCCGCAAGACCGCCCTGCTCGCCGAACTCTTCCGCGACGCCGACGCGGCGGACGTCCCGATCGTCATCCCGTACCTCGCGGGCCGACTGCCCCAGGGCAGACTCGGCATCGGCTGGAAGGTCCTGGACCAGCACATCCTGCCGGCCGACACCCCCACCCTCACGGTCCGCGAGGTCGACACCCGGCTGACGGTGATCGGCGCGGTCACCGGCACCGGTTCGCAGGCCGAACGAAGGCGCCTGGTCGGCGAGTTGCTGAGGGCGGCCACCGAGGACGAGCAGCGCTACCTGTTCGGTCTGCTCACCGGGGAGGTCCGCCAGGGCGCCCTCGACGCCCTCGCCGTGGAGGGGCTGGCCGGCGCCACCGGCGCGCCCGCCACCGACGTACGCCGGGCGGTGATGCTGGCCGGTTCGCTGCAGACCGTGGCGCAGGCCCTGCTCGCGGAGGGCGCCTCGGCCCTCGACGCGTTCCGGCTCACCGTCGGGCGGCCCGTCCAGCCGATGCTGGCGCACAGCGCGTCCTCCGTCGCGGAGGCCGTGGCGAAGCTCGGCGTGTGCGCGGTCGAGGAGAAGCTCGACGGCATCCGCGTCCAGGTCCACCGCGACGGCGACCGCGTGCGCCTCTACACCCGCACCCTGGACGACATCACCGACCGACTGCCCGAACTCACCGCCGCCGCACTGGAGTTGAGGGGCCAACGGTTCATCCTGGACGGCGAGGTGATCGCGTTCGACGAGACCGGCCGGCCCCGCTCCTTCCAGGAGACCGCCGGACGCGTCGGCTCCCGGCTGGACGTGGCGACGGCCGCCGCACAGGTCCCGGTCTCGCCGGTCTTCTTCGACGCCTTGTCCGTGGACGGCCAGGACCTCCTCGACCTGCCCTTCGCCGACCGGCACACCGAACTGGCCCGCCTCGTCCCCGAACCGATGCGCGTCCGCCGCACCCTGGTGCACGGCCCCGGCGACCTCGCCGAGGCGGAGGGCTTCCTCGCCGCCACCCTGGAACGCGGCCACGAGGGTGTCGTGCTGAAGGCCCTCGACGCCCCCTACAGCGCGGGCCGGCGCGGGGCGTCCTGGCTGAAGGTCAAGCCCGTCCACACCCTCGATCTGGTGGTCCTGGCCGCCGAATGGGGCCACGGCCGCCGCACGGGCCGGCTCTCCAACCTCCACCTCGGCGCCCGCACCGCCGACGGCTCCTTCGCCATGCTCGGCAAGACCTTCAAGGGCATGACCGACGCGTTGCTGGCCTGGCAGACCGAACGGCTGACGGAACTGGCGGTGGAGGAGCACCGCTGGGGCGTGACCGTACGCCCCGAACTCGTCGTCGAGGTCGCCTACGACGGCCTGCAGCGCTCCACCCGTTACCCGGCCGGCGTCACCCTCCGCTTCGCCCGCGTGATCCGGTACCGCGAGGACAAGACCCCCGCGGAAGCCGATACGGTCGAGGCCCTGCTCGCCGCACACCCCGAGGTGACCCGTTGACCACACCCAAGCGCAGTGCCGGCCTGCTGCTCCACCGCCGCACCGAGCACGGCGTCGAGGTACTGCTCGGCCACATGGGCGGCCCGTACTTCGCGCACAAGGACGCGGGGGCGTGGAGCGTGCCCAAGGGCGAGTACGAGCCGGACGAGCCCGCGTGGGACGCGGCCCGCCGGGAGTTCCAGGAGGAGCTGGGCCTGACGCCGCCCGACGGGGAGGCCGTACCGCTGGGCGAGGTGCAGCAGAAGAACGGCAAGATCGTCACGGCCTGGGCGATCGAGGCGGACCTCGACCCGGCGACCGTCGTACCGGGGACGTTCCGCATGGAGTGGCCGCCGAGGTCGGGACAGCTCCAGGAGTTCCCTGAGCTGGACCGCGTGGAGTGGTTCACCGTCGAACGGGCCAGGGCCGTGATCGTCCCGGCACAGGCGGAGTTTCTCGACCGTCTCCTGGAGCACTCGGACTGAGTCCGCGTTGCGGCGTGCGCCGTCGCGCGGGAAGGTCGAAGGACAGCCCACGCAGGAGGCCAGCATGCCCATCGCCACGGTCAACCCGGCGAACGGCGAGACCCTCAAGACGTACGACGCCCTGGGCGAGGAGGAGATCGAACACCGCCTCGCCACCGCCGACGCCACGTTCCGCACCTACCGGACCACCTCCTTCGCGGAACGCGCCCGGCTGCTGCGCCGGGCCGCCGACCTCCTCGACGAGGACACCGAGGACGTCGCCCGGGTGATGACCACGGAGATGGGCAAGCCCGTCAAGCAGGCCCGCGCCGAGGCCGCCAAGTGCGCGAAGGCGATGCGCTGGTACGCCGACCACGCCGAGGTGCTGCTCACCGACGTGGAGCCCTCCGACGCGGACGTGAAGGACTCGGGCGCCTCCCGGGTCCTGGTCCGCTACCGGCCGCTCGGCCCGGTGCTCGCCGTGATGCCGTGGAACTTCCCGCTCTGGCAGGTGATCCGCTTCGCCGCGCCCGCCCTGATGGCCGGCAACGTGGGTCTGCTGAAGCACGCCTCCAACGTCCCGCAGACCGCGCTCTACCTGGAGGACCTCTTCCGTCGGGCGGGCTTCCCCGAGGGCTGCTTCCAGACGCTGCTCGTCGGCTCCGGCGCGATCGAGGACATCCTGCGCGATCCGCGGGTGAAGGCCGCCACCCTCACCGGCAGCGAGCCCGCCGGCCGGGCCGTCGCCTCGGTCGCGGGCGACGAGGTCAAGAAGACCGTCCTGGAACTGGGCGGCAGCGACCCGTACGTGGTGATGCCCTCCGCCGACGTCGAGAAGGCGGCGCAGGTCGCCGTGACGGCCCGGGTGCAGAACACCGGCCAGTCGTGCATCGCCGCCAAGCGGTTCATCGTGCACGCCGACGTGTACGACGCCTTCGCCGAGCGGTTCGTCGAGGCGATGAAGGCGTTGAAGGTGGGCGACCCGCTGGACGAGGACACCGACGTCGGCCCGCTCTCCAGCGAGCGGGGCCGTGAGGACCTGGAGGAACTGGTCGACGAGGCCGTGGAGAGCGGCGCCACCGTCCTGTGCGGCGCGGAACGGCCCGACGGGCCCGGCTGGTTCTACCCGCCGACCGTCCTCGCCGACATCACCCCCGAGATGCGCGTCCACCAGGAGGAGACCTTCGGCCCGGTGGCGACCCTGTACCGGGTCGCCGACCTCGACGAAGCGATCGCGATCGCCAACGACACGCCCTTCGGGCTCAGCTCCAACGTGTGGACCCAGGAAACCGCCGAGGTCGACCGCTTCGTCCGGGACCTCGACGCCGGCGCGGTCTACGTCAACGGGATGACCGCCTCCCACCCGGCGTTCCCGTTCGGCGGGGTCAAGCGGTCCGGATACGGGCGTGAGCTGTCCGGACACGGAATCCGGGAGTTCTGCAACATCACCACGGTATGGCACGGGGCGTGAGCGTTCCGCGGCTACCATCCCCGTTGTGAACCGCGAAGTGACTCTGCCTCTGATCGTCGACGACCGCGGGACCCTACAGGTGTCTGCGGCCGATGTGAGCAAGCTGCTGCGGACGGTGGGCGGGCGCTGGCTGCACCTGGTGGAGGCGGGTGAGGAGCTCGACGAGGACACGGTGGCGGCCCTGACGATCGAACTGGCGAAGCTGGCGGACCGGATCGACGTGGCGTGCATCGCGCACAGCAGCGGCGGCGCGTCCGGCTGAAGGCCGGTTCGCCCACGCGCCCTAGCCCTCACGCCGGTACGCGCCTGCGGGTACGTCGTGGCTGGCGCGCAGTTCCCCGGGCCCCTGACGGGGCGCGTTCCGCAGGGTCGCGTCACAGTGGTCCAGAACATCGACTCGTAGCTCTGGAGCAGTCGGCCGATGCCGCGCCGAGGGCGAGCCGGGCGACGTACGACGGGTAGGCCTGACAGCCCGGCAGCGGCTCGTACGCCGCGGCCCGTTCCGCGTCCACCCCGCACGCCTCGGCGTACACCCCGAGCGCCCGCGCCGCCACCGCCTCGCCCTCCGCGAGCACGGCGAGGGTGCCGAGCCCGGCCGCGCCGGAGGCGATCAGGGGCAGCAGGGGGTCGGCCTCGGGGCCAAGGGGCGCGGGGAACTGCGCGAGCGACCACGACGCTCCCGCACCCCGAATCGCACGACATCCCCTCGGGGCTACCGAATCGGCATCCCCGACAGCGTCCGGGCGATCACCAGCCGCTGCACCTCACTCGTACCCTCGAAGATGGTGTAGATGGCCGCGTCCCGGTGCATCCGCTCGACCGGGTACTCACGGGTGTACCCGTTGCCGCCCAGGATCTGGATCGCCTGCGCCGTGACCTTCTTCGCCGTCTCGCTCGCGAACAGCTTCGACTGGGACCCCTCGGCCGCCGTGAACTGCTTGCCGTTGATCGCCATCCAGGACGCCCGCCACACCAGCAGCCGC
Organism: Streptomyces sp. NPDC034049; assembly: GCF_055575575.1. Lineage (NCBI taxonomy): Bacteria > Bacillati > Actinomycetota > Actinomycetes > Kitasatosporales > Streptomycetaceae > Streptomyces > Streptomyces sp. NPDC034049. The sequence goes on from NZ_JBVISJ010000010.1 coordinate 158,073, forward strand.
GCCGCGTCGACGGAGGTCCGCATATCCGCGAGCTGGAAGGCGACGCCCTGGTTGTCGATGATGGGCCGGCCGAACTGCTCACGGGTCTTGGCGTAGTCGAGGGCGACCTCGTAGGCGGCGCGGGCGGTGCCCACCGCCATGGCGCCGACGGCCGGGCGGGACGCCTCGAACGTGGCCATCGCGGCGTTCTTCACCCGCTCACCGCCGGCCTTGGCCCGCTCACGGGCCCGCGCCAGACGCTCGTCGAGCTTCTCCTTGCCGCCGAGGAGGCAGGAGCCGGGGACGCGCACGTCCTCCAGGACGACCTCGGCGGTGTGGGAGGCGCGGATGCCGTGCTTCTTGAACTTCTGGCCCTGGGACAGGCCGGGCGTGTTCGGCGGGACGATGAAGGACGCGTGGCCCTTGGAGCCGAGCTCGGGGTCGACCACGGCGACGACGACGTGGACGTTGGCGATGCCGCCGTTGGTCGCCCAGGTCTTGGTGCCGTTGAGGACCCACTCGTCCTTGGCCTCGTCGTAGACCGCGCGGGTGCGCATGGAGGCGACGTCGGAACCGGCGTCGGGCTCGGAGGAGCAGAACGCGGCGACCTTGACGTCGTTCGCGTCGCCGTACATCTGGGGGATCCAGGTGCCAACCTGCTCCTCGGTGCCGTTGGCGAGGACGCCGACGGCGGCGAGGCCGGTGCCGACGATGGACAGCGCGATGCCCGCGTCGCCCCAGAACAGCTCCTCCATGGCCATGGGGATGCCGAGGCCGGTGGGGTCGAAGTACTGCTGGGCGTAGAAGTCGAGGGAGTAGATGCCGACCTTGGCGGCCTCCTGGATCACCGGCCAGGGGGTCTCCTCGCGCTCGTCCCACTCGGCGGCCGCGGGGCGGATCACATCGGCGGCGAATCCGTGGAGCCAGTCGCGGACCTCTCGCTGTTCCTCGTTGAGTTCCATGGTGAACTCGGCCATGACGCGCCTCCAGCACTGCACTAAGATGTTACCTGCGGTAACTGGAGTCTGTTACCGGTCGGTAGGAAAAGTCAACTCCCGGGGCGGGCTCGGTAGCCCGTTCGATCCGGTCGTGTCAATCAGTGTTAGTTTGCGCAGGCGTCACTGTCATCAGTATGTGGGGGAGAGACTCATGGACACCACGCAGCGGACCGACCAGGAGCGGTCCGCCGACCGCCGTCGGCGCGAGCTGCTGGAGGCCGCGGACCGAGTCGTGCTCCGCGACGGCCCCGGAGCGTCGATGAACGCCATCGCCGCCGAGGCCGGCATCACCAAGCCGATCCTCTATCGCCACTTCGGCGACAAGGGCGGACTCTACGCCGCCCTCGCCCAGCGTCACACCGACGCCCTGCTCGACTCCCTGCGGGCCGCGCTGGACGCCCCGGCGGAGCGCCGCGAACGTGTCGAGGCGACGCTCGACACCTATCTGGCCGCCATCGAGGCCCGCCCCCAGGTGTACCGCTTCCTCATGCACCCCGCCGAGGGCGGCCAACCCGGCGACCAGGGCTTCGACGTGGGCAAGCACTCGGCCCCCCTCCTGCGGCGCATGGGCGAGGAACTCGGCACGGTCATCGAGGAGCGCCTCGACCTCGGCCCCGACAGCCGCCTATTGGCACGTGTATGGGGCCACGGCATCGTAGGCATGATGCACGCCGCCGGCGACTGGTGGCTCGGCGAACGCCCCCTCACCAGGGCCGAGTTGGTCCGCAGCCTCGCAGACCTCCTCTGGGGCCGCCTGGCAGCGGCGGGCGACAAGGTCGGCGGCCCGGGCTTCTAGGGTTCCTTTTCGGCGAAGTCGGTCATCAGCGCCCCTGAAAAGGGGCGCGGGGAAGTGCGCGAGAACCCCCACCGAACCCCCACCCGCCGACGAACTCACACCCCCCACGACGCCCGAGCGACCTTCCTCATCACCCGAGAACGCCGCCACCCCGACAACCGGTCCACATAAACCCGGCCCTCAAGGTGATCGCACTCGTGCTGGAGGCACCGCGCGAAGAACCCGCTCCCCCGCACCCGCACCCGGTCCCCGTCCACCGTGAACCCCTCCACCACGGCCTCGTCGTACCGCTCCACCCCCGCCTCCAGCCCCGGCAGCGACAGACACCCCTCGGGCCCCCGCAGCACGATCCCCTCCGTGGCCACCAGCCTCGGGTTCACCACATGGCCGAGATGACGCACCTCGTCGTCGTCCGGACAGTCGTACACGAACACCCGGAGCGCCCGGCCCACCTGGTTCGCGGCGAGCCCCACCCCCCGCGCGTGGTACATCGTCGCGAACATGTCCTCCACAAGCCGCACCAGTTCGGGCCCGAAGTCCGTCACCTCTTCACAGGGCGTCTGCAATACGGGGTCCCCGAGCAGTGTCATGGGGAGAACGCGCCCTCGGGCGCCGGGAATCGAGCCGCTTCGCATGGCCGCAAGGGTACGTTCGGACCCGATATCGCCGGTCCGGACGGGGCGACGGCCCGGTCGAGATTCGGGCGGGTGAGTGGATCTCGATAGGCTTTGGTCCACACGTAGCCGGGACTGGGCGCGGCGCTGTACGCAAGGAGGATCGAGAACTGATGGCAGGCAACTCGGACCCGCTCACGCCGCGGGCCAAGCTGGCCGTGACGGCGGGCAAAGCGGTCGCGGCGGCATCGCGTGCCGCGGGGCGCGGTAGCGGATCTGTGATCGGTGGCCGGGTGGCACTGAAACTCGACCCCGACCTCCTCGCCCGGCTCGCACAGAGCCTGGACGTCGTCCTGGTCTCGGCCACCAACGGCAAGACCACCACGACCCGGCTGATCGCCGAGGCACTCCGCGCCGCGGGCGAGGTCGTCTCGAACGCGCTCGGCGCCAACATGCCCGCGGGCATCACCTCGGCCCTCGCCGGGAACTCGGACGCCAAGTTCGCGGTGATCGAGGTCGACGAGAAGTACCTCGCCGGTGTCGCGCGGGACACCGACCCCAAGTGCATCGCGCTGCTCAACCTCTCCCGCGACCAGCTCGACCGTGCCGCCGAGACCCGCATGATGGCGGAAGCGTGGCGGGAGGGCCTGGCCGGCACCAAGGCCGTCGTCGTGGCCAACTGCGACGACCCGCTGATCGTGTGGGCGGCCTCGTCGTCGCCGAACGTGATCTGGGTCGCGGTCGGCCAGATGTGGAAGGACGACGCCTGGTCCTGCCCGTCCTGCGGCGGTGTGATGCAGCGCCCCGGCGACGACTGGTTCTGCGGCGAGTGCGGTTTCCGCCGCCCGACGCCGAGCTGGGCGCTCTCCGGCGACCACGTCCTGGACCCGCACGGTTCGGCCTGGCCGATCCATCTGCAGCTGCCGGGCCGCGCCAACAAGGCCAACGCCGCCTCGTCGGCCGCCACCGCCGCCGTCTTCGGGGTGCCGCCCCAGGTCGCCCTGGAACGCATGTACCAGGTCCAGGCGGTCGCCGGACGGTACGACGTGGTCCAGTTCATGCAGCGCGACCTGCGGCTGCTGCTCGCCAAGAACCCGGCGGGCTGGCTGGAGACGTTCTCCCTGATCGACCCGCCGCCTTCGCCGGTGATCCTCTCGGTGAACGCGCGCGGCGCCGACGGCACCGACACCTCCTGGCTGTGGGACGTGGACTACACCCGGCTCACCGGCCACCCGATCTTCGTGCTCGGCGACCGCAAGCTGGACCTCGCGGTGCGCCTGGAAGTCGCGAACCAGCACTTCCAGGTCTGCGACACCCTCGACCAGGCGGTGCAGATGTGCCCGCCGGGCCGGATCGAGGTCATCGCGAACTACACCGCGTTCCAGGACCTGCGCCGCCGCGTGGGCAACTGAGCATCCGACCACATACGACTCTGAGGGGCACTGACTTCATGAGTGACAACAGCCTGCGGATCGTCTGGGTCTACCCGGACCTGCTCAGCACCTACGGCGACCAGGGCAACGTCCTCGTCGTCGAGCGCCGGGCGCGCCAGCGCGGCCTGGACGTGGCCCGGCTGGACGTGCGCAGCGACCAGCCGATCCCGACCTCCGGCGACATCTATCTGATCGGCGGCGGCGAGGACCGGCCGCAGCGGCTGGCGGCCGAGCGGCTGCGCCGCGACCGCCACCTGTACCAGGCGGTGAACAACGGCGCGATCGTCTTCGCGGTCTGCGCCGGCTACCAGATCCTCGGCCACGAGTTCGTCAACGACCTCGGCCAGCGCGAGCCCGGCCTCGGTCTGCTCGACGTGACGACGACCCGGGGCGAGGGCGAGCGGTGCGTCGGCGACGTCCTCGCGGACATCGACCCGCGCCTCGGGCTGCCGCAGCTGACCGGGTTCGAGAACCACCAGGGCGTCACCCACCTCGGACCCACCGCCCGCCCGCTCGCGAACGTGCGGCTCGGCAAGGGCAACGGCACGGGGGACGGCACGGAGGGCGCGTACAACGACACCGTGTTCGGCACGTACATGCACGGGCCGGTGCTGGCACGGAACCCGCAGATCGCGGACCTGCTGCTGAAGCTGGCGCTGGACGTGAACGCGCTGCCGCCGACCGACGACCGCTGGTTCGAGGCGCTGCGCGACGAGCGGATCTCGGCGGCCCAGCAGCCCGCGTAACACGTCCGGCGGAGGGCCGGGGCCTTGAGAAACGGTTCACCAGCGCGTGAGCGAAAGGCCCATCCGTGGCGCCTCTCGCTCACCTGTGAAAGCCCGTCTGACCAGGGCTCCGCTCACCTGTGCGGGGCCGTCCAGCAGGCGGACGCCCGCTACGGCCCCGCCCCCTGCCGCCGGTAGGGTGGCGGGGATTCCAGCCGGACAACGTGGTCCGGTCCCCGGCCCACGTCGAGAAGGTATTCGGGCTATGCGCATTGGTGTCCTCACGTCCGGCGGCGACTGTCCTGGACTGAACGCCGTCATCCGGTCCGTCGTGCACCGCGCCGTCGTCGACCACGGCGACGAGGTCATCGGCTTCCGGGACGGCTGGAAAGGTCTCCTGGACTGCGACTACCTCAAGCTCGACCTGGACGCCGTGGCGGGCATCCTGGCCCGCGGCGGCACGATCCTCGGCTCCTCCCGCGTCCAGCCCTCGCACCTGCGGGACGGGGTGGCACGGGCGAAGGAACACGTCGCGGAGCTCGGGCTCGACGCGATCATCCCCATCGGCGGCGAGGGCACGCTGAAGGCGGCCCGGCTGATGTCGGACAGCGGACTGCCGGTCGTGGGCGTGCCGAAGACCATCGACAACGACATCGCGGTCACCGACGTCACCTTCGGCTTCGACACGGCCGTGGGGGTCGCGACGGAGGCGCTGGACCGGCTGAAGACCACCGCCGAGTCCCACCAGCGCGTGCTGGTCGTGGAGGTCATGGGCCGCCACACCGGCTGGATCGCGCTCCACTCCGGCATGGCGGCCGGCGCGCACGCCATCGTCGTACCGGAACGGCCCTTCGACATCGACGAGCTGACCACGAAGGTCGCCGAGCGGTTCTCGGCGGGCAAGCGGTTCGCGATCGTCGTCGCCGCGGAGGGCGCCAAGCCGAAGGCCGGGTCGATGGATTTCGACGAGGGCGGCAAGGACATCTACGGGCACGAGCGGTTCGCGGGGATCGCGCGGCAGCTGTCGGTCGAGCTGGAGCAGCGCCTCGGGAAGGAGGCGCGGCCGGTGATCCTCGGGCATGTGCAGCGCGGCGGTACGCCGACCGCGTACGACCGGGTGCTGGCGACCCGGTTCGGGTGGCACGCGGTGGAGGCCGTGCACCGGGGTGAGTTCGGGCACATGACCGCGCTGCGGGGGACCGACATCGTGATGGTGCCGCTGGCGGAGGCGGTCGAGACGCTGAAGACGGTGCCGTCGGAGCGGTACGCCGAGGCGGAGTGCGTGCTTTAGGGCGCCGGTGACAGCTCGGTCCAGCAGGTGGTTCGCGGGCTGCGGGCCGTTCGTGGTGGATCGCGCCCACGCGGCGGAGCCGCATGTCGAAACAGCCCCGCGCCCCTTCAGGGCTTGCCCCCGGTCGCTGAGGCGGCCGGGGGCGGTTCTAGTCTGGGGGCGGACGTACAGCGCTCAACCCCCACGAAACAGGAGCCGGCGGATGGACCACAGCGGGCACGGCATGGGGCTTCTGCCCTTCACCCTCGGGCGGGGGCTCGCGTGGTCGGCCGACCCCTTCTTCCTCGTCGCCTGTCTGGCCGGGCTCGCGCTCTACGGCTGGGGTGTGGTGCGCCTCGTGCGGCGGGGGGACAAGTGGCCGGTGGGACGGACCGTCGCGTTCGTCGTCGGTGTGCTGCTCGTGATGCTGGTGACGTGCACCGGGCTGAACGACTACGGCATGGTGATGTTCAGCGTGCACATGGTGCAGCACATGGTGATCAGCATGCTGGCGCCGATCGTGCTGCTGCTGGGGGCGCCGATGACCCTGGCGCTGCGGGCGCTGCCGGTGGCGGGGAAGGGGCGCAAGGGGCCGCGCGAGCTGCTGCTGATGTTCCTGCACAGCTGGTACATGAAGATCGTCACGCATCCGGCGTTCACGATCCCGATGTTCATCGCGAGCCTCTACGGCCTGTACTTCACACCGCTGTTCGACTTCCTGATGGGGTCGACGCCGGGGCACATCGTGATGATGACGCACTTCCTGCTGGTCGGGCTCTTCTTCTTCTGGCCGATCATGGGCGTGGACCCCGGCCCGCACCGCCCCGGCTATCTGATGCGGATGCTGGAGCTGTTCGCGGGCATGCCGTTCCACGCCTTCTTCGGCATCGCGCTGATGATGGCGTCCGCCCCGATGGTCAAGACGTACGAGAACCCGCCCGCCTCCCTCGGCATCGACGCGCTCGCCGACCAGAACGCGGCCGGTGGCATCGCCTGGGCCTTCAGCGAGATCCCCTCCGTGCTCGTCCTGTTGGCGCTGCTCTTCCAGTGGTACAACTCCGAGCAGCGGCAGGCCCGGCGCACGGACCGCGCGGCCGACCGGGACGGCGACAAGGAGCTGGAGGCGTACAACGCCTACCTCGCCTCCCTCAATGCTCGTAGTCGCTGAGCCTCATTTCTTTTCCTTCCTCTTCTGTCCTCATTCTTTTCTTTGGCCACAGGACAGTGCCCCTTTTCTTTTCTCTTGACGGAAAGGCTTTGCCCTTCAGTAGCATGATGCGTGAGCCCCGCATACGCGTCGCGGGGTGACGGGGGAAACCGCCGGGGGGAGCGGTCATGACAATTCGCGCGCGCTTGCGAACATGTTTTCTATTGGTGGGTCTACTGGTCCTCACCGGTTGTGGCGAGTCGACCCCGTCACTGCTCGCGGTGACGGCGGTGGCCGCGGGGGTACCGTCCCTCGCCCCCTTCTTCGACGAGGGCGAACGGCTCGGCCGGGACCAGCCCGACCTGCGGTCCTCACAACCGCACAGCGGGCTCCAGCAGGGCAGCACCCCCGGCCTGTACGGGGGCACACGGAAACCGAAGATCTGCGACGTGGGCAAGCTGGAGGATTTCCTCACGGCCCCCGAGAACAAGAAAAAGGCTCAGGAATGGGCCCGGATCGTCGGCGTCGATGTCGACCGCATCCCGGATTATCTCGGCGACCTCACACCTGTTCTGCTGCGCCACGACACCCTCGTGAAGAACCACGACTACAAGAAGGGCCGTGGCGTCCCCTTCGACGCGCTGCTGGAAGCCGGTATCGCGGTATTGGTGGACGACCAGGGGCTGCCCGCCGTGAAGTGCAGCTGCGGAAATCCGCTGCGCTCGTTCACCGCGGACCCGGACCGCATCGACGTGACGTTCAGCGGCGACAACAAGGAGTGGGAGAGCTACGACGAGGCCGCGGTGATCGTCGTCAAGCCCGCGCCCGAGCAGCTGAAGGAGATCAAGCTCGTCGACGTCGAGGACCCGGACCGGGGCATCAGCCGGGAGGTCGGCACCACGGGTGGGTCCGACACGACGTTCGACGCGCGTGCGCGGCGGGCCGTGCCGAAGGTACGGGGGATGACCTTCGGTGAGGCGAGCGCGGCCATGGCGGAGAAGGGCCTGGCGGTGACGGTCACCGGGGACGAGATGCCGCCGGGTGACGCACCGGTGACCGGGTCGAGCCCCGGGCCGGGCACCGAGCTGGAGTTCGGCGCCGCGGTGGCCCTGGACGTGGAGTGGCCGGGCAAGGCGTCCGACAGCGGCACCGACGGTACGGACGGCACCGACACCTCCGGGTCCGGGTCGGGCTCGGACGGCGGGTCGGGGCCGGCCGGCGGCTCCACGGGGACGGATCCGGGGCCGACGGAGCCCACGGACCCGGGCGGATCGTCGACGGACGGGTCGGACTCGGGCGGGTCCGACCCGGGCGGGTCGCCGTCAGGTGGGTCGGGCTCGGATGGGCCCTCGTCAGGTGGATCGGACTCGAGCGGGTCGGACTCGGGCGGGTCGGACTCGAGTGGGTCCTCGTCCGGCGGGTCGCCGTCCGAGAGCAGTTCCGTGCCGACGGACCCGGGTACGACGCCCTCGGACGGTGACTCCTCCCCGACGGACGGTGTGCCGTCTCCCACAGAGTCCACCGCGCCGCAGCCCACGGGAGGTACGTCCCTCACGCCCTCGCCCTCCCAGTCCTCCGAGCGCCCCTCGGATCCCACCCCCACGTCCGCTCCCACTTCCCCCGTTCCCTCGACGCCGCCCAGCCCCACCAGGTCGACCGTGCCACCGACCGCCCCCGATCCCGATCCGACCGGTGATCCGCCGTCGGACGACCCGGGAGATCCCTGGGATCCGAGTGATGAGGGGACTCCGGGCGACCCCGTCGAGGAACCGGCCCAGCTCATGTGGATCTGAACCCTGGGAGTGACCGATGCAGTCAGGAGCACCGCATTCGGGGGGCGGCCGGGTCATCGCCGACCGCTACCTCCTGCTGAACCAGCTGGGCAGCGGCGGCATGGGCCATGTCTGGCTGGCGCACGACCGGCAGCTGGACTGCGAGGTGGCGCTCAAGGAGATCGTGTTCCGGCATCCGGGCGAGGCCGAGCAGGACCGCGCCGCCCGCGTGGCCCGCGCCCGCGCGGAGGCCCGGCACGCCGCCGGTCTGCGCGCCCACCCGAACGTGGTCACCGTGCACGACGTCCTGGAGCACGACGCGCTGCCGTGGATCGTCATGGAGTACGTGCCGGGCGCCCTCGATCTGAAGGCGCTGGTGGACCGGCGAGGCCCCCTCGCACCCGCCGAGTGCGCCCGGATCGGGCTCGCGGTGCTGGACGCGCTGACCGCCGGGCACGAACGCGGCATCATGCACCGGGACGTCAAGCCGGCCAACATCCTGCTCGCCCCGGACCACGCCGGATCGCCGTACGCCCGTGTGCTCCTCACCGACTACGGCATCTCCGTCCAGCCCGACACCCAGGAGACCCGGTACACCCGGACCCATGTGCTGGTCGGCACCGCCGGGTATCTGGCACCCGAGCGGGCGCAGGGCGGGCCGCCGACCGCCGCGTCCGACCTGTTCTCGCTGGGCTGCACGCTCTACCACGCCGTCGAGGGGTACGGGCCCTTCGACCGTGACGCGGAGATCGCGGCCCTCACCGCCGTGGTCCTGGAGGAACCGCGGCCCATGCTGCGGGCCGGCGCGTTGGAGCCGGTGCTGGCCGCCATGCTCACCAAGGATCCCGTGCGCCGGATCACCGCCGCCGAGACCGAGGCGGCGCTCTCCGCGATCGTCATGCCCCAGGCCCACCCGCGCACCGCGCCCGACCTCGGCTCGCAACCGCAGTGGGCGAGCGAGCCCACGCACACGGCGGAGCCGGAACACCCCCTCGTCCCGCCCGTCGCGCACGAGACACCGTGGTACGTGCCGTCGGGCGGAGACAGGGGACGCGGTGGACAAGGCGGACACGCTGGACTCAGTGGCCACGGCGGGCCGGGAGGAGGCGAAGCGCGGGGACCTGGGGACGGCTGGTCGCCGGCGGAGCACCGGGCGGTCGGCGCCGGTGGAGACGGCTTCGCCCCTCCCCCGCGGCCCACCGGGGGCGGCTCGGCAGCCGGCTCCGGCGGACATCGCCGCCGGCATCGCAGCCGGGCCCTTCTCGCGGGCATGGCCACCACCCTCGGTCTCGCCCTGGTCGTCGGCGGAACCTGGTACGCCGTGGGCACCATGAAGGAGCTGACGGACGGTCTCGGCGGCGGCACCGGGAGCACGGCCCTGCCCTACGGCGGCACCGTGGGCCTGACCGAGCCGCTGAAGGACGGCGACTGCGTCGACGTCACCTGGACCGACGCTCCGTTCACGGACGCCGCCCGGCTGCGGATCGTGCCCGGGTGTGCGGGACCCGCGATGGACGGGCAGGTGATGGCCTCCTACGAGGTGTCGTCCGCCGAGGACGCCCGCGCGGGCGGAGCCGCCCAGTGCGAGCAGCTCACCCTGGAGGCCCGGGAGAGGCTCGTGGACGTCCGCGCCCATGCCGTGCTGCCGACCGACGACGGGTTCGACGCCGCCGGCCACCGGGTCGCCTGTCTGCTGCTGGGTGAGCGCAGGCCGGTGTACGGGCCGATCGGGGAGAACCGGGCGGTGGGTGAGACGGTGATCGACGATGTCGCCACCCTGCAGAAGCAGGACTGCCTCGACCGGATCTCCAGCAACAAGGTGCGGCTGGTCTCCTGTCAGGACCGCCATGACGAGAAGGTGCTCGGGTTCCATGAGATGAGCTCCGACACCACCTTCGGGAAAGCGCAGAAGCGGGCGCGCACCGCCTGCGAGACGAACCTGCCGCCGCAGCAGTACGGCTATGAGCCCGACCGGACCGGTTCCAATTTCTGGGTCAGCGAGGACGGCTGGAAAAAGGGGGCACATTTCGTCGTCTGCACTGTCATTTCCGCCAGTGGGGGCACCATGGAGGGAGAAGAAGCCTGAGGACCTGAGGAAGGGTGTTGCGATGCCCGGTTCGACGAAGGCCATGGGGGTGCTCACCGTCGGTGGGCTGGTCATGGTGACTGCCTACTCGGTGGCCCTCGGCAGCAACGGCTGGCTGTGGTTCGGCTGGGTCGTTCTGGGCCTGCTGACGCTGGGCATGGTGGCGTCGCGCACCTGAGACCACCGAGGGCTCACCCCCAGCGGCTCACCGAGGGTGATCCTCAGGTCCGGGGTATTCCCCCGTCCGGGTGTACGCCCGGCTGGTATTTCGGCAGCCGGGCGGTGATCTTCATGCCCGCGCCCACCGCGGTCTCGATGACCAGGCCGTGGTCGTCGCCGTACACCTGGCGGAGCCGCTCGTCGACGTTGCTGAGGCCGATGCCGCCCGAGGGGCTGGTCTCGCCGGCGAGGATGCGGCGGAGCACGTCGGGTTCCATGCCGACGCCGTCGTCCTCGATGACGACGAGGGCCTCGGCGCCGGCGTCCTGCGCGGTGATGCTGATGTGGCTCTTGCCCGCGGCGCTCACGGACCGGCCTTCGAGGCCGTGCTTCACCGCGTTCTCCACGAGGGGCTGGAGGCAGAGGAAGGGCAGGGTGACCGGCAGGACCTCGGGGGCTATCTGGAGCGTGACCGAGAGCCGGTCGCCGAAGCGGGCCCGGACCAGCGCCAGGTAGTGGTCGATGGCGTGGAGTTCGTCGGCGAGGGTGGTGAAGTCGCCGTGTCTGCGGAACGAGTAGCGGGTGAAGTCGGCGAACTCCAGGAGCAGTTCGCGGGCGCGCTCGGGGTCGGTGCGGACGAACGAGGCGATCACCGCGAGCGAGTTGAAGATGAAGTGCGGGGAGATCTGGGCGCGCAGGGCCTTGATCTCGGCCTCGATCAGGCGGGTGCGGGACTGGTCGAGATCGGCCAGTTCCAGCTGGACGGAGACCCAGCGGGCGACCTCCCCCGCCGCCCGGACGAGGACGGCGGACTCGCGGGGCGCGCAGGCGACGAGCGCCCCGTGGACCCGGTCGTCGACGGTGAGGGGGGCGACCACCGCCCAGCGCACCGGGCAGTCGAGGATGTCGCAGGTCAGCCGGAAGGCCTCGCCCCGGCCGGTCTCCAGCGGGCCCGCCAGGCGTCCCATGATCTCGGCGCGGTGGTGCTCGGCGACGCCCTCCCAGGCGAGGACCGACTCGTGGTCGGTGAGGCAGAGCGCGTCCGTGCCGAGCAGGGTGCGCAGCCGCTTGGCCGATCTGCGGGCCGTCTCCTCGGTGAGGCCGGCGCGCAGCGGGGGCGCGGCGAGGGTGGCGGTGTGCAGGGTCTGGAAGGTGGCGTGCTCGACGGGCGTGCCGAGCCCGCCGAGGCTGTTGCGCGGGTGTGCCGTACGGCGGCCGAGCCAGAAGCCGGCCGCCAGCAGCGGGAGCACAGCCACGCAGAACCCGGCCAGGAAGCCGGTCACTTCACCGCTCATCGCTCACCTCCTGCATGTGGTACACCGCTCACCGCGCGTGGGTTCCCATCTCCGTTCCTCGGCCGGCATCGGGTCCGGCCGGTTCGGGCGGTCCGGCCGCCGTCCCCGACTCGTTTCCCCCTGCCCCGCTTCCCTGTCACCGCCGCCACAGTTCGATCTCCTTGGTCGCCGCGCGGGTCCGGCCGCCGACGAGTTCCTCCGGGAGGTGGAAGCGGGCCAGGATCGCCGGTGTCTCGGGCGGGACCTTGCCGGGGGTGGCCAGGGACACCAGCACCATCGTGAGGAAGCCGAGCGGTACGGACCAGAGGGCGGGCCAGGCCAGCAGGGCGTGCAGGGTGCCGGTGCCGGGGTATCCGGCCATGGTCGCGGCGACCGCGAGGAGGGCCGCTCCGCCTCCGACGAGCATGCCCGCGGCCGCGCCCGGCGGGGTGAGGCGCCGCCACCAGATGCCGAGGACGAGCAGCGGGCAGAACGAGGAGGCCGAGACCGCGAAGGCGAGGCCGACGGCGTCGGCGACGGGCAGCCCGCCGACCAGGACGCTCGCGGCGAGCGGCACGGCCATGGCGAGGACCGTGCCGAGCCGGAAGTGCCGTACGCCCCGGGCGGGCAGCACGTCCTGGGTGAGCACGCCGGCGACCGCCATGGTCAGCCCGGAGGCGGTGGACAGGAACGCGGCGAAGGCGCCGCCCGCGACCAGCGCGCCGAGCAGGTCGCCGCCGAGGCCGCCGATCATGCGGTCCGGGAGCAGGAGGACGGCCGCGTCGGCGTCGCCGGTGAGGGTGAGGTCGGGGGCGTAGATCCGGCCGAGTGCCCCGTAGATCGGGGGCAGGAGGTAGAAGACGCCGATCATGCCGAGGACCACGACCGTGGTGCGGCGGGCGGCGACGCCGTCCGGGCTTGTGTAGAAGCGGACGACGACGTGGGGCAGGCCCATGGTGCCGAGGAACGTGGCGAGGATCAGCCCGTAGGTGGCGTACAGGGGCCGTTCCTCGCGGCCGGAGGCGAGCGAGGTGGACATGCCGCCGTTGGTGCCCCGGTCGGCGACGGGGACGCTGTCGCCCTCGGTGAAGGTCAGGCGGGTGCCCCGGTCGATGCGGTGGGTGCCGGTGGGCAGGTCCACGCGCCGGTCGTCGTGGCGGCGGCCGTCGATCGTGCCGGTGGCGGTGACGGTGAGGGGGCTGGCGAGTCGCAGGTCGAGGGTCTCGTCGACGCGGACGACGCGCTGTTCGCGGAAGGTCGCGGGCTCGTCGAAGGCGTGGCGCGCGGCGCCGTCGCCCTGCCAGGCGAGCACGAGGAAGAGGGCGGGGACGAGGAGGGCGGTGAGCTTGAGCCAGTACTGGAAGGCCTGGACGAAGGTGATGCTGCGCATGCCGCCGGCGGCGACCGTCGCGGAGACGACGACGGCGACGATGACGCCGCCGAGCCATTCGGGGGCGTCGGTGAGCACGCTCAACGTCAGTCCGGCGCCCTGGAGTTGGGGCAGCAGGTAGAGCCAGCCGACGCCCACGACGAAGGCCCCCGCGAGCCGTCGTACGGTCTTGGAGGCGAGCCGGGCCTCGGCGAAGTCGGGCAGCGTGTACGCGCCGGAGCGGCGCAGCGGGGCGGCGACGAAGAGCAGCAGGACGAGGTATCCGGCGGTGTAGCCGACCGGGTACCAGAGCATGTCGGGGCCCTGCACGAGGACGAGGCCGGCGATGCCGAGGAAGGAGGCGGCGGAGAGGTACTCGCCGCTGATGGCGGCCGCGTTGAGGCGGGGGCCGACGGTGCGGGAGGCGACGTAGAAGTCGGAGGTGGTGCGGGAGATGCGCAGGCCGAAGGCGCCGACGAAGACGGTCGCCACGACGACGAGGGCGACCGCGGGGACGGCGTAGTTGTCGTTCATGCCTCAGCGGTCCTCGACGAGGCGGACGAGGTCCTGTTCGTTGCGCTCGGCGCGGCGCACGTGCCAGTACGCGAGGAGGACCAGCGGCGGGTAGACGCCGAAGCCGAGGAGGCCCCACTCCAGGCCGGCGCCGTCCGGCATCGCGGCGAACACCAGCGGCAGCGGCCCGACCAGCAGGACCAGGACCGTGAACACGCCGAGGGCGGCGCGGAGTTGGCTGCGCATGAGGGAGCTGACGTAGGTGTGGCCGAGGGTGGTCTGTTCGTCGATCTCGGTGCGGGGGCGCTGATGGCCGGAGGGGCGGGGGGTGCGGCGGGGCACGCCGGTGACGACGACGCGGCGTTCGGTGGGGTCGTTCGGCACGGCCGCTCCTCAGCCCGTGGTCCGGCGCATCAGCAGATCGCGCAGTTCGCGCGCGTGGCGGCGGCTGACCTGGAGTTCCACGGCGCCGACGAGGACGCTGACCGTGCCCGCGTCGAGGCGGAGTTCGCCGACGTGCCGCAGGGCGACGAGATGGCGGCGGTGGATGCGGACGAAGCCGCGGGCGCGCCAGCGCTCCTCCAGGGTCGACAGGGGGATGCGGACGAGGTGGCTGCCCTGCGGGGTGTGCAGTCGGGCGTAGTCGCCCTGGGCCTCGACGTGGGTGATGTCGTCGACGGCGACGAAGCGGGTCACCCCGCCGAGTTCGACGGGTATCTGGTCGGGGTCGGGTTCGTGGACGGGGATCGGCGGGGCCGGGGCCGTGGTCGCCTCGCGGAGCTGGGCGGCCCGGCGGATCGCCTCGGCGAGGCGTTCCCGGCGTACGGGTTTGAGGACGTAGTCGACGGCCTTGAGGTCGAAGGCCTGGACGGCGAAGCCCTCGTGCGCGGTGACGAAGACGACCAGCGGGGGCCGGGCGAAGCCGGTGAGGAGGCGGGCGAGGTCGAGGCCGTCGAGTCCGGCCATCTGGATGTCGAGGAAGACGACGTCGATCGCCTCGGGCCCGTCGGGGCCGGACTCCAGGGCGCGGTTGATCCGGCGCAGTGCCTCGGTGGCGTCGTTCGCGCCCTCGGCGCTGCCGATCCGTGGATCCGCGTTCAGCAGGTACAGCAGCTCCTCCAGGGAGGGTTTCTCGTCATCGACGGCGAGCGCGCGCAGCATGAAGGTGGAGTGTAGGAGTAATTCGTACTCATGCACACGGGCGCGCGGCGGAGGCCTTGGCGTTGGGGGTCGCGGACGCCTCCCGCTGGCTACAGTGCCCTCATGAACAGCAAGTCCGCGGCGTTCGACGAGCTCGATCGCAAGATCATCACGGCGTTGATGGCGAACGCGAGGACCAGCTTCGCCGAGATCGGTTCCGACATCGGTCTTTCGGCCACCGCGGTCAAGCGGCGGGTGGACCGGCTGCGCGAGAGCGGGGTCATCACGGGGTTCACGGCCACGGTGCAGCCGGCGGCGCTCGGCTGGCGCACGGAGGCGTACGTGGAGGTGTACTGCGAGGGCGCGGCGCCGCCCCGGCGGCTCGCGGAGGTGGTCCGCAACCATCCGGAGATCACGGCGGCGATGACCGTGACCGGTGGTGCGGACGCGCTGCTGCATGTGCGGGCGGTCGACGTGGAGCATTTCGAGGAGGTGCTGGAGCGGATCCGCACCGAGCCGTTCATCCGCAAGACGATCAGCTACATGGTGCTGTCGCACCTGCTGCCGGAGGCTCCGGAGGCCGCGGCGACCCAGGACGCAGCGAACGTGCGTTGAGCTGGTTCAACACGCAGCATTACTGCGCGAACACGCAACGTTCGTTCCTTGTCGTGCGCCTGGCCCGATTCCTACCGTGGTGTCATCCCCGTCGACACCCGTCAGGAAGCGGAGAAACCCTCTGTGCCCGACAGCCGTGTGCCGCGCCTTCGGCGCTTTCTCGTCTGCGAACCCAGACACTTCGCCGTGCAGTACTCGATCAATCCCTGGATGCATCCGGACACCCCCGTGGACGTCGACCTCGCCCAGGACCAGTGGCAGGAGCTGATCCGCGCCTACCGGGAGCACGGTCACACCGTGGACGCCGTGGAGCCGGTGGCGGCGCTGCCGGACATGGTGTTCGCGGCCAACTGCGCGCTCGTCCTCGGCGGCCGTGTCCTCGGCTCGCTGTTCCACGCGCCCGAGCGGCGCCCCGAGTCCACCGCCTACGACGCCTGGTTCGAAAGCGCCGGGTACGAGGTGGTCCGCTCCGAGTCGGTGTGCGAGGGAGAGGGCGATCTGGTGCCGGCCGGGCGCCATCTCCTCGCCGGGACCGGCTTCCGCACCACCCGTGAGGCGCATCGCCAGGCGCAGGAGTTCTTCGGCGTCCCCGTGATCAGCCTCCAGCTGGTGGACTCGCGTTTCTACCATCTGGACACGGCGCTGTTCGTCCTGGACGACGGCACCGACGGCTCCCCGGGCAACATCGCGTACTACCCGGAGGCGTTCTCCCCCGGCAGCCGCGCGGTCCTCGCCCGCCTCTATCCGGACGCGGTGATCGCCACCCGCGACGACGCCATGGCCTTCGGCCTGAACTCGGTGTCCGACGGCCGCCATGTCTTCATCTCGCCGCGTGCCAAGGAACTCGCCGACCAGCTCGCCCGGCAGGGCTACGTTCCCGTCCCCGTCGACCTGTCGGAGTTCCAGAAGGCCGGCGGCGGCATCAAGTGCGTCACTCAGGAGATCCGCTCATGACCGCTCCCGTCCGCGCACGTTCGTCGGCCGACCTCATCCGTGCCGAGGAGCCCGTCCTCGCGCACAACTACCACCCGCTGCCCGTGGTCGTCGCCCGTGCCGAGGGCACCTGGGTCGAGGACGTCGAGGGCCGCCGCTATCTCGACATGCTGGCCGGCTACTCCGCGCTCAACTTCGGCCACCGCCACCCGGCGCTGATCGAGGCCGCGCACCGCCAGCTCGACACCCTCACCCTGACCTCGCGGGCCTTCCACCACGACCGGCTCGCCGAGTTCGCCGCGTCGCTGGCCGAGCTGACCGGCCTGGACATGGTGCTGCCGATGAACACGGGCGCCGAGGCGGTGGAGAGCGCCATCAAGGTGGCCCGCAAGTGGGCGTACGAGGTGAAGGGCGTCCCCGCCGACCGGGCGACCATCGTGGTGGCCGCGGACAACTTCCACGGCCGGACCACGACGATCGTCAGCTTCTCCACGGACCCGGTGGCCCGGGACGGCTTCGGCCCGTTCACGCCCGGCTTCCGGGTGGTCCCGTACAACGACCTCGCGGCGCTGGAGGCGGCGGTCGACGAGACGACGGCCGCGGTGCTGATCGAGCCCATCCAGGGCGAGGCGGGTGTGCTGATCCCGGACGACGGTTATCTGCGCGGGGTCCGGGAGCTGACCCGCCGCACGGGCTGTCTGTTCGTCGCTGACGAGATCCAGTCGGGCCTCGGCCGCACCGGAAGGACGCTCGCCGTCGAGCACGAGGACGTCCTGCCCGACGCCGTCCTGCTCGGCAAGGCGCTCGGCGGGGGCATCGTGCCGGTGTCGGCGGTGGTGGCCCGTCGTGAGGTGCTGTCGGTCCTGCGGCCCGGCGAGCACGGCTCGACGTTCGGCGGCAACCCGCTCGCCGCGGCGGTCGGATCGGCGGTGGTCGAACTGCTGCGCACCGGGGAGTTCCAGCTCCGGGCCGCCGAACTGGGCGGGGTGCTGCGGGAGGGGCTCACCGAACTGGTCGGCCGGGGCGTGGTCGGCTTCCGGGCGCGCGGACTGTGGGCGGGTGTCGACGTCGACCCCGCGATCGGCACCGGCCGCGAGATCAGTCACCGGCTCATGGAGCGGGGCATCCTGGTCAAGGACACCCATGGCTCGACCATCCGGCTGGCGCCGCCCCTGACGATCACGGGGACGGAACTCCGGTCGGCGCTGGGCACGTTGGGGGAGGTACTGGGCGAGACCTCCTGAGGCGGCGGATCGGCCCCGAGCGCGGACCCCGGTACGACCGGCCGCGCGCTCGGGGCCTTTCCCGTGTCCGGTCACGGGGTCACCGGTCGGCGGTGCTGCGGGGGCGGAGCAGCAGCAGGGCGATGTCGTCGGTGTGCCGGCCCGTGCCGTGGGTGTGGTGGACGAGGTCGTCCACGAGCTGGTGCAGCGGGAGGTCGCCCGATTCGCCGAGATGCTGCGCGAGGTCGGCGATGGTCCGGCCGATGTCGGCGCCGGGGGCCTCCACCAGGCCGTCGGTGTAGAGGGCGAGAAGCGCCTTCGAGGTCAGGGACAGCGTGGTGGGCGGGTAGGAGGGGGTTCCGACGCCGATGCCGAGCGGGGGGCCGGGGCGCATACCGACGGGGTGGGTCCGGCCGTCGGGCCGGCGCAGCAGCGGTGGGGGGTGCCCGGCGCTGGCGAGGGTGACCTGGTGCCGGGCGAGGTCGAGGTGGGCGTAGAGGCAGGAGACGAAGCGTCCGGCGTTCAGGTCGGCGAGGTCGCGGTCGGTGTGGGTGAGGACCTGCTCGGGCCTGGCGCCGGCCGTGGCGTGGGCGTGGACGGCCATGCGTACCTGTCCCATGAGGGCGGCGGCCGCCATGTCGTGGCCCTGCACGTCTCCGATGACCGCGGCGGCGGTGGTGTCGGTGAGGCGGATGAGGTCGTAGAAGTCGCCGCCGATGTCCATGCCGTGGCTCGCGGGCAGGTAGCGGGCGGCGACGTCCAGGCCGTCCACGGTGGGCAGGGCGTGCGGCAGCAGCGTCTGCTGCAGGGCGTGGGCGAGGTTGTGTTTGGCGTCGTAGAGGCGGGCGCGGTCCAGGGCCTGGGCGATGAGCCCGGCGAGGGGCGTGAGGACGGAGCGCTCGGCGGCGGAGAAGGGATGGGGGTCGTTGTAGGCGAGCAGGAGGCAGCCGATGGGGTGCCCGGAGCTGAGCAGCGGCAGGAAGGCCCACGCGTGCTTGTCGGTGATCTGCGGGGCTCTCGGGTAGAGGCGGGCGAGTTCACCGCGGTCGGCGAAGAACGAGGCGGCACCGGTGGTGAGGGCGCGCCCGGCGGGGGTCAGATCGGCGTCCGTGGGCAGGCCGTCGAACTGCTCGATGAGGGCGGGGTCGTAGCCCCGGTAGCCGATGATCTGGATGCGTCCGGCCTGCGCGGTGGACATGATCATGCCGTGGGCGCCGAAGGCGGGCAGGATCCGGTCGGCGACCAGGTCGACGACGTCCTGCACGCCGACGGTCTCCGTCAGGGCCGCCGCCAGCGCCATCAGCAGGTGGATGCGGCTGTGGGACGGGGTGCCGGTGAAGGCCGACCGCCCGCCGAGGGGGCGGGAGGACGGGTCGGGGGCGATGAGGACGCTGGTGCCGCTGTCGTCCGTCTGGAGGCGGAGGTCGAGCCATTGGTTCGGGGGCCGCAGGACGGTCAGGGCGACGGGTTCGCGGCTGCTCATGGCGGTGCGGTACGCGTCCATGTACGCGATGTTGTCGAGCCAGGTCAGCGACTGCCAGGGGCGTGTGCCCAGCAGCTGCTCGGCCGGTCTGGCCAGCAGGCCGACGGCCGCGGCGTTCACATAGGTGATGCGCCCGCTCAGATCGAGGGCGAGCGTGCCGAGGGGCAGCCGTTCCACCAGCCGGGCCGCCTCGGACCCGGACTGCGGTACGGGCTCCACGCGGTCGGGGCGGACGAAACGGGGCCGGTCCGGGATGGGCGGGGGCAGGGGGGCCGCGTCCAGCACGCGCGCGATACGGCGGGCGCCGGCCGTGAGGTACCCGCGCTCCCGGCGGCTGAGCACCGGTGACCGGCCCGGGGACCACATCAGCAGCAGCGCGCCCCGGCAGTGCCGGACCCCGGTGAGCGGTACGACCGCGAAAGCGAGCTGGTAGGGGATGCTCGCCGCGACGCGCGGATAGCACCGGGCCAGCTCCTCCAGGGAACTCACCCAGACGAGCCGCTCGTTGCGTATGGCGTCCTGGGTCGGGCCGTGGACGGTGTACGGGGCCCGCCACCACGGGGCGAAGGCGTCGACCGGGACGCCGCACAGGGCGATCAGTCCCAGCACGGCCTCGGCCGGGTCCAGGACGTAGACGCCCGCGGACCTGGCGCCCGTACGGCGCACCACCGCCGCCAGGGCCTCACCGAGCGGATCGTCCACGCCCGGCTCCTCCCCGGACCCGTTCATCCGGCGCCACGCCCTACGCGCATATGCCGACGCTAAGCCCGCCCACGGGAGACGGCATGTCGATCAGCGCGGTCCCGATCACCCCCGCACCGGGCGTTCCCGCTGTTCGGTTTACTCCTGCCTCCTCCCGGTGACATGGCACGTCGGGCTACGATCAATCGTCGACACGCAGGACGAGGCCCACCAGCGCTCATGCGCCTGACGCCGCGTCAGCGAGGTCAGCGAGGAGTCCTCGTGAGTCCGAACACCTCCACAGAGCCGATCCGGTAGCGCGAGGGAGACGCCGTGTTCTACTACCTGCTCAAGTACGTGCTTCTGGGCCCTCTGCTGAGACTGGTCTTCCGGCCTCGCATCGAGGGCCTCGAACACGTGCCGTCGTCGGGCGCGGCCATCGTCGCGGGCAATCACCTGTCCTTCTCGGACCACTTCCTGATGCCCGCGATCCTCAAGCGCCGCATCACCTTCCTGGCGAAGGCCGAGTACTTCACCGGTCCGGGCCTCAAGGGCCGGCTGACGGCGTTCTTCTTCCGCAGCGCCGGGCAGATCCCGGTCGACCGTTCCGGCAAGGACGCGGGCCAGGCCGCCATCCGCGAGGGCCTCGGCGTGCTGAGCAAGGACGAGCTCCTCGGCATCTACCCGGAGGGCACCCGCTCGCACGACGGCCGCCTCTACAAGGGCAAGGTCGGCGTCGCCGTCATGGCGCTCAAGGCCGGCGTGCCCGTCGTCCCGTGCGCCATGATCGGTACCTTCGAGGCGCAGCCCCCGGGCAAGGTCATCCCGAACATCCACCCCGTCGTGATCCGCTTCGGCAAGCCCCTCGACTTCTCCCGCTACGAGGGCATGGAGAACGAGAAGGCCGTGCTGCGCGCCATCACCGACGAGATCATGTACGCGATCCTCACCCTCTCCGAGCAGGAGTACGTCGACCAGTACGCGGCCGTCGTGAAGGCGGAGGAGGCCGCCGCGGCGAAGGAGCGCAAGTTCCCGCGCCTGCCGCTGAGTTGAGCGGGCCCCGGCTGCCGCCGAGTCGAACGGGCCCCGGCGGACCCCAGCTCGGTCGCGGGGCGGTCGCGGCGCGGCCCGGTGTTCTGCCCGTGGCAGAGCGGCCCGGCGCTCGGCGCTCGGGCGTCGTACGGTCAGGGCCATGACACGACGAGCTGTGGTGGTCGGAGCGACGGGACAGATCGGCCGGCCGGCCGTGGGCGCGCTGGCGCGCGACGGATGGGCGGTGACGGCCGTCTCGCGGGGCGGCGGCCGGGACGATGGCTGGCCTGAGGAGGTACGGACCGTCTCCGCCGACCGGAGCGACGACGCGGCGCTCGCGGCCGCGGTCGGTGACGGCTGCGACGTGCTGGTGGACATGGTCGCCTACGGTCCCGAACACGCCCGGCAGTTACTGTCGCTGGCCGACCGGGTGGGCTCGGCGGTCGTCGTCTCCGGCATCTCGGTCTACGAGGACGACAAGGGCCGCAACTTCGACACCCAGGCGGAGCCGGGCGGTTTCCCCGAGTACCCGCTGCCCCTGCCCGAGAGCCAGCGCACGATCCGGCCGGGCGACACCTCGTACAGCACCCGCAAGGCGGGCCTGGAACGTGAACTCCTCGCCGGGGGCGACCGGTTGCCCACGACGTTGCTGCGCGCGGGCGCCATCCACGGACCGCACTGCCGTACCCCGCGCGAGCTGTACTTCGTGAAGCGCAACCTGGACGGCAGAGAGCGCCGGATCCTCGCGCACGACGGTGCGAGCCGCTTCCATCCGGCGAGCGTCCACAACATCGCCGAACTGATCCGGCTGGCCGCCGCCCGGCCCGGTTCGCGGGCGCTGAACGCGGTCGACCCCGACGCACCCACCGTCATGGAGATCGCCGCCGCCATCGACGCGGTGATGGGCGTACGAACGGAGAACGTGCTCGTCGACGGCCCCGCCCCGTCGCCCACGGTGGGCCACACCCCGTGGTCCGTGCCGGTGCCCGTGGTGTGCGACATGTCCGCGGCCGAGCGGGAGTTGGGCTACCGGCCGGTGGCCCGGTACGCGGACTCGCTGCCGGAGACGGTCGCCTGGATCGAGGCCCGCCTCGCTGGCGGACGGGACTGGCGGGAGGCCTACCCCAGGATGGCCGAGGTCTACGGCGACCTCTTCGACTACGCGGCGGAGGACGCCTGGCTGGCGGGGCGGCCGGCGTGAGCGCATGAGCGAGGGGGCGACCGGTGCCGGTCGCCCCCTCGCCGCTGTCAGGGCCCTACGGCCCCTCGGGTCCTACGGGGTCGGCGTGGCGTGCGGGGCGCACTTCACATCCGCCTTGCCCACCTTGCCGGTGAGCAGGTAGGTGTCCACGCGCTCGTTGACGCACGGGTTGACCAGGCCGGTGACTCCGTGGGAGCCGGCCTTCTTCTCCGTGATCAGCCGGGAGCCCTTGAACCGCTTGTGCAGCTCGACGGCGCCCTCGTACGGCGTGGCGGCGTCCCGCTCGGACTGGACGATCAGGACGGGCGGCAGGCCCTTCCGGGTCTTCACGTCCACCGGGGTGTACTGCTTGGACGGCCAGGTGGCGCACGGCAGGTTCATCCAGGCGTTGGCCCAGGTCATGAACGGGTGGTCCTTGTGCAGCCGGGTGTTGTCGCGGTCCCACTTCTTCCAGCTGGTGGGCCACTTGGCGTCGGTGCACTCGACCGCCGTGTAGACGGCGTTGCCGTTCTCCGAGGCGGCGTTGCCCGCCGTGTCGGAGAGGTCCGGGGCGGCCGCGTCGACCAGCGCCTGGGTGTCACCGGCGGCGTACTTGCTCCACACCTGGGCGGTGGGCGCCCACGCGGAGTCGTAGTACGGGGCGCTCTGGAAGAAGGAGATCAGCTCGGCCGGGCCGACCAGCCCGCCGAGCGGGTTCTTCTTCGCGGTGGCGCGCAGCTTCAGCCAGTTCGCCTGCACCTTCGCCTGGGTGTCGCCGAGGTGGTAGGTGGCGTCGTTCGCCGCGACCCACTTCGTCCAGTCCTTCCAGCGCGTCTCGAAGGCGACGTCCTGGTCCAGGTTGGCCTGGTACCAGATCTTCTCGCGGGAGGGGTTCACCACGCTGTCGACGACCATGCGGCGCACATGGTTCGGGAAGAGGGTGCCGTAGACGGCGCCGATGTAGGTGCCGTACGAGACACCGAGGAAGTTGAGCTTCTTCTCGCCGAGGGCGGCCCGGATGACGTCCAGGTCACGCGCGGTGTTCGGCGTCGTCATGTGCGGCAGCATCGCGCCGCTGCGCTCCTTGCAGCCGGCCGCGTACTTCGCCGCGAGCCTGCGCTGCTTGCGCTTGTCGGCCTCGGAGTCCGGGACCGGGTCCATCTTGGGCGCCTTCACGAACTCCTGCGGGTCGGCACAGGAGATGGGCGCCGACTTGCCGACACCGCGCGGGTCGAAGCCCACGAAGTCGTAGGCCTTGGACGTGTTGACCCACAGCGGGTTCTTGGTCGTGACCCGGCGCGGGAAGCGCAGACCCGAGCCGCCCGGGCCGCCGGGGTTGTAGACGAGCGCGCCCTGGCGCTCCTCCTTCGTACCGGTGCTGCCGATCCGGTCGACGGCGAGCTCGATCTGCTTGCCGTTCGGCTTGGCGTAGTCCAGCGGCACGCTGACCCAGCCGCACTGGATGGGCTTCTCCAGCCCCCAGCTCTCGGGGCAGTCCTGCCACGTGATGCCCTTCTTCGCCGCCTTCGCGGCGGCGACGGCGACACCCTTGGCCTCACGGTCCTGCGCGCTCGCGCCGTCCGCGGCGCCGGCCGCGGGGGCGGTGACGGCACTGGCTATCAGGGTCGCCGTGACGAGCAGTCCGGCGGAGCCGAACGCTCCCGCCCTTCTCGTCGGCCTCATACCTCTCAAGAGGGAACTCCCCGTACATCGATTCGAAGTGTCGAATGGTCACGGGGATCCTCGTGCCTGCGAGGCACCTGAGAACAGGGGCCCGACGCGTTCTTTACTAATCCGATAACCGGTGCGGAAAGTCCCGTTCAGCGGACCTCAGGTCTCACGCCTCCTCAGTCGCCCAGCTCGGCGAGAGCCCGGTCCAGCACGCGCCGCAGCCGCAGCGCGTCGGGCGCGAGCGCGCTGACGAGGACGGCGGGGCCGGCGAGCGGGGTGAGCGCGGCGGTCTCCCCCAGCACCTGCGGCTCGGGCAGCTTGTCGACGAACTCCGGCCGCACGACCAAGAGTTGCCCCAACGCCCGGTGTCCGCCCAGCACCGCCGGACCGTCCCAGCCGCCGGGCGCGCCGGGCCCGCACCGCACCTCCTGATCGAGCAACGGCCGCCCGTCGAGCAGCACGGTGAGCCGACTCCGCAGCCGCCCCGGTTCCTCACCGACCCGGCCGAGCACCTGCTCCTCGCGGAACACCAACCGGGCCCCGGCGGTGAGTTCGACGCGCGTCGACACCGCCAGGTCGCTGCCCTGCGCGGAGATCAACTGCTCGGGCAGCCACCGCAGTTCTCCTCCGTCGGCCACCTCGATCCGTACGTCGTAGCGGGCCTCTCCCCCGGCCTGTCCGGGCAACGCGATCGTCGCGGCGGCCGACCCCACGTCCAGCCGTGCCCCCGCACCGACCTCCGCCTCGACGGCGAACCGGTCCCCACCGAGCGGCCCGCTCATCGCCCCGACCAGCATGACCCGCGCCGCGTCACCACTCCCTCGGGTACGCCGCAGCGCCAGCGGCCCGTCGCTCTCCAGCACGGGCAGGGCCGTACCGCCCCGCCCGTCGGCGCGGGCCGCGATGCGTGCGGTGGCCCTGACGCCGGTGGTTCCCCGGTGCCGCTCCGCGGCGGCCCCCCGAAGGGTCGTCATGCCGTCCACGCCGCGAGCTTCTCCCGCACCCAGACGGCGACTTCTCCGACCCCGGCCTCCTCGCGCAACGACTGGAACACCACCGGCAGCTGCGCGCGCTGCGCCTTCGCGTCCGCGGCCATCCGGGCCAGGTCGGACCCGACGTACGGCGCGAGGTCCGTCTTGTTGACGACGAGCAGGTCGGCGGTGGTGACACCGGGCCCGCCCTTGCGGGGGATGTCGTCGCCGCCGGCCACGTCGATGACGAAGATCTGCGCGTCGACGAGCCCCTTGGAGAAGGTGGCGGTGAGGTTGTCGCCACCGGACTCCACGAGGATGAGGTCCAGCGGGCCGACCTCGTCCTCCAGGTCCTCCACGGCCTCCAGGTTCGCGGAGATGTCGTCCCGGATGGCCGTGTGCGGGCACGCCCCCGTCTCCACGGCCGTGATCCGCTCCGGCGGCAGCACGGCCTCCCGCAGCAGGAACTCGGCGTCCTCCCGCGTGTAGATGTCGTTCGTCACGACCGCGAGCGACAACTCGTCCCGCAACGCCCGGCACAGCGCGGCGACGGTCGCCGTCTTACCGGACCCGACGGGCCCACCGAGCCCCACACGCAACGCGCGCCGGGTCCCGTCGGGCCGGTGCGCGTCCGCGCCGATGGCTGAGGGGCCGTCGTGGGAGTGAGTGTGGTCCAGATGCATGTCTGCGGCTCCTTCTTGGGATGGGTGGGAGGACGGGTGCGGGTGAGTGGGGCTTCTCGCGCAGTTCCCCGCGCCCCTGAAAAAGCGGGGCTGCGCCCCAGCTTTTTCGGCCCGAAAGGCCGGAGGCCTTTCAGGGGTGCGGGGAACTGCGCGACCAGCCCCCACCCGACGGAACCTGGGGTCAAAGGGGCGCAGCCCCTGGGTGGGGGCACCTCCCGCTCGAGCGAAGCCGAGAGTGGGGGAGGGACGGGTAGGGGCGGCGGGGGCGAGACGAACTCAGGACGCGAACAACCGCACAGGCCAAGCCGCATGCACCTCCGCCCCGATCTCCGACAACGGCCCGGAAGCCACCGGCAGACCCCCCACCCCACCGTCCCCCACCCCCCGCGCCGCCTCGACCGCCGCCCCCACCACCCCGTCCATCTCGGGAGCCAGCCGCGCCAACACCCCCGTCGCGGCGAAGGGATCGAGACTCAGCAACCGCACCGTCGCACTCGCCGCCCCGCTCACACTCTCGTACGCGGAGCAGTACGCGGCGTCGTCCGCCCCCAGCCCGGCCGCCCGGGCCGCCACCCCCAGCACGACGGGCTGATGCGCCCCCTTCGGGAACTGCCGCGCCACCGCGTCCAGTTCCCCGGAGGGCCAGGTGGCGCGCGCCGCCCGCATCAGCTGCCGCCCCAGCTTCCGCGAGGCGACCCGCAGCGCGAGCGACGGTGTACGGGCGTCGGCGGCCACGTCCAGCTCGACCGGGTCGGCGCCCAGCGCGGCGGCGGCCGCGAGCGACGCCGACACCAGCCCGGCGGTGTGCAGACGCCCCCGGCAGAACGCCTCCAGCCCCTCCGCCCCGGTGATCAGCCCCGCCTTGACGGCCGCCTCGGCCCCGCCGGAGTGCGCGTGCCCCCCGGCGGGAAAGCGGCCGTCGGCCAGGACGAGAAGAGTCGCCCGGGACATCAGAAGAGGAAGTAACGCTGGGCCATGGGCAGTTCGGCGGCCGGTGTGGCCTCCACCAGCTCCCCGTCGATGTGCACGGCGAAACTGTCGGGGTCGACCCGCACGTCGGGCCGCGCGTCGTTCTCCCGCATGTCGGCCTTGGTGACCCCCCGGGTCGACTCGATGGCGACGAACCGCTTCCCCAGCGCGAGCCGCTCCGGCAGCCCGTCCTCGATGGCCAGCGGCGCCACGAAGTTGAACGAGTTCGCGGCGGGGGCCCGCCCGATCGCCCCGTACATGGGACGCGGCAGGATCGGCTGCGGCGTGGGGATGGAGGCGTTGGCGTCGCCCATCTGCGCGTACGCGATCTGCCCGCCCTTGATCACGAGCTGCGGCTTGACGCCGAAGAACGCCGGCTCCCACAGCACGAGGTCGGCGAGCTTCCCGCTCTCCACGGACCCGATCTCCCGGGCCAGTCCCTGCGCGAGCGCCGGGTTGATCGTGTACTTGGCGACATAGCGACGTACCCGTCGGTTGTCCGCCCGCCCGTCACCGGGAAGCGCGCCGCGCCGCCTCTTCATCACGTGCGCGGTCTGCCAGGTCCGCAGGACGACCTCGCCGACCCGGCCCATGGCCTGCGCGTCGGAGGAGATGATCGAGATCGCGCCCAGGTCGTGCAGGATGTCCTCGGCGCCGATGGTCGACGGCCGGATCCGGGACTCGGCGAACGCCAGGTCCTCGGGCACGGCCGCGTTCAGGTGGTGGCAGACCATCAGCATGTCGAGGTGTTCCTCGGCGGTGTTGACGGTGTAGGGCCGGGTCGGGTTGGTGGAGCTGGGCAGGACGTGCGGCTGGGAGACCACGGTCATGATGTCGGGCGCGTGCCCGCCGCCCGCGCCCTCGGTGTGGTAGGCGTGGATGCCGCGTCCGGCGATCGCGGCGAGCGTGTCCCCCACGAAACCGGCCTCGTTGAGGGTGTCCGTGTGGATGGCGACCTGGATGCCGGTCCGTTCGGCGACGGTGAGCGAGGCGTCGATGACGGCCGGGGTCGAGCCCCAGTCCTCGTGCAGCTTGAGTCCGAGGGCGCCCCCGCGGATCTGGGACAGCATCGCCTCGTGCGAGACCGTGTTGCCCTTGCCGAGGAAGCCGATGTTGAGCGGGTACTGCTCCATCGCCTCCAGCATCCGGGCGAGGTGCCACGGGCCGGGTGTGACGGTCGTGGCCTTGGAGCCCTCCGCCGGTCCCGTGCCGCCGCCGACCAGGGTCGTGACCCCCGCCGACAGGGCCTCGTCGGCGATCTGCGGACAGATGAAGTGGACGTGGGCGTCGATGGCGCCGGCGGTGACGATCCGCCCGTTGCCCGCGATGATCTCGGTCTCGGGGCCGATGACCAGGTCGGGGTGGATCCCGTCCATGGTGTCGGGGTTGCCGGCCTTGCCGATGCCGGTGATCCGGCCGTCGCGGATACCGATGTCGGCCTTGACGATCCCCCAGTGGTCGATGATCACCGCGCCGGTGATGACCGTGTCCGGGGTGCCTTCTGCGCGCGTAGCACGGGCCTGGCCCATGGATTCGCGGATGACCTTGCCACCGCCGAACACCGCCTCGTCACCGGCGAGTCCGGGCCCGCCGGAGCGGTCCTCCTCGATCTCGACGAGCAGATCGGTGTCGGCGAGCCGGATGCGGTCACCGGTGGTCGGGCCGAACAGGTCGGCGTACGCGGCACGCGAGATCTCAGGCATCGAGGGCACCTCCGGTCTCCCCGCGCAGTCCGGGCACGACACGGGCGCCGGTGAGCGGGACGAGTTCGACGTCGACGGGGATCCCGGGCTCGAAACGCACGGCGGTGCCGGCGGCGACGTTCAGCCGCTTGCCGCGCGCGGCGGCGCGGTCGAACTCCAGGCCGGGGTTGGCCTCGGCGAAGTGGTAGTGGGAGCCGACCTGGACGGGCCGGTCGGCGGCGTTGAGGACGGTGAGCCGCGTGACCTCACGGCCCTCGTTGTAGACGATCGGGTCGGAGGCGAAGAGGATCTCTCCGGGAATCACGGCCGCCCCCTCAGACGATCGGGTCGTGGACGGTGACGAGCTTGGTGCCGTCCGGGAAGGTCGCCTCGACCTGGACGTCGTGGATCATCTCGGGGATGCCCTCCATGACGTCGTCCCGGGTGAGCAACTGCCGCCCGGACGCCATGAGTTCGGCCACCGTACGGCCGTCCCGCGCGCCTTCCAGGAGGTGCGCGGTGATGAGCGCGACGGCCTCGGGGTGGTTCAGCTTCAGTCCTCGGGCCCGGCGCTTCTCCGCCACGTCGGCCGCCACATGGATCAGCAGCCTCTCCTGCTCGTGCGGGGTCAGTTGCACGGCGTCCACCTCACATCCTCGCTCCGGACCGTGCGGGATCCGGTTGCCTCGCCACCGGGCAAATTCGCTGGTGGCGTGGCCGCAGGCTAATTGGGCGTCGTTTCGGCGACGTTAACCGGACCGGCCCGCCCGGTCCCGGGCCTCCTGGTCCCCCATGCTCGTGAGCGCCTTGACCCCCAGCTCGACCACCTGGATCGGCACGTCCCCGAAGAGCGCGTACTGGGCGGCGAAGCCCTGGGCGAGCGCCACCATGGTCCGCGCGACGCTGAGCGCGGGGATGTCGGCCCGCATCATGCCGGCGTCCTGGTACGCCTCGACGATCCTGATCCAGGCCGCGCGGACCTGGGCGAAACCGTCCGCCAGGATGGCGTGCAGCTCGGGATTGCGCAGGGTCTCGGCCCACACCTGCACCATCAGCCGCGCGTACAGGGACTCCCCCGCCTCCCCGAGCGACGGCTGCCGGTGCAGGATCCGGCGCAGGGCCGCGCCGATCAGGACGTCCGGCGGCGGAGGCGGGCCCGACTGCGCGGCCTCCTCGAACGCCTCGCGCACCTCGCCGAGGACCGTGGCGACGATCGCGGCGATCAGCTCCTCCTTGCCGCTGAAGTACCGGTAGACCGCTCCGGCGGAGAGGTCGGCCTCCTTGAGGACGTCCTGCATGGAGGTGGCGTGGAAGCCGTTGCGGGCGAAGCAGCGGGCGGCGGCGTCGAGGATCTGGCGGCGGCGAGCGTCCAGACGCTCCTGGGATACGCGGGGCATGCCGTCCAACGTAAAACGAACGTTCCTTCTTGACAAGGCGCGACACCCGCAGCATGGTGAAACCAAGAAAAACGAACGATCCTTCTTTTTGAGGAGACAGCCATGTCCGCCCCCGCCGCAGCCACCACCGCCGCCGGCGCCACACCCACCGGCACGGCGGCCCCGGGCCACTCCGTACCCCCCGGCCGCCGCATGATCGCGGTCATCGTCCTGGTCCCGCTCGTCGCGACGCTCGCCCTGTGGGCCTTCGCCTGGCCCAACGCCCGGACCGCCCCCCGCGACCTCCCGCTCGGCGTGGCCGGGCCGACGGCCGCCGTGACCCAGGTCGAGCAGCAGCTGAAGCAGCGGGACGGCGCGTTCGAGATCCACCGCTACGCCGACGAGGCGGCCGCGCGGGACGCGATCGAGGAGCGGACCGTATACGGCGCGGTGGTCGTCACCCCGGCCGGGCCCAAGCTGCTCACCGCCTCGGCGGCGAGCCCGATGGTGGCCCAGTTGCTGCAGCAGGCCGTGACACAGCAGGCCGCCGAGGAAGGCGTCCGGGTGGCGACCACCGATGTGGTGGCCAGCCCGGCGAACGACCCGCGGGGCTCGGCCTTCGGTTCGAGCGTGCTGCCCCTGGCCCTGGCCGGCACGGCGTCCGGCGCCCTGGTCACCCTGCTCGGGCTGCGCCGGGGGCGTGCGGCGGGCGCGCTGGTCGGGGCCGCCGCGCTGGTCGGGACCGCCGCCGCCACCCTCGCCGACAGCTGGCTCGGTGTGCTCGGCGGTCACTGGTGGGCCGAAGCCGGTGTGCTGAGCCTGGCGACCCTGGCCGTCGGCGCCACCGTGGCCGGACTCGCCTCACTGCTGGGCAGGGCGGGCCTCGGTCTGGGCGCCCTGCTGATCGTCTTCCTCGGCAACCCGTTCGCGGGCGCCTCCTCGGCACCCCAGATGCTCCCCGAGCCGGTCGGCACCCTCGGTCAGTTCCTCCCGCCGGGTGCGGGGGCGTCGCTCCTGAAGTCGGTGTCCTTCTTCGACGGTGCCGGCGCCCTGGTCCCGGCCCTGGTGCTGACCGCGTGGGCCACGCTCGGCCTGACGGCGATCCTCCTGGGCGACCTGCGCGAGCGCCGCACCCGCCCCACCGGCCCGACGTCCCCGGAGCGCACCCCGGCCCCGGCCACGACCCCGGCCCGCTGACCCACCCGGTGACCGCCCACCCGAACCGGCCGTGCGCCCCCGCTGTAGCGGACGGGGGCGCACGGCCTTCCGGCGGAGTTCATCGGCCGGCCCCGCCTGCGGTCGGCTCAAGCCGTGGGCCAGCAGAAAATGCCTGCTCAGACGGGGTCCATGAGTGTTATCGTCACCCGCATGCCTGAACTGATCGCGCCCACCGATCGACTTCGGCTCTCATGGCTCGCGGCGCGTGACGAGTGGCCTCCGGGCGCTCACCAAGCCGGCTCCGGCTCGGGCCTCATGCCCGGGGCCGACCTCGACGACCCGGCCGTCTTCTCGGTGTGGGTGGAGCGACTGCGACAGCAGTCGGACCGGTCGGTTGCCCCGAGAGACGGGCGGGTCCACGCCACCCACTGGTGGATCGTCGAGGGCGATAGCTACGTGGGAGCCATCGATCTGCGGCACCGCCTGACCGCCTTCCTGCTCCACAGCGGCGGGCAGATCGGATACAGCGTCCGGCCCTCCGCCCGAAGGCGTGGCCTGGCCACGTGGGCTCTCGGCGCGGTTCTTCCCGAAGCCCGTGCGCTCGGCCTGGGCCGCGTCCTCATCACCTGTGACGACGACAACGCGGCATCGGCGCACACCATCGAGCGCAATGGCGGCGTTCTGGAGGACGTCCGCACCACCGAAGAGGGCGTCAAGCGCCGCTACTGGATCGCGCTGTAGGGAGCGACACCGGCTCGCCCGGCTCCAGCGCCGCCCACCGCTCGTCCGTGAGATCTCGCCGCCCCGTGAACCGGGTTCGTTCAGGGCTCAAGATCCACTTTCGGCGCACGACCTAGGAAGCTCCCGGCCTCCGATGCTCGGCCGCGATACCGAAGCGCTGTTGTTCCCGGGGCGCGGGCGCGGGTTCGCGGACTCGGGAGACGGCGCTGATCACCGGCTCGTCGGTCGGCTCCTGCAGCGCTTCGAGCTGCTCCAGGTCGGCTGCCGAGACCAGGGCGACGAGGGGCTTCCCGTGCCGCGTCACGACGACGCGCTCGCCGCCGTAGACCACGCGGTTGATCAGATCGGCGAGCTCAGCCCTGGCTTGCGTCACCGGAATCTCGTAGGCCATGGAGCCCAGCTTAGACCGGGCGCCGCGCGTCGCCCCGAGCGGAAGATCCCATTCTGGCCCACGGAGATCGACCTGTTCGTACGATCGGGCTCGGCTCCCTCAGGGAGGCGTTCATGACAACCGAACAGAGTCGGAGGGGGATCCCATGTCCAGCTTTTCCAGGCGTTCACTGCTCGGGTACTCAGGGACGGCGGCGGCGGGAGCGGTGCTCGCGTCGGGCGGCACGGCACAGGCGGCCACCGCGTCGGCGGTCACCACGGCGCGGGCGGGGACGGACGGCGCGGACACGGCGGTGACCGCGGGCGCCGAGAGCGGGACGACCGCGGTCGACTTTCCGGAGGGCACCCGGTTCGGCGGAACCGTCCGGATGCCCGGCACCGAGATGACCGAACTGACCCTGAGCTTCTCCGTGAGCGCCGTCGAGGCCCCGGCGGCACAGCGGATCAGCGCGCTGGAGGTGGCGGAGGCGTTGAACGAACTCGCCGCCGCTCGCGGGTGGCCGCCGGTCACCTTCTACGGGACCCCGGCCCCCGCGCCGCTCACCTGACTCCACCTCTCGCCGCACGGCACGGCCCCGTGGAGCCCGGCTCCGCGGGGCCGTTCGCTTTCGGCCGATCCCCTCCTCCTCGATACGTACGTCCTGTACATTTTTTACGGAAGTCGATCAGAGGAGGCGTGTTCCATGCCCGCGAACCGACCATCGGCCCGTCAGATGCTGCCCGAGTTCACCGAGCGCACCAGTGCGGGTCACCGAACGATGGATCCGTATTCGAAGTTGCTGGAAGAACGGATCGTGTTCCTCGGGACGCAGATCGACGAGACGTCGGCGAACGACGTGACGGCGCAGTTCATGCACCTCGAACACCAGTCGCCGGACCGCGACATCTCGCTGTACATCAACTCGCCCGGCGGCTCGTTCAGCGCGATGACCGCCCTCTACGACACGCTCCGCTTCGTCAGCTGCGACGTGGAGACCGTCTGCCTGGGACAGGCGGGTGCGGCCGCAGCGGTGCTGCTCGCGGCGGGCACGCCGGGCAAGCGGTTCGTGCTGCCGGGGGCGCGCGTGCTGCTCCACCAGCCGGCGGTGGCCGACCGGATCGAGGGGCAGGCCACGGATCTGGCGATCCAGGCCGAGGAGTTGACCCGCAACCGCCGGAGGCTGGAGGAGATGCTCGCCCGGCACACGGGCCAGAGTCCCGAGCGGATCAGCGCCGACATCGAGCGAGACCTGTTCCTCGACGCCGAGGCGGCGGTGGAGTACGGGCTGGCCGACCGGGTGATCCCGAGCCGCAGGACCTCGACACGTCCCGGCACGAGGTGAGCCACCGATGCTGCCACCCGAACTTCCGCCGTTGCCCGCGCTCACGCGCGCCGAGGCCGAGCTGATCGACCGTTATCTGGACGTGGTCGACCTGCTCGGCCGGATCAACCCGGCCCGATCGGGTGACACCTACCGCGGGTTGCGCGCGGCGCAGGCGCTCGTCGCCAAGGCGACCGCCCTGCGCGACGCGCTCGAACTGATGCACGCGCGCGGGGAGAACGAGGTGCACGCCCCGACGCTCGCGCGAGCTCTACGGGTCCTGGACGGCGAACGGCGCGCGGGCCGCGTGGCACTGCCCCCGAAACCGGAGGATTCACCCGCCTGAACCGATCCGGGGGCGCTCGCCGTACTACTGACGGGGTGTCCGGTCCAGGTCTCACGCCGTCCGGACGGCCTACCGCGATCGACCCATCGGCCCATACGTCGTGAGGACCTGTGAAGTTGCGCAACATGCCTGGTACCGGGCCGGAATATGCCATTCCGGTGCTGGTGCGGACCTCCTCGACCGACTGGACACAGCAGCCGAAAATGGTCTGTCCACCCGAACGGGTGAGTGGTGAGTAAGACCACAAATACCCGGTTCCGTTGGGATTTTCGGACTTCTGTGCGCCAAGATCCCTTCCTGACGACAAGCCCCCGCCGCAGCGGCGGGGCGATCCGGGTGGACGCCGAGTCCTGCCGCCGCCCGGATGACCGGTCGACAGAAGTGCATCGGCAGGAGTGGAGGACCCAAGCACGACGGGTCGCCGGAACGGTCACGCCATGACCGGGCCGAGCAGCCCTTGGGGTGAAGCCGCGTCAGCGGCCGGGCAACTTCGCCAGCCCGAATCCGACAGGTCATCCTTCACAGGCGGCTGACGAAGGGTTGCGCATGACTGCGCTGAATCGTGTCCCGTCGCTGTTGACCCGGGCCGGCACGGCCTCGGCTCTGACCATCGCCGCTGTCAGCGGCAGCATCGTGGTCCCGGGCGCCGCATCCGGCGCCGAGGCCGCCACGGTGGCGTCGAAGGCACTGAAGGTCGCGGCTTCCAAGAAGGGCTCCCCATACAAGTACGGCGCCGTGGGCCCGAGCAGGTTCGACTGCTCAGGGCTGACGCTCTACTCGTTCAAGAAGGCGGGCAAGAAGCTGCCCCGTACTGCTCAGCAGCAGTACAACAAGACGAAGCACATCTCCGCGAGCAGCCGCAAGCTCGGAGACCTCGTCTTCTTCCACTCGGGTTCGAACGTCTACCACGTCGGTATCTACGCGGGGAAGGGAAAGATCTGGCACTCGCCGAAGACGGGTGACGTCGTCCGGCTGCAGAAGCTGTGGACGAAGAACGTCTGGTACGGCCGGGTCCGCTGACCCACCGTCGGGGGCGGCGGAGCTCTACGCCGCCCCCGACGGGCGTGCGACCGGCGGTTTTGGATACCCGTTCGACCATGGCCGACGAACGCACCCGACCCGCACGCAACGAGACCCCCCTCGAACGCGCCGACCGCAATTTCTCCGAGCTGCTCCAGGAGTTGCGCGTCACCCAGACCGGGGTACAGATCCTCTTCGCGTTCCTGCTGACGCTGGCCTTCACCCCGCGCTTCCCGGACCTGGACTCCGTCCAGCGCGCCACCTACGTCGTCACCCTGCTGCTCGCGGTCCTCGCGGCGACGCTCTTCACCGCCCCGGCCGCTCTGCACCGCTCGCTCTTCCAGCAGAACGCCAAGCCCCTCATCGTCCAGGTGTCGTCCCGGCTGGCCACCGCCGGACTGTTCGTGCTGATGCCGGCCTTCACCGGCTCCGTCCTGCTCGTCGTGGACGTGACCCTCGGCCGGAAGGCGGGGATGGCCGCAGGGGCCGGCACACTCCTCGTCTGCCTCCTCCTGTGGGCCGTGCTCCCCAAGCTGGTGGTCCGCTTCTCCGACCACCACGACTCCTCGGCACGGTCGGCCCCGGACGAGGACCCCGTCAGGTTTCCTGCGGACCGCCCGCGCTGACCGGCTGCGCCGAGACCGTCCACGGGAGTTCGATCGCCACCGTCTTGCCGCCCTCCCGGGTGGGTCTGACGCTCAGCCTGCCGCCGCACTCCGCGGTCAGCCAGCGGATGATCACCATGCCCCGGCCGTTGTCCTGCTGGACGGCGGCCGGCAGCCGTTTCGGGAAGCGTGGATGGCTGTCGGTGACCCCGATGCGCAGCTGCTCGTCGCGGTCGAGGGCGAGGGCCACGGTGAAGGTGGGCGACTGACCGAGGGTGTGCTGCACGGCGTTGGTGGCGAGCTCGGACACGATCAGGCGCACGGTGTCCGCGATGTCGGCGTCGCCCGGCAGGCCCCATTCGGCGAGCACGCCGGCGACGTAGTTCCGGGCGGTGGACACCGAGGCGGGATCGCTCGGCAGAGTGACGGATGCTTCCAGGTGATCTGCCATGGCGAGGCGTCCCTTTCCCACGGGACCGGTGTCCGACAGGGAGCGGATGGTTCGACTACGGTCCCGGACTGGTGCTTCGCGCCAGACTGCCACTACCTGGGCCGTCACGGGTGGCGATCCACCAAGATATGCATATATCTGTCGCTCGAAGCGGTGAACTATCCGACGGCCGACCGTATTTGGGTGGGGTTCTCCTCCATCCTCTGTCGTCACCCCGTCGTCACCCCGACTTCGCGCGCCGGGCGGAAGGAGAATCCCATGCAGTACGGTCCGGCGGTGCGCCGCCGCAGGCTCGGTGCCGAGTTGCGTGTCCTGCGCACCCGTTCCGCGCTCACCAGCATCGAGGCCGCCCATCGCGTGGGCTGGCACCAGTCCAAGGTGAGCCGGATCGAGACGGGCGCCAGCGGCGTGAAGCCGGCGGACGTACGCAAGCTGCTGGACGCGTACGGGGTCGCCGACACCGAGTTACGGGAGCTGCTGCTGGCGCTCGCGGGCTCCGAGGACGGCGGCGGACGGCACAACTGGTGGCACGCCTACCGGGGCGTACTGCCGCCGACGTACCGGGACTTCATCAGTCTGGAGTCGCAGGCCGGGGGGATGCGGACGCTGGAGACCTCGGTGGTGCCGGGTCTGCTGCAGATCCCCGAGTACGCGCGGGCGGTGACGCGGGCCGCGGTGGAGGGGCTGGAAGACGACAAACTCGACGCGCTCGTGGAAGTGCGGCTGGCACGGCAGGAAG
Source organism: Streptomyces sp. NPDC034049 (assembly GCF_055575575.1). Taxonomy (NCBI): domain Bacteria; kingdom Bacillati; phylum Actinomycetota; class Actinomycetes; order Kitasatosporales; family Streptomycetaceae; genus Streptomyces; species Streptomyces sp. NPDC034049. The sequence continues at coordinate 194,598 of NZ_JBVISJ010000010.1, forward strand.
TCCTGCGCGGGAACCCGCCGCTGAAGCTGAGTGCCGTGCTCGACGAGGGCGTTCTCCGCCGTGAGGTGGGCGGTCCCGAGATCATGGCCCGGCAGCTGGGCCGGCTGGTCGAGGCGGCCCGCCTCCCGCAGGTGCGACTACAGGTGCTGCCGTTCACTGCCGGGGCGCACATCGGCATCACGGGCCCTTTCGTAATTTTCTCATTTCGGAGCACATCTGATCTGGACGTGGTTGTTCTCGACCACTTGACGAGTAGCCTCTACCTCGAACGGAAAGAAGACCTCAAGGCGTATGTCGAGGCCTTCAACGCCCTTCAGATCCACGCCCTTTCGCCCGAGGACTCGTTGGATTACATCGCCGGGCTAGCCGCCGGCGCGTAAGGAGGCACCATGTCCGCACTGCCTCGGAACGTACCCACCAGTACCGAACTACGCGGAGTGCGATGGCTGCGCAGCAGTCGCAGCACCGGAATGAACAACTGCGTGGAGACGGCCCGTCCCGCGTCCGGCCGCTGGGCCGGCCTGGTGGCCGTACGCGATTCGAAGAACACGGCGGGGCCCGCCCTGCTGTTCGATCCCGACGCCTGGGAGGGATTCATCACCACGCTGCGGTGACCGCCACCGACAGCGTGCGCACTTCCGCTTACGGCGACGTCCGGCCCTGACGCCGACTCACGGTCGCGTGTCGCCGATGATCCCCACGGCTCGGTCGATCTGCTCCCGTGTGAGATCCGCGCGGGCGGTCAGCCGCAGCCGCGAGACGCCGTCGGGTACGGACGGTGGGCGGAAACAGCCGACGGCGAGACCCGCCGCACGGCAGTCCGCCGCCCACCGCACCGCCTGATCCGGCGACGGCGCGCGTACGGACACCACGGCGGCGTCGGGCCGCACCGCTTCATGGCCCGACGCCGTCAGCCGTGCGTGCAGCTCCCGCGCCACCTCACGGGCCCGTGCCGCGCGCTCCGGCTCACGGCGCAGCAGCCGGAGCGCGGCGAGCGCCGCGCCGGTCGCCGCCGGGGCCAGTCCGGTGTCGAAGATGAACGTCCGGGCCGCGTTGACCAGGTGGTCGATGACCTTCGCGGGGCCGAGCACGGCACCGCCCTGGCTGCCCAGCGACTTCGACAGCGTGACCGTCACGACCACCTCGGGGTCGCCCGCGAGCCCCGCCGCGTACGGCGCGCCGCGGCCGCCGTCGCCGAGGACCCCGAGCCCGTGCGCGTCGTCCACCACGAGCCCCGCGCCGAACTCACGGCAGGCGGCGGCGAGGGAGGCCAGCGGGGCGGCGTCGCCGTCCACGGAGAAGACCGTGTCGGAGACGGCCACGGCGGGCACCCCGCCACCCGTGGCCAGCGCCTTGCGGAACGCCTCCGGGTCGGCGTGGGCCACGACCTGGGTGGTGCCCCGGGCCAGTCGGCAGCCGTCGATGAGGGAGGCGTGGTTGCCCGCGTCCGAGACGATCAGGGAGCCGTGCGGGGCGAGCGCGGTGACGGCGGCGAGGTTGGCCGCGTAGCCGGAGGAGAAGACGAGGGCGGCCTCGAAGCCGCAGAAGTCGGCGAGTTCCCGCTCCAGCTCACCGTGGAGTTCGGTGGTGCCGGTGACGAGCCGGGAGCCGGTGGCACCGCCGCCCCACCGGCGCGCGGCCTCGGCGGCGCCCTCGGTGATCTCCGGGTGCCGGGCGAGCCCCAGGTAGTCGTTGCTCGCGAGGTCCAGGAGCGGCGAGTCGGCGGGGCGGGGGCGCAGGGTCCGCACCAGCCCGGCCCGGCGGCGCGCCGAGGCCTGCTCGTCGATCCAGCCGAACGCCATGGGTCCTCCGGGGTGGTGTGGGCAGCCCGCGGCGCCGGGCTGTCGGGGACGGCACGGCGGGCGCTTTTGTAGGCAGTGCACAGACACTAACGGGCGGACCAGCCGCCCACGATGTGGCAATACCCACACGTCGAACCCACTCTGTTGTCCGAACTCTCCTTGGCCGGGAGCGGTCCCGTAGGACAGGATCGGCTCTCATGGACCTGCTGAACACGCTGGTGGACAAGGGGCTCCGGCGCGAGCCGCTGAGCCGTGCCGAGGCGCTCGCCGTTCTCGGCACCTCCGACGACGAGCTGTTGGACGTGGTGGCCGCGGCCGGGAAGGTACGCCGGCACTGGTTCGGGCGCCGGGTGAAACTGAACTATCTGGTCAACCTCAAGTCCGGTCTCTGTCCCGAGGACTGCTCCTACTGTTCCCAGCGGCTCGGTTCGACCGCCGGCATCCTCAAGTACACCTGGCTCAAGCCCCACGAGGCGTCGGAGGCCGCCGCGGCCGGGCTCGCCGGGGGCGCCAAGCGGGTCTGTCTGGTGGCCTCCGGGCGCGGTCCGACCGACCGGGACGTCGAGCGGGTCTCGGACACCATCAAGGCGATCAAGGACGAGAACGAGGGCGTGGAGGTGTGCGCCTGCCTCGGTCTGCTCTCCGACGGCCAGGCGGAGCGGCTGCGCGAGGCCGGCGCGGACGCCTACAACCACAACCTGAACACGTCCGAGGCGACGTACGGCGAGATCACGACGACGCACACGTACGCCGACCGGGTGGACACGGTCAACAAGGCGCATGCGGCCGGTCTGTCCGCCTGCTCGGGTCTGATCGCGGGCATGGGCGAGAGCGACGAGGACCTCGTCGACGTCGTCTTCTCGCTGCGCGAACTGGACCCTGACTCCGTTCCGGTGAACTTCCTCATCCCCTTCGAGGGCACCCCGCTGGCCAAGGAGTGGAACCTCACCCCCCAGCGCTGTCTGCGGATCCTGGCGATGGTGCGGTTCGTCTGCCCGGACGCCGAGGTCCGCATCGCGGGCGGCCGCGAGGTCCACCTGCGCACCATGCAGCCGCTCGCCCTGCACCTGGCCAACTCGATCTTCCTCGGCGACTACCTCACCAGCGAGGGCCAGGCCGGCAAGGCCGACCTGGAGATGATCGCGGACGCCGGCTTCGAGGTGGAGGGCGCCGACCAGGTGACGCTCCCGGAGCACCGGGCGACCGTGACCGCCGGCGGGGGCTGCGGGTCCGGGGTGAGCGCGGGGTGCGGATCGCACGCCGGGGGCGGCTGCGGGTCGCACGAGAGCGAAGGCGCGGGCGCGGGTTGTGGGTCGCACGCGGAGGGTGGGGTGTGCGGGTCCCCCGCCCAGGCCCCGACCGCCGCGACTCCGGCCGGCGAGGCCCGTACGGACCTGGTGGCCGTACGCCGCCGGGGCGCCGGCACCGACCTCGCGCCCAATGCCTGAGCTGAACGGTCCGGGCGTGCCCGAACTGAGCGTGCCCGAGCTGGTGGAGCTGGACCGGCGGCATGTGTGGCATCCGTACGGACCCATGCCGGGCCGGCAGGAACCGCTCGTCGTGGAGTCGGCGAGCGGGGTCCGGCTGAGGCTCGCGGACGGGTCGGGCGAGCTGGTCGACGGCATGTCGTCGTGGTGGTCGGCGATCCACGGCTACAACCACCCCGTCCTCAACGAGGCTGCGCGCGAGCAACTCGGCCGGATGAGCCACGTCATGTTCGGCGGGCTCACCCATGAGCCCGCGGTGCGGCTGGCGAAGCACCTTGTCGACATGTCGCCTGCGGGGCTGGAGCATGTGTTCCTCGCCGACTCGGGGTCGGTCTCCGTCGAGGTCGCGGTCAAGATGTGCCTGCAGTACTGGCGTTCGCTCGGCCGCCCCGGCAAGCGCCGGCTGCTGACCTGGCGCGGCGGCTACCACGGCGACACCTGGCAGCCGATGTCGGTGTGCGACCCCGAGGGCGGGATGCACGAGCTGTGGCAGGGCGTCCTGCCCCGGCAGGTGTTCGTGGACCCGCCGCCGGTCGAGTACGAGGAGTCGTACGCGGAGGCGCTGCGCTCGACGATCGAGCGGCACGCGGACGAGCTGGCGGCCGTGATCGTGGAGCCCGTGGTCCAGGGCGCGGGCGGGATGCGCTTCCACTCCCCCGCGTATCTGCGGGTGCTGCGCGAGGCCTGCGACGCGCACGGCGTGCTGCTGGTGTTCGACGAGATCGCCACCGGGTTCGGGCGTACGGGGGCGTTGTTCGCGGCGGATCACGCGGCGGTGACGCCGGATGTGATGTGTGTCGGCAAGGCGCTGACCGGCGGGTATCTGACCCTGGCGGCGGCGCTGTGCACCGCGCGGGTGGCCGACGGGATCTCGCGGGGCGAGGTGCCGGTGCTGGCGCACGGGCCCACCTTCATGGGCAACCCGCTCGCGGCTGCCGTCGCCTGTGCCTCGATCGAGCTGTTGCTGGGCCAGGACTGGCTGACGGAGGTCAAGCGGATCGAGACGGGGCTGCGGGAGGGCCTGGCGCCGGCGCGCGAGGCGCCGGGAGTGAAGGACGTGCGGGTCCTCGGCGCGATCGGGGTGGTGCAGCTCGACCACGCCGTGGACATGCGGGCGGCCACGGAGGCCGCCGTGCGCGAGGGCGTGTGGCTACGGCCGTTCCGCGACCTCGTCTACACGATGCCGCCGTACGTCACCGGCGACGAGGACGTGGCGCGGATCGCGCGCGCGGTGTGCGCGGCGGCCGCGGCGGGATGACGGAACGGAAGAGGACGACATGACGGTCCTGGTGGTCACGGGGACGGGCACGGAGGTCGGCAAGACGGTCACCACGGCGGCGGTCGCCGCGGTGGCCGTGGCGGCCGGCCGCTCGGTGGCCGTGCTGAAGACCGCGCAGACGGGTGTACGGCCGGACGAGCGCGGCGACGCTGACGAGGTGGGCCGGCTCGCCGGTGCCGTCACCGTCCGTGAACTCGCCCGCTATCCGGAGCCGTTGGCTCCGGCGACCGCCGCGCGCCGCTCGGGTCTGCCGCCGGTGCACCCGGAGGATGTCGCGGAGGCCGCGGCCAAGCTGGCGTCCGACCACGATCTGGTCCTGGTCGAGGGCGCGGGCGGGCTCCTCGTCCGCTTCGACGAAGCGGGCGGCACGCTGGCGGACACGGCCCGGCTGCTGGGGGCGCCGGTGCTCCTGGTCGCCTCGGCCGGGCTGGGCACGCTGAACACAACCGAGCTGACGGCCCGCGAACTCGCCGTCCGGGAGGTGGAGTTGGCGGGTGTGGTCATCGGCAGCTGGCCCGGGGCGCCGGATCTGGCGTCGCGGTGCAATCTGGCGGATCTGCCGGTGGTCGCGGACGCGCCGTTGCTGGGGGCGGTGCCTGCGGGGGCGGGGGCGTTGGCGCCCCTCGATTTCCGGGCGAGGGCGGGGGGTTGGCTGGCGCCGACGCTGGGTGGGGTGTGGGACGCGGTTTCCTTCAGTGCCGCCGAAGCCGCGCCGTAGGGGACCTGTGACGAATCGGCCGCGGGTTCGTCGTGGCTGATCGCGCCCCACGGCGGAGCCGCAGATGTGACAGCCCCGCGTCCCTGAAGGGGCGCGCCACAACCTCACGTCCCCGTCTCCCCCAGCAGCCGCACCAGCTCGATCCGCGATCTGATCCCCAACCGCGAGAACACGCCCCGCAGATGGTGGTCGATCGTGCGCGGGCTCAGCAGCAGCCGGGCGGCGATCTCCCGGTTCGTCGCGCCCTCCGCCGCCATGCGGGCGATCATCAGCTGCTGGGCGGTGAGGCGGGACGCCAGGGCCTCCGCGGCCGGTGCGGCGGCGGCACGCTCCCCGAGGGCGCGGAGTTCCGCGCGGGCCTGGGACGCGCAGTGCGGGGAGCCGAAGTGGTCGAAGGCCTCCAGCGCGCTGTGGAGGCGGTCGCGGGCCTCGGTGCGGTTGCGGAGCCGCCGCAGGGCGCTGCCGAACAGGAGTTCCGTACGGGCGCGTTCGAAGTCACGGGTGCCGGAGGCGTGCAGGTCGAGGGCGGCGCGATAGTGCTCGACGGCCTCCTCGCCGGTCGCGAGGAGGGCCCGGCAGCGGGCGCTGAGCGCGAGGTCGTCGGCGCTGCGGACGGTTCGGGCCCAGCGGTCGTAGTCGGCGTGCGCGGCGACGGCCACCCGGGTGTCGCCGGTGCGGACGGCGGCTTCGACGTAGTGCGGGGTGGCGAGGTGCCGGATGGCCCGGTGCCCGTGCCCGGGGCCGAAGCCGGCGAGGGCGCGCAGCCGGGCGGCCGAGGCGGCGTACCGGCCGGTGCTCAGGTCGAGGAAGGCGAGGGCGAACATGGCGAGCGCGGCGGGCAGTCCGAGGCCGCGTTCCAGGGCGTAGCCGCGGGCGGACTCGGCGCGTTCCCGGCACACCTGCTCGTCGCCGGTGACGGCGGCGAACATCGCGAGGGCGGCCTGGAGGTGACAGGCCCCGTTGTCCTGCCCGGTGGCGTACGCCTGGCGCAGGGCGTCCACGGCGGCGGCCTCGGCGGCCTTGGGGCGCCCGGTCCAGAACTCGGCGTAGGCACGGAACTCCATGGCCTGCGGCACGGTGACCGTCTCGCCGCGGGCCCGCGCGGAGGCGGCGGCGCGGGCGGTGGCGGTGAAGGCGCGGGTGTGGTCGCCGAGGAGGAGGGCGGCGATCCCGGCGTGGATGAGCTGGGTGGGGTCGCCGCCGGGACCGCAGCGCCCGGCGGCGGCTTCGAGGACGTCCCGGGCGTCGTCGTAGCGTCCCTCGAACGCGGCGGCGAGGGCGCCGAGGGTGCTGGGCGGGAGGATGCCGAGCCCGTCGGCGACGGCGGCGGCCTCGCGGCACCGGCGGAGGTCCCCGGTGTAGATGGCGGCCTCGGTGGCTCGTGCCAGCAGATGGGCGGCGCGGTCCGAGGCGGGGTCGCCGACGTGCCGGACGGTGGCGGTGAGCAGGGCGTCGAACGCCTCGGCGGCGTTGCCCGCGCGCAGGGCCAGCAGTCCGCCGAGGGCGTCGTCGTCGGTGGCGGCGACGAGGCGGCGGGCCCGGTCGCCGTCGCCGGACCGCCAGGCCTCGGCTGCGGCCTGGGCGAGCAGGGGCGCGCGTTCGGCCGGTTCGGGGGTGAGACCGGCGGCGCGTTCGGCGAGCGCGGAGGCGAGGGCCGGGTCGCCGATGGCACGTGCCACCCGTGCCGCGAGACGGAGTTCGGCGGCGAGGCGGCGGCTGGGTCCGAGGGCGGCGGCGGCCCGGTGCCAGGACCGGCCGGGTCGCTCGCCCTCGCCGCTGAGGACGGCGGCGAGGAGGCGGTGGGCCTCGCGCCGGTCGGCCATGGACGCGGACTCGTAGACGGCGACGCGGGTCCAGGCGTCCCGGAAGACGATGCCCTGGGCCGTGGTGTGCGCGAGGCCCGCCGCCTCGGCCGTGTCGAGGGGGCGGGTGTCGAGGCCGGCCGCGGTGACGGCACGCGCGTAGGCGTGGGTCGGCACCGGGTACTGGTCGGTGGCGGCGAGGAGCAGCAGGAAGCGGGTGTCGTCGGGCAGGGCCCGTACCTCCCGCCGGTGGGTCCGCAGCAGGGCGGGGGCCAGCGCCAGGGGCTCGGCGGGGAGCGGGTCGAGGCCCGTGAGCTGGCGCCGGGTGAGGGCGGCGGCGAGTTCCGCGGCGGCCCGGGGGTCGCCGTGGGCGGCGTGCAGCAGGCGTACGCGCACGCCTTCGGACAGCGTGGGCACGCCGGCCGTCGCTGCGTTCGGGCTCGGCCACACGTTCGTGGGGGGCGGTGGCGAGCGATGCGGAAGTTGTGGGGGGTTCACCGGAGTCACCACGCTCATCACGTTACTTGCGAGTTAACCGGCCAGTAAAGACCGGCGATTTCGCCGATGCGGCGCGCGTAGACCCCGCTGACACTCCTGACGAACCCCACCCGTTTCAGGAGGCACCATGCATCGCCGCATGCGCCGTATCGCCACGGCTCTCGCGACCGTGACCAGCACGCTCCTTCTGTCGCTCACCTTCTCGGCGTCCACCGCCCAGGCCGCCACCCACAACCCGGTCGTCTTCGTGCACGGACTGAGCAGTTCGTCCAGCAGTTGGGACGACTGGGTCGCGTACTTCAAGGCGGACGGCTACACCGCCTCGGAGCTGCACTCCTGGTCCTACGACTGGGGCCAGTCCAACGCCACCACGGCGGCCCAGCTGAAGACCAAGATCGACAGTGTGCGCGCCTCCACGGGCGCCGCGAAGGTCGACGTGGTGGTGCACTCCATGGGCGCGCTCAGCTCCCGTTACTACCTGAAGAACCTCGGCGGGACGGCGTACGTGGACGACTTCGTCTCCACGGCCGGGGTGAACCACGGGACGACCGTCGCCGGCTGGTGCCGGTGGCTCTACACGTCCTGCGGCGAGATGTACACCGGCAGCTCGTTTTTGACCTCGCTCAACTCCGGTGACGAGACGCCGGGCAGTGTGTCCTACGCCAGCTACTGGTCGAACTGCGACGACGCGCTCACCCCGGACACCACCGCGATCCTCAGCGGCGCGACGAACGTCGAGGTCGGCTGTGTCTCGCACAACGAGATGAACAACGACCACGGGGTGTACGAGCAGGTGCGCAACTTCATCGCCTGACCCCGGCCGACCCCCGCCGACCACCCGTCGCACAGTCGTTCCCCACGGCTGTGCGACGGGTGAGTCGGTGCTTCCCGGGGGAGAATCGCGGTGTCCGCCGCCCTCTCCGGGAGGTTCCCATGGTCCGCGCCCGCGCCGCGAAGGACGCCGTGCACCACCCCCTCTTCGCCCGGTTCTACGCCAGACTGAGCGTGTCGGCGGAGCCGAGGATCGGCCCGCTGCGCGACGAACTGCTCGCCGGGCTGTCGGGGCGCGTCATCGAGATCGGGGCCGGCAACGGCCTGAACTTCGCCCGCTATCCCGGCGCCGTCTCCGAGGTGGTGGCGATCGAACCCGAGCATGCGCTGCGGCGGCTGGCCCTGGAGGCCGCCCTGCGCGCCGAGGTGCCGGTGGACGTGGTGCCGGGCGCGGCGGAGGCGCTGCCGGTCAAGAGCGAGGCGTTCGACGCGGCCGTGGTGTCCCTGGTGCTGTGCAGCGTGCGGGACGTACGACGCTCGCTGAGCGAGGTGCGCCGGGTGCTGCGTCCGGGCGGTGAGCTGCGGTTCTTCGAGCACGGCCGGGGCGGCGGCCGGGCCATGCGGACGGCTCAGCGGGCGCTGGACGCCTCGGTGTGGCCGCTGCTGTTCGGCGGCTGTCATGTCTCGCGTGACCCGATCGACGCGCTGCGGGCCGCCGGTTTCGAGGTCGGGGCGGCCCGGGAGGTCCTGGTGCCCGAGCAGGGGCCGCGGTTGCCCAGCTCCTACTGCGTGCTGGGCCGGGCCCGGCGGCCGGGTCTCACTGACTCCACTGACGCAGCTCCCGCGTGATGTCGTGCACGCCGGCCTCACCGTTCTTGACCAGTCTGGCCAGTTCGCGCACCTGTTCGGCGGAGGTCACGACCTTGACCCCGCTGGCCACGAGGTAGCCGTAGGCGACGGCGGAGGCGAACAGCGCGTTGGAGCGCTCCAGCGCCGGTACGTGCAGGAGGAGTTGGAGCAGGGCGGCGGCCCGGGCGTGCGGGGTGTCGTAGACGGCGACGTCGAAGATCTGGGCCTCGTGCCGGGCGACGGCCGCGACGAGGGCGCCCCAGTCGGTGACCTGGGGATCGCCGGGCGTCTTGCGTTCGGCGACCATCAGGAGCCAGGCGAGGTCGATGCGGAGCTGACTCAAGGGATCAGTGACGTCCCTCGCGCCGGTTCTCGGGTTCGGTGCCGAACTCCTCGGCGAAGACCGCCTCGTACTGCTTCATGAAGTCGGCGGCGGACTCGACGAAGGTGTGGCCCGCCTCGCCGGTGTCCTGCCTGACCAGCTCCTCGATGTACCGGTTCACACTCATCCCGCGCTCCAGGGCTCGCTCTCGGGCGGCTCGGGCCGTGTCCTCGTCCACCCGCACGTTCAACTGGGTCTTGGCCATGCCTCGACGCTAGCGCCGGAGCGCTAGCGGGGGCAAGGGCGTCTGGCCCGGATCCGACCCGAGAACGCCCCTGGCCCACAGTTCGACGAGGCCCCGCCGCAGCGCACCAGCCCTGAACTACGTGGTGGGCCTGGGCTCGTTCCGCAACCAGGTGAGTGTGACATTGAAATTGGCGGTGGCGCTCGCTGCGGCGATGAAAGCACCCATCTCCGCGTGCAGGTTGAGGCCGAACTCGATTTGGATCTCACTGGGAGATTGCGCCGCGGATTGTATATGGGCCACGATCGCATGCATGGCGGGTTGCACACGATATATGGCGTCCTCGAACGAACGTTGAGCGCGTTCAGAGACTTGCGCACCGGAACCAGACCCAGAAATTCCGCGCGTAACCAACCCGTTCGACCGGTCTCCGACCTCGACGAGTACGGTCGTACCTTCATCGGTCGGGAACTCAACAAGTCGCCCCATCAGCTCTCCTCCTTTCCCGGAAAACCACTGGAACTATCGAATTGCCCACACTGTGACGGCGCGTCGGGTACCGGTCGCCAGGTGGGCGCCATCCGGACTGAACACCAAGGAAAGAACAGGATCCTCATGAAATATCTTGCAGATCAAGCGGGCGTCGGTCGCATCCCAGATACACGCCGCCCGGTCTTCGCCACCTGTGGCGAGCTGGGCGCTGTCGGGACTGAACGCCACTGACGTGACGGACGCCTCGTGGTCCAACTCGTGGACCTCGCCCGAGACCCAGAGTCGGGCCTTGGTGTCAACGCTGCAGCCGGCCGCGGCGCGTTTACCGTCCCGGCTGTAGGCCACCGAGTTCAAGAACGGGGTGTGATCTTCAAAGATGTTCACGGCAGAGTCCACGCCCCAAACGTGCAGCCCGGTCTGATCGGCCACAAGCAATCTACTGCCGTCCGCACTGAAGGTCACCGCCTTCACGCACTTCTGCTCGGACCAGAAGACCTGTTCGGCGGTCTCGGTATCCCAGATGCAGGCCAATTCATCAGCTCCGGTGGCTAGAGATGTGCCATCGGGACTGAATTCCGCTGCGGCCACTCCTCGCCCGACCGGCACCTGGAGCAGTTTCTCGCCCGTATGAGTGCTCCATATGGCGACACCTTTTCCGCTGCGGCCGACGAGACGCGTGCCGTCCGGACTGAACGCCACCAGGTACGGAGCCCGCTTCTGCCCTGTCCTGATACGCAACGGCTCACCACCGGACCTGCAGTAGACGCAAATCTGCGCACTCTCCCGGACGTCGACAGCCAGGTACTGTCCATTCGATTCCCACGCCAATGCCCCACAGGAAATGTCGATGTCGATGATCTTTTCAGGGCTGATGGGCGATGCATCACCACTTTCAGAGGCCGACCGGGCCGTCCTCAGACGTTCTTCGCACAGGCTGAGCCGCTGCTTGCTGTCCCTGAATCCCGCGCCCTCGACCGCGAGTGCGCCATAGAGATGGATCGCTTCGGCCCAGTCCTCGGTGAGTTCAGCTGCACGGGCCTCGCCATACAGCCCTTCGAGATACTCTGCCCGCTCTTCTTTTTCTACTTCTCGGCGAGCCCGAGTGGCCAGTCCGTCCGGATCGGCTACCGCCGGGTCCAACTGGTTGAGCTTTTCATCGACATCGAGTACGGCGTGCCACAGCCCTTCGCCCGCATAGGTTCGCAGTTTCTGCTGGAGGTGGGCGATGCGCTGGCGGTCGCGGCAGAAGTCACGGCGCCGGACCGTATTCGGGTAATCCGGGTCCTCCTGCAAAATTTGTTCGTAACACTTGATGGCGACTGACCAGTCCTCAGCCTGTTCGGCCGCAAGGGCCTGGTGGTACAGCCCTACCAGGTAGATTGCTCGTTGTTCTATCTCCAATTTTCGGTGAGCGCGTGTGGACAACCCATCGGGATCGGCAGCAGCCGGGTCCAGCCGGGCGAGTTCTTCACCGACATCGACCGCAGCCTGCCATCGTCCTTCATTCACCTGGGTGCGCAACTCCTCCTGCAGCTCGGCGATGTGCTGACGGGCGCTGCAGAGGTCGCGTCGCGCCACGGCATCCCGGTAATGCGGATCCTCCCGTATGACCTGTTCATATCGGCTGATCGCGGCGGACCAGTCTCCGGATTCCTCGGTCTTCACTGCTCGGGCGTAGAGCTCGGCGAGCTGCTCCTGCGTAGCCGCCCTACCGTGCAACACGATGGCCTCGCCATTGTTCGGGTCGAGGACGAGTAGGTCGTCGAGCAATGTGATGGCCTTGTCGGGGTGACCCTTACTCAATTCTTCTTCGGCCATGCTGTAAAGCGGCGGCACTTCTGATGACGGAGGAGGAAAGGTGAACGGAGCGTCGGCGTCGCCCCGCACGTACAGAACGGGCGTGATCCACTCCAACGACTGCCGGACGCCGAGTATGGAGACTCGTCCACTCTTCACGGCAGCGTCGACCTTACGACCGTTCGCCAGCGCGGTGTAGAACCCTTGCGTGAAGCGCAAAGACGCCTGGTCCGTGACCGAGAACTGCATGGCCACCACCGAATTCACTCCGCAATCCGCCAGGGTGGCTCCCACGCTTGAGAACCCTTGTCGCCTCCCCCCTTGGCCCGATGCGCACGAATTCAACACTATGAGTCGAGGTGCGGGGTAGGCCTCTCCTATGAGGGCTGCCAGGCTGGTCGCTTCTATCATGTCGGACTCGCCGTGCTCGTCCACCAGCGCGATCTGCCCCTGCTCCCCGTACTCGTCGTAGTAGCCATGGCCAATGAAGTGGAGCACGTGCCATTGGCCGTTGAGCAGTCGGGTCTGCAGACTCGTCCAGCTTGCGTCTGTCAGCCAGACCAACTCGACGAGGCCGGCAGCGATCTGTCCCCCGAGCGCCTTCTCCAACAGTTCGCGTTCATAGGAGGTGTCCAGCGCGTCGAGGTCACGCGGAGCGGCGATGACCGCCAAAATCCGCAGCGGCGGCTGCACAGGCAGGGGCAGAGGCGTGTGGGAGGCGGCGAGGTGTCTGACCATCGGCTCGCGCAGGCACACATAGGAGTCGGTGTGCGAGTCGAACAGGGCTTCCCAGGGGAGGAGTGTCAACTCTGGCGCATCCAACCGCAACACTATTTGCATGCGTTCCTGTCGCTCCTGTGCCAGGACCAGACTCGCGTCGTATGTTTTGGAGACTGGTCCGCTGAAGAGCGCGTCGAACAGTTGACGGCCCACCCGTCGCACGCGCCCCTCACATTGCACGCCGCGTTCGCGCGGCGGTGCCGCTGATCGCTCGCTGGAGCGCAGCACAGTGGTCGCCAGTTCACCGCGCTGAGCGAGCAACTTTTCAACGTCGAGATTCAGCGGCGCCCGGGGCTCCCCGCCGGCAGCTGCCTTCACGACCCGCACCTCGTACTCACGCGGGCGTAGCTTGCTTATCTGCAGTTCCAGGACAGTGGCCATGGCCACCCCGTTCCTGGCACACTCGCACGGCCGTACAGGGCTCGCGGAGCGACCGTCATGACGGAAAGCGGCTTGCCCCCATGTCTCCAGAATGCCGCGAGGTCGACGCGCCTGCACGTCGGCCCGATAACTGCATGCGGCAGCCCACCGGCGCTGTGTCACGGACGTCCGGCAGACCCTGGCCATGACGTTCTTGGTGGTGGTCGAGGGTGATGTGGGCGGACGGCGCATCGATCGCGAGGCGCTGACATCAGCGATCCGTGCCCGGTGGTATGAGGTCGAGATCGACTCGATTCACCGCAGTGAAGTGAGCAGCCTCGTATGGCAGTTTGAGACGGAGAGGGGTCCAGGTGAGGCCTGTCCGCTCGAGAACGGTACCTGCCTCTCCATGAACGTCCCGGAGGAAGACGCGATCTGGTGGGCGACACGACCGAGGCCGAATTGACCGACCTGGTCGATGCTGCGGGTTGATCTCAGCCCGGGGCGGCGAGCTGGGGGGCCATGACGGCGACGTCGTGCTCGACCCGACCGGCACTCGCATCATCGTGTCCCGGGGACGACCGCCCCCGGACCCGGACGTCCCCTCGGTGTGGCAAGACCGCCGATCCGGCCCTCCCCTCCACGCGTCCGTGCCGACACGGCCCGGCTCGAACGCAGCCCTGTGGCGATCGACCTGCCGACTCGGACGCGCGTCCCGCTGCCGACGGCGAACTCGCGCCCGAGAAGCCGAAGGGGCGCCGCTGCCGGCTTCGTCGCCGCCTACCCAGCCGCCTCGCCCGCCACCTGTCACCCGCCCAGAGTTCCCCTGCCCGCCCCGACCCGACGGTCCTGGAAGCACCCGACCACCGAGCGGACCTCCACGCGCAAGCTCCGAGTTCGCATCGCCGCGAGACAGCCGCCCCGTCGGCAGCGCCTCATGCGACCGACCGGAACGGCAAGGGCCCCTTGGCTCCGCCAATTGAGTGCCCCTTACATCGACCCCGAAAGCCCGACCTGCGGCGGAGGCGGGCTCGGACCTCTGGGGGATTTCGGCTGTGCCCTGGGTCACACTAGGCTCGGCCGAGAACGCCCGGAATTCGAACTGGTTCGAGCCTGGAGGCCGTTTTGTCCACTGCTGCCGCTGAGCACACCCTCGGCCGCGCGGAAGGCGACGGCATCGCCGCTCGCGCGCGGGGCCTGACGAAGGCGTACGGCTCGGACGAGACGGCGGTGCTCGCCCTCGACTCGGTCGACGTGGACATCGCGCGCGGCCGCTTCACCGCCGTGATGGGCCCCTCCGGTTCGGGCAAGTCCACGCTGATGCACTGTCTGGCCGGACTCGACACCGTCTCGGCCGGGCAGGTGTTCCTCGGGGAGACCGAGATCACCGGGCTCAGGGAACGCGATCTGACCAGGCTGCGCCGGGACCGGATCGGCTTCATGTTCCAGTCCTTCAACCTGATCCCCACGCTGAACGCGGCCGAGAACATCACCCTGCCCATGGACATCGCGGGCAAGAAACCCGACGAGAAGTGGCTGGACCAGGTCATCGACACCCTCGGGCTGCGGGACCGGCTGAAGCACCGGCCCGCGCAGCTCTCCGGCGGCCAGCAGCAGCGTGTCGCCTGCGCCCGCGCGCTCGCCTCCCGGCCCGAACTGATCTTCGCGGACGAACCCACCGGCAACCTCGACTCCCGCGCGGGGCTCGAAGTGCTCGGCTTCCTGCGCGAGGCGGTGGACCAGCTGGGCCAGACGGTCGTCATGGTCACCCATGACCCCGGTGCCGCCGCCCACTCCGACCTGGTGCTCTTCCTCGCCGACGGGCGGATCGTGGACCGGATGGAGCACCCCTCGGCCGAAGCGGTCCTGGAGCGCATGAAGCGGTTCGACACCGCCCGGGCGGCCTTCACCCCCGGGAGCGGGCCCACCACCGGGCCCGACACCAGGGCGGGCACCGGAACCACCGACGCCGACGCCGACGAGGACTGAGACCGTGCTCAAGGCGACCCTGCGGAGTTTCCTGGCGCACAAGGGGCGGCTGCTGCTGTCGGCCCTCGCGGTGATCCTTTCGGTGGCGTTCGTCGCGGGCAGTCTGATCTTCTCGGACACGGTCACCCGTACCTTCGACCGGCTCTTCGCCTCCACCTCGGCCGATGTGACGGTGGGCCCGAAGGACGACGGGCTGGAGGGCCAGATGCCGACCGGGGCGGTCCGGACGGTGCCCGCGTCGCTCGCCGAGCGGGCCGCGCGGATCAACGGCGTCGCGGAGGCCCACATCGACGTGTCCGTGGAGAACGTCACGGTCGTCGACAGCGAGAACGAGTCCGTGGGGCCGACGACGGGCGCCCCCACCATCGCCACCGACTGGCACCCCACCGACCGCAGCCCCGTGAAGCTGACCAGCGGAAACGCGCCCGAGGGCCCCGGTCAGGCGCTGCTCGACGCGGACACCGCGAAGAACAAGGACGTACGGATCGGGGACACCCTGACGGTCCTCGCCCGGCCGGGTTCCTTCGAGGTGGAGGTCGTCGGCATCGCCACCTTCACCACCACCAACCCCGGCTCCGCGCTGGTCTTCCTCGACACCCGCGTCGCGCAGACCGAACTGCTGGGCGATCCCGACGCCGCCACCGGCATCTCGGTGACCGCCGAGCAGGGGGTGAGCGACGACGTCCTCGCACGGCGGATCGCCGACGCGCTGGGGCCGACGGCGTACAAGTACGAGACCGCCGACGAGCAGGCCGAGTCGGCCGCCGCCTCGCTCGGCGGGTTCCTCGACGTCATCAAGTACGTGATGCTCGGTTTTGCCGGGATCGCGACGCTCGTCGGAATGTTCCTCATCGTCAACACCTTCTCCATGCTCATCGCCCAACGCACCCGCGAACTGGGCCTGTTGCGCGCGCTGGGTGCCGACCGGCGGCAGGTGCGGCGGTCGGTGCTGGCCGAGGCGGCGCTGCTCGGGCTGGTCGGGTCGACGCTCGGCCTCGCCGCGGGCATCGGACTGGCGTTCGGACTGATCGCGCTCATGGGCGCCTTCGGGATGAACCTGAAGTCGACCGAGATGGTGATCGGCGTGGGGACACCGGTCGCGGCCTACGTCGTCGGGCTCGGCGTCACCTTCGTGGCGGCCTATCTGCCGGCCCGCCGGGCGTCGGCCGTGTCGCCGATGGCCGCGCTCGCGGACGCCGAGATCGCCGGGGTGGGACGGCCGCTGAAGGTGCGCGCGGTGGTCGGCGGGGCCGTCGGGGCGGCGGGTGGAGCCGCGCTCGTGGGGTGCGCGGTGTCGTCGGACACGGGATCGGCGGCCTCCCTGCTCGGCCTCGGCGTGGTCCTCACCCTCGTCGCGACGGTCGTCGCGGGCCCCCTCCTGGTACGGCCGGTCGTCCGGGTGCTGGGCGGGGCGTTCCCCGCGCTGTTCGGCTCCGTGGGCCGGATGAGCCAGCGCAACGCCCTGCGCAACCCGCGCCGGACCGGGGCCACCGCCGCCGCGCTGATGGTGGGGATCGCGCTGGTCGGCGGCATGTCCGTGGCCAGCGCGTCGATGACGAAGTCCTTCGACCAGGAGATCGACAGGACCCTCGGTGCCGACTTCGTCGTCCAGAACCAGAACTTCCAGCCGTTCCCGCAGGAGGTCACCGACAAGGTCCGCGCCACCGACGGCGCCGGCCTCGTCGTACGGCAGCGGTTCACCCCGGTCGCGGTACGGCTGCCGGACGGCGACCGGGTCGAGACGACCGCCGCGGCCTACGACCCTCGGCTCGACGAGGTCGCGAACGTCACCTACGCCCGGGGCGACAGCGCGGCCGCGCTCGCGGACGGCGCCATCGCCATGGATGTGGAGTTCGCGCGGGAGCACGACGTCGAGGTCGGCGACACGCTCCCGGTGCGGTTCCCCGCCGGGAGGAACACCGAGCTGAAGGTCGGCGCGCTCACGGACCAGGACAGCGCCGAGGGGTTCGGGATGCGCGGCGGGCTGTTCTTCGGGACGGGCACCGTCGAGACGTACGTGCCCGACGGGCAGGACTCGGCGCTGTACGTCAACGCCGGATCCGGCGTGGGCGCCGACGAGCTGCGCGCGAACCTGGAGCGGACGCTGGAGGCGTATCCGCAGGTGCAGGTCCGCGACCAGGCCGACTACAAGGAGCTGGTCCGGGGCCAGATCGCCGTCCTGCTCTACCTGGTCTACGCGTTGCTGGGCCTGGCGATCGTCATCGCGGTGCTCGGCGTGGTCAACACCCTCGCTCTGTCGGTGGTGGAGCGCACCCGGGAGATCGGGCTGCTGCGCGCGATCGGGCTGGCCCGGCGACAGCTGCGGCGGATGATCCGGCTGGAGTCGGTGGTGATCGCCGTGTTCGGTGCCGTTCTCGGGCTCGCGCTGGGGCTGGTCTGGGGCGTCTGCGTGCAGCAGGTGCTGGCCCTCCAGGGGATGAAGGCGCTGGCGATCCCGTGGGGCACGGTCGTCGCCGTGGTGATCGGCTCCGCGGTCGTCGGCGTGGTGGCAGCCCTGCTGCCCGCGCTGCGGGCGTCCCGGATGAACGTGCTGGCGGCCATCGCGCACGAATGATGTACTCGCCGGTGTGCCCGACTCAAGTCCCTTTCGAGTGAGGAGAGTTCATGCCGCGCCCGTTCCGTTTCGGAGTCAACCTGCTCAGCCCCACGTCGGGCGGGGAGTGGCGCGCGAAGTGCCGCCGCGCCGAACAGCTCGGCTACGACGTGATCCTGGTCCCCGACCATCTGGGCATGCCGGCCCCGTTCCCGTCCCTGGTGGCCGCGGCGGAGGCGACCGAGCGGCCGCGGCTCGGCACCTTCGTGCTGAACACGGGCTTCTGGAACCCGACGCTGCTCGCCCGTGAGGTCGCCACCACGGACGCGCTGACCGGCGGCCGGCTGGAGCTGGGACTCGGCACCGGGTACGTGGCGGCCGAGCACGAGAAGGCCGGGCTGCCGTGGGGGTCGCCCGGCGAACGGGTCGACCATCTGCTGCGCACGGTCCAGGAGTTGGACCGGCTCCTCGATTCCGACGACCACCAGCCGCGCCCCGCGCAGCGGCCCCGGGTGCCGCTGCTGATCGGCGCCAACGGTGACCGGATGCTGCGGCTCACCGCCGAGCACGCGGACATCGCGGCGTTCACAGGCGCGCGGACGGTCGAGGGCGGGAAGCTGGAACCGCTGACCGCCGAGGAGCTGGACGAACGGGTCGGCCGCTACCAGGAGTTCGCCGCCGGGCGGAAGGAGCCCGCCGAGCTCAACCTGCTGGTCCAGATCGTCGAGCTGACCGAGGACCGCGCCGCCGCCGTGCGGCCGTGGCTCAGCCACCTGCCGAACCTCAGCGAGGAGCAGGTCCTCCAGCTGCCGCTGGTCCTGGTGGGGACGCTGGAGGAGATCGTCGCCCAGGTGCTGGCGCAGCGGGAGCGGTACGGCTTCTCGTATCTGACCGTCCTGGAGCCGAACATGGAGGCCTTCGCGAAGGTCGTCGAAGCGCTGCGGGGCAGGTGATCCCGCCCGGCCCGTCCGAATCCTGGAATTCCCGGTCGCGGTCCGGCGCTCGTGATCGGATCCGATCATGACCGACCTGCGCATACGGGCCGCGACGCCCGACGATCTCGACACCGTGCTCGCCTTCTGGAAGGTGGCCGCCGAGGGCACCAGCATCAGCGACGACCGTGAGGGCGTCGAGCGGCTGGTGGCCCGCGACCCCGAGACACTGATCCTCGCCGAACTGGACGGCGAACTGGTGGGCACGGTCATCGCCGGCTTCGACGGCTGGCGATGCCATCTGTACCGGCTCGCGGTGCACCCCGGGCGCCGCCGCAGGGGCATCGGTTCGGCGCTGCTCAGCGCGGCCGAGGAGCGGTTCGTACGGCTCGGCGGACGGCGCGGCGACGCGATGGTCCTCGTCCGCAACGAGACGGCCCAGCATGCCTGGCGGGCGGCCGGGTACGCGCCGGAGGAGAAGTGGCGGCGATGGGTGAAGCCGCTGGGAGACTGACCGCCGCGCACCGCTCGATCACGCGGGGAACGGACCGGGGAACGGGTGACCGAGACGTCTTTGCCGATCCTTTACCATGGGTGGACCTGTCAACCTCTACGGAAAGGTTGTGAGCGTCCGCCCATGGGCGAGCCTCCCAGTACCGGCACCGGCGCCCGACGCCGCGCGTTCCTCCCGCCTCTGTCCGACCATGGGACGGAGGTGACCCGATGACCGAAGTGCTCCTCCTTCTGGTGGCGGTGCTGCTCTCGCTGATCTGTGGTGGCTTCGTCGCCGCGGAGTTCTCACTGACCACCGTCGACCGGGGTCGGCTGGAGCGGGCCGTGGAGCGCGGCGAGCGAGGTGCCGCCGGCGCCCTCAAGGCCGTACGGAACCTGACGTTCCAGCTCTCCGGCGCCCAGCTCGGCATCACCGTCACCAACCTGGTGGTCGGCATGCTCGCCGAACCGTCCATCGCCAAGCTGATCGCGGGCCCGCTGGAGGCGCTCGGCGTGCCGCACTCCGCGTCGCGTTCGGTGGCCCTCGTCATCGGTACGGCCCTGTCGACCGTCGTGCTGATGGTCGTCGGCGAGCTGGTCCCCAAGAACTGGGCGATCTCCGCGCCGCTGCCGGTGGCGAAGAGGGTGGCGAACCCGCAGCGCTGGTTCAGCGCGGCGTTCCGGCCGTTCATCACCCACCTCAACAACACCGCCAACCGTCTCGTACGCCTCTTCGGCATCGAGCCGGCCGAGGAGCTGGCCTCCGCGCGCGGCCCCCAGGAGCTGGCGGCCCTCGCCCGGCACTCGGCCAGGGAGGGCGCCCTGGAGAAGGACACCGCCGAGCTGTTCGTGCGCACGCTGAACCTGGCCGATCTGACCGCGGAGAACGTGATGACCCCGCGCGTCCAGGTCATCGCCCTCGACGCCCAGGCGACCTGCGAGGACGTGGCGAACGCGACCCGGGCCACCGGTCTGTCCCGCTTCCCCGTCTACCGCGGCAGCCTCGACTCGGTCGTCGGCACCGTGCACATCAAGGACGTCCTCGCCGTGCCCGCCGAGCGCCGGCTGCGCACCTCCGTCGCCGAACTGCTGCGCGAGCCGCTGCTCGTCCCCGAGTCGCTGACCGTCGACCGGGTCCTCGACCGGCTCTCCGGCAAGCGCACGATGGCCGTCGTCATCGACGAGTACGGCGGCACCGCCGGAGTCGTGACCTTGGAGGACATCGTCGAGGAGGTCGTCGGCGAGGTCCGCGACGAGCACGACCCGCACGAGACCCCCGACCTGGCCCCCGTCGGCACCGACGGCGACGGCCGGGAGCTGTACTCGGCCGACGGCTCGGCCCGCACCGACCAGCTCGCCCGGGTCGGCCTGCGCGCGCCCGAGGGGCCGTACGAGACGCTCGCGGGCCTGGTCGCCACCGAACTGGGCCGTATCCCGGCCGTCGGCGACACCGTGGAGGTCGTCGGCTGGCGGCTCGACGTGGTGGACGCGGCCGGGCGCCGGGCCGCGCGGGTGCTGCTGCACGCGCCGGTCCCGACCGCCGAGGAGCACGAGGAGGAGACCCGATGACCGCCGTCCAGCTGCTGATCGGCTTCGCGACGCTGGTCGTCAACGCCTTCTTCGTGGGCGCCGAGTTCGCCCTGATCTCCGTACGCCGCAGCCAGATCGAGCCGTACGCCGAGGAGGGCGACCGCAGGGCCCGCAGCGTGCTGTGGGGGCTCCAGCACGTGTCCGCGCTGATGGCCGCCGCACAGCTCGGCATCACGCTGTGCACCCTGGTCCTGGGTGTCGTCGCCGAACCCGCGATCGAACACCTGCTGGAGCCGCTGTTCCACGCGGTGGGTGTGCCGGAGGGCGCGGGCCACGCGATCTCCTTCGTGATCGCCCTGGCGCTCGCCACCTATCTGCACATGCTGCTCGGCGAGATGGTGCCGAAGAACATCGCCCTCGCGGAGCCGGTGCGCAGCGCCCTGCTGCTCGGTCCGCCGCTGGTGACGCTGTCGCGTGCGCTGCGCCCGGTGATCTTCACGGTCAACGCCTTCGCGAACACGCTGCTGAAGCTGATGCGGATCGAGACGAAGGACGAGGTCGCGGCCACCTTCTCGGACACCGAGCTGGCCCGTCTCGTCGCGGACTCCAGCGAGGCCGGCCTCATCGACGACCGCGCGCAGGAGCGGCTGCGGGACGCGCTCGAACTGGGCCGCCGGCCCGTGCGCGACGTCATCCTTCCGCTGGAGCGGGTGGTCTACGCGGGCATGGGGGTCACCCCGGAGGAGCTGGAGCGGCTCTCGGCCGAGTCCGGGTTCTCCCGCTTCCCCGTGGTCGACGAGGGGCGCAGGATCGTGGGCTACCTCCATGTGAAGGACGCGCTCGACGCGGCCCCGCGCGACCTGCCGTTCTCCGTCCGGGACATGCGGTCCATCGCCCGCGTCCGGGAGACCACACCGCTGGACGACGTACTCACCGCGATGCGCCGCAGCCGGACCCATCTGGCGGCCGTACTGGGCGGTGACGGCCGCCTCGCGGGCATCGTGACCATGGAGGACGTCCTCCGGGAACTGTTCGGCCAGCCGACCGCCTGAGCACCCCCGCCGCTCCCCGCCCGGCCCACCGCCCGCAGCCCGCCGTCCGCAGCCACCACTCCCCGCCACCGTCCGCCTTCGGGCCGAGAGGGGCGGGCAGCGGGCTGACGGCGGCGGCCGGGCGGCGGGCTGCGGGCAGGCGTCCGGGGGTCAGCGGACGGCGGCGGCGATCGACGGCAGGCGGGCAGCTGGCTCACGGCAGGCGGCTGTCGACGGGAGTCCAGCAGCGGCAGGCGGTCGGTCGGCGGCGGCGGGACTCCTACGGGAGCTGTTCGGCCAGCCGACGTCTGAGAACCCCCGCCGCTCCCCGCCCGGCCCGCAGCCCGCCGTTGCGCCACTGCCCGCCGCCGTCCGCCTTCGGGCCGAAAGGGCGGCTGGGGGCGGGCAGTGGGGTGACGGCGGCGGCAGGCCGGTCGGCCGGCGGCGGGCAGGGGGACCGACCGGTGGGTATGTGTGCGCGGTACCATTTTTGACGCCATGCAGACGAACCCCATCCCCGACGGTCCCTCCGCCTCCGGTCCCGCCTACTCCAGCCTGGTCACGGTCGGCGACTCCTTCACCGAGGGCATGTCCGACCTCCTCCCCGACGGTACGTACCGCGGCTGGGCGGATCTCCTCGCCGGCCGCATGGCCGCGCGGACGCCCGGCTTCCGGTACGCCAACCTCGCGGTGCGCGGAAAGCTGATCGGCCAGATCGTCGCCGAACAGGTGGACGTCGCCGCCGCGATGGAGGCGGACGTGATCACACTGGTCGGCGGCCTGAACGACACCCTCCGGCCCAAGTGCGACATGGGCCGGGTGCGGGCCCTGCTGGAGGAGGCCGTGGAGCGCCTCGCCCCCTCCTGCAAGCAGCTCGTCCTGATGCGCAGCCCCGGCCGCCAGGGCCCCGTCCTGGAGCGGTTCCGGCCGCGTATGGAGGAGCTGTTCGCCTGCGTCGACGACCTGGCCGCCCGGCACGGCGCCCTCGTCGTCGACCTCTACGGCGCGCCGTCGCTGAGCGACCCCCGGATGTGGGACGTGGACCGGCTGCACCTGACCGCCGAGGGGCACCGCCGGGTCGCCGAGGCGGTCTGGCAGACGCTCGGCCACGCGGCGGAGGACCCGGAGTGGCGGACGCCGATGCCCGTCACACCACCGCCCGGCTGGACCGCCCGTCAGGTGGCCCACGCGCGGTTCGCCCGGCAGTACCTGCTGCCGTGGATAGGCCGCCGCCTCACGGGCCGCTCCTCCGGCGACGGCATGCCGGCCAAGCGGCCCGAGTTGCTGCCGTACGAGGGCCCACTAGCGTAGGGAGCCGGCCTACCGGGAGGCGCGTGTGACCACGACCGTGATCAACCTCAAGGGCCGCATCCGCGACTTCGGCCCCCGGCTGGAGTTCGCCCCCAGTGACCTGGTCTACATCGGCCGCCGCTGGACCATGGGCCACTGGGACCTGCCGCAGCACCCGCTCTACAACCCGTTCCAGTACGACACCGAGAAGAAGAAGCGCGACGGAACGCGAGCCGAGGTCATGGCGAAGTACCGCGCGTACCTGACGGCCGACCCCGAGCTGATGGCCCTCGTCCCGGGGCTGCGCGGCAGGACGCTGGCCTGCTGGTGCGCGCCCGAGGCGTGCCACGGGGACATCCTGGCGGAGCTGGCCGACGGCTCGGACTCCTCTTCGTAGACCCTGCCGCGTAGGCCCCGCGAAGAGACCCTCGGCGCCCTCTCCTCGGACCGGTCGCACGGCACCCGGTCCGCTACAACGGGTCACAACATGGTCACACATCCGTTGCGGCACCCCTGCGACGCGCATGATGCTCCCCCCACAGTCACATCACGGAGGGACCCATGCGCCGCACCGCCACCGTCCTGATTGCCGCAAGCCTGCTCCTCACCGCCTGCGCCAACAGCGTCGACACGGCCGCCTCGACGCCCAGCAGCACCGCTCCCACGGGGGACGAAGCACGCTACGACGAGATCTGGAACGCCCGGAGCCCCGGAATGCAGGCAACGGTGTGCAAGCTGCTGGCAGCGGACGACCAGAAGTCCGCCGGCACCCTGCTGCGTGAATCGCTCGACGACCCGTCGGTGGACCTGGACGCGCTGGTCGCGTACGTGAACGACGAGAAGTGCTGACGCACCGACCCGACGACGCACATCGTCCGGCGCGCCCCTGACCTGCGGCGCTCCGGACGATGTGGGTGTTCCAACGCCCCCGTGGGCGTTGAGTACACTCCGTACACGTGACTTCTGCGCCAGCCAAGCCCCGCATCCCGAACGTCCTCGCCGGACGCTACGCCTCCACCGAGCTCGCCACGCTCTGGTCGCCCGAGCAGAAGGTGAGGCTGGAGCGGCAACTCTGGCTGGCCGTGCTGCGGGCCCAGAAGGACCTCGGCATCGAGGTGCCGAACGAGGCGCTCACCGACTACGAGCAGGTCCTCGACACCGTCGACCTGGCCTCCATCGCCGAGCGCGAGAAGGTCACGCGGCACGACGTGAAGGCGCGGATCGAGGAGTTCAACGACCTCGCCGGGCACGAGCACGTGCACAAGGGCATGACCTCCCGCGACCTCACCGAGAACGTCGAGCAGCTGCAGATCCGGCTCTCCCTGGAGCTGGTCCGCGACCGTACGGTGGCCGTCCTGGCGCGGCTCGGCAAGCTGGCCGGCGAGTACGGCGAGCTGGTCATGGCCGGCCGTTCGCACAACGTGGCCGCGCAGGCCACCACCCTCGGCAAGCGGTTCGCGACCGCCGCCGACGAACTGCTCGTGGCGTACGGCCGCGTCGAGGAGCTGCTCGGCCGCTACCCGCTGCGCGGCATCAAGGGCCCGGTGGGCACGGCCCAGGACATGCTGGACCTGCTGGGCGGGGACGCCGCCAAGCTGGCGGAGCTGGAGGACCGGATCGCCGGGCACCTCGGCTTCGCGCAGGCGTTCACCTCGGTCGGCCAGGTCTACCCGCGCTCGCTCGACTACGACGTGGTGACCGCGCTGGTGCAGCTGGCGGCGGCGCCGTCCTCCCTGGCGAAGACGATCCGCCTGATGGCCGGGCACGAGCTGGTGACCGAGGGCTTCAAGCCCGGTCAGGTCGGTTCGTCCGCCATGCCGCACAAGATGAACACGCGGTCGTGCGAGCGGGTCAACGGCCTCATGGTCATCCTGCGCGGCTACGCCTCGATGACCGGCGAGCTGGCGGGCGACCAGTGGAACGAGGGCGACGTCTCCTGCTCGGTGGTGCGCCGGGTCGCGCTGCCGGACGCCTTCTTCGCGCTGGACGGTCTGCTGGAGACCTTCCTGACCGTCCTCGACGAGTTCGGCGCGTTCCCGGCGGTCGTCGCGCGTGAGCTGGACCGCTACCTCCCCTTCCTGGCCACGACCAAGGTGCTGATGGGCGCCGTACGGGCGGGCGTCGGCCGTGAGGTGGCGCACGAGGCCATCAAGGAGAACGCCGTCGCCTCCGCGCTGGCCATGCGCGAGCAGGGCGCCGAGCGCAACGAACTGCTCGACAAGCTCGCCGCCGACGACCGCATCCCGCTGGACCGTGCCCAGCTGGACGCGCTGATGGCCGACAAGCTCTCCTTCACGGGCGCCGCCGCCGACCAGGTCGCCGTCGTCGTCGGCCGGATCGAGGAGATCGTGAAGCAGCGCCCGGAGGCCGCCGGCTACACGCCGGGAGCGATCCTCTGACCCGCTACACCCAGGCCGAACTGGAGGCCGCCCGCGACCGGCTGGTGCCGGACGTCACCGCGGACGGCCTCCGGGTCCTTTTCTGCGGCATCAACCCGGGGCTGATGACGGCCGCCTCGGGCCACCACTTCGCCCGCCCCGGCAACCGCTTCTGGCCCGTCCTGCACCTGTCCGGCTTCACGCCGCGGCTCCTGAAGCCGTCCGAGCAGGGTGAACTGCCGTCGTACGGGCTCGGCATCACCAACGTCGTCGCCCGCGCCACGGCTCGGGCCGACGAGCTGACGGCCGAGGAGTACGTGGAGGGCGGCCGACTGCTGACCGCCAAGGTGGAGCGGCTGCGCCCGCGTTGGCTCGCGGTGGTGGGTGTGACCGCGTACCGCGCCGCCTTCGGGGACCGCCGTGCCGCCGTCGGACCACAGGAGAGGACGATCGGGGCCTCACGCGTGTGGGTGCTGCCCAACCCCAGCGGGCTGAACGCGCACTGGACCGCGGCGACGATGGCGGAGGAGTTCGGGCGGCTGCGGGTGGCGGCGGAGGACTGACCGGCCGCCCGGCCGTCACGGGGGGTCTATCTCCGTTATCAGCGCGACGAGTTGGAACGGCAGTTCCTTGTCCCACTGGGAGACGCCGAGGGCGACCCAGCGGCCGTCGACCTGCCAGAGGTGCAGGTCGGGGACGTGGGAGCTGAGCACCGCCCAGGGCTCCGGTATGTCCTCGCCGTCCATCGACCGGTCCAGGACACTCCACAGGCTGAACACGGACGGGGCGCCCCAGCGGGCGGTGAGCAGCTCCGACAGGGCGTCACGCTCCGCCTCGTACTGGTCCTCGGTCTCCTCGCGCCGTGTGCCGTCGTCCTCCCAGAAGTCGGCGCTCGTCCGTAACTCGGCGACGTGGTACCCCGGTCCGGCCGTGCCGACGTCCGACCGGCCGGGCTCCGCGGGGAACTCCTCGGAGCGCAGCCGGTCGATCACGGCGAGGTGGTGCGTGATGCTCATGCGGTCCAGTAAAGCGGGCACCACTGACAATTGGCACGGCGTCAGGACGAGCCTCAGGACAGGCGTCGGGGCAGGGGGCAGAGAGCAGGGGCGGCAGGGGGCAGATCGCAGGGGCAGCGCGGGACAGGGCAGGGCAGAGGTCACGACACGGCGGCGGGGCTCGGCGGCGGGGCGCAGTGCTCGGCGGCGGTGTCCGGGGGCGGCCCCGGGCCCCTGGGAGATTGCGCAGGTCGGGGGCGGCGGGCACTCGCCGGGGTGCGCCGTGGCGAGTACGATCCGGCAGACATGGGCGCGAGCTGGGAGGACGGGCGTTGGGGCCACTGACCGGCGGGGATCCTTCTCTGCTTCGAAGAATCAACTCGGCCGTGGTGCTGCACTCGCTGCGGGCCACGGACCATGCGACCCTGACCGAGATCACCAGGGTCACCGGCCTGTCCCGGCCCACGGTCGAGGGCGTCGTGGAGGGGTTGGTCGAGGCCGGTCTGGTGGTCGAGCGGGCCGCCGAGGAGGGCGCCGCCAGGCGGCAGGGGCGCCCGGCACGGCGCTACCGGTTCCGGGCCGAGGCCGGCCATCTGCTGGGACTGGACGTGGGCTCGCACCGGGTGGCGGCGCTCCTCGCCGATCTCGACGGGAAGGTGCTGGGCTCGCTGTCCAAGGAGGTCTCCGAGTCGGCGTCGGCGGAGGACCGCCTGGAGCGACTGCGCTCGACCGTCGCCGAGCTGCTCCGCAGGTCCGGTGTGTCGCGCGGTTCGCTGCGCGCGGTCGGGGTGGGCAGCCCGGGGATCATCGAGGCCGACGGCGCCGTACGCCTGTGCGCGGCCCTGCCGGAGTGGACGGGACTGAATCTGGGCGAGCGGCTGAGCCGTTCCTTCAAGTGCTCCGTGCTGGTCGAGAACGATGCCAACGCGGCCGCCGTCGCCGAGCACTGGAAGGGCGCCGCCACCGAGTCCGACGACGTGGTGTTCGTGCTGGCGGGGCTGAGCCCGGGCGCCGGTTCGCTGATCGGCGGGCGGCTGCACCGGGGGTACGGCGGCGCGGCCGGGGAGATCGGCGCGCTGCACCTGCTGGGCCGGGAGGCCACCCCGGAGGCCCTGCTGTCGACCACGGGCGAGCCCTTGCACCCGTTGGACGAGCAGGCGGTCGCCGAGGTGTTCAAGCACGCGCGCGAGGGCGACGTACGGGCCCGTGAGGCCGTGGACCGCTTCATACAGCGCCTCGTCCACGATGTGACGGCCCTCGTCCTCGCCCTCGATCCCGAGCTGGTCGTCGTCGGGGGCTGGGCGGCCGGCATCGACGACGTCCTCGATCCCCTGCGCCGCGAGCTGGCCCGCTACTGCCTGCGCCCGCCACGGGTCGCCCTCTCCCGGCTGGGCGAGGCCGCCGTCGCCATGGGCGCGCTGCGGCTCGCCCTGGACCATGTCGAGGAGCAGCTCTTCGCGGTGGAGGGCACGGTGACGGCGCGCCGCTGAGCCGCCGCCGGGCACGAGAACGCCGTGCCCCGCGAGAGGGGGCACGGCGGGTACGGCCGGGAGGTTCTGCCCGCGGCGTCAGGACGAGCGGCGTCAGGACGCGCGGCGCTCCGGGCCGTGGTGGATCTCGACGCTGCCCGAGGCGCCGAAGGTCAGGCGGCACGTGTCGGCACGGTAGGTGGCCTGGGAGACGGCCGCCGTGCGTCCCTCGGCGAAGAAGCGGGTGGTGACGACCAGGACGGGCGCGCCGGGCAGCCGGTCCAGCTCCTTGGCGTCGTCCGCCCGGGCGGAGCCCAGCTCCACCGAGCGGTCCTGTCCCTCCAGCTCCAGGCGCTGCAGCTCACGCAGGACGGCACGCGCGCGTGCGGCACCGGAGGGCGCGTCTATGCCGGAGAGGGCGGGCACGGAGGCGGCCGGGACGTAGAGCAGTTCGGCGGCGACGGGCTGGCCGTGCGACATCCGGGAGCGGCGTACGACGTGCACCTGCTCGCCGTGGACGCTGTCGAGGAGGTCGGCGACCGCGGCGGGCGGTGCCGAGGCCGCGCAGTCGACGGCCTGCCAGGCGTCGCCGACGGTGCCCGGCCACACGTGCTGCTCGGTGCCGACGGCGACGCCCACGCGCGGGGGCGCGACGGTGGTGCCGACGCCGCGACGGCGCTGCAGCCGGCCCTCCAGTTCGAGCTGCTCCAGCGCTTGGCGGAGGGTGGCCCGGGCGACGCCGAAACGGGCCGCGAGGTCACGCTCGTTGGGCAGGATCTCCCCCACCGAGAACTCGGAGTCCAATGCCTCACTGAGCACGGTCTTCAAATGCCAGTACTTCGGTTCCGGCACCGTTTCCAGCTGCTGGGTCCCCACCCTGTCCTCCGCTGCTTCGCCGTGGCCCGGCGGCGTTTTTAGCGCCCTTGTTTATTAAAGGTTGTTGCACTTTCTTGCGACCATAGGCCCGCCCCCACCCTTGGTCAAGACCAATCCTCGAACGCTCGGGCATCCGACGGGCCGGACGCCCGACAGCGTTCATCAAGGCTTCACGGCCGCCAGGGAGAGCAGCTTCTCCGGGTTGCGGACGATGTAGACGCACTGGATCCGCCCGTCGGCGACGTCGAGTTGGAACACGCTGTCGACCTCGCCGCCGGTCAGGAGGACCACGGCGAAGCCGCCGTTGATCTCCATGAACCGGAACGACGCGTCCCGCACGCCCTTGCCCGCCGCGCCGTGCACGAACCGTCCCACCTTGTCGGCGGTCTCGAGGACCCGCACCGGGGCCTTGCCGATGCCGCCGCCGTCGCCCACCAGACGCACGTCGGGGGCCAGCAGCGCCATGAGCCCGTCGAGATCGCCGCCCGCCGCCGCGGCGAGGAACTTCTCGGTCAGCTCACGGCGTTCGACGGGATCGACCTCGTAGCGCGGACGCCGCTCCTCGACGTGCCTGCGGGCCCGCCCGGCGAGCTGGCGCACGGCCGGCTCGGCGCGGTCGATCATGGTCGCGATCTCGGCGTACGGGTAGCCGAAGGCCTCCCGGAGCACGAACACGGCGCGCTCCAGGGGCGAGAGGGACTCCATGACGACCAGGACGGCGAGGGAGACGCTGTCGGCGAGGACGGCCCGCTCGGCGGTGTCCGGGACGGTGTCCGCGTAGTCGGTGACGTAGGGCTCGGGGAGCCACGGGCCGGGGTAGGCCTCGTTGCGCGACTGCACCTGGCGCAGCCGGTCGATGGCGAGCCGGGTGGTGACACGGACCAGGTATCCGCGCGGTTCGCGCACGTCGGAGCGGTCGGCGCCGGACCAGCGCAGCCAGGTCTCCTGGACCACGTCCTCGGCGTCGGCGACCCGGCCGAGCATGCGGTAGGCGACTCCCATGAGGACGGAGCGGTGCTCTTCGAAGACGTCGATCGCGATATCGGTGGTCACCGTTCCATCCCAACCCGAGGCGCCGGGCCGTGTCCAGGCGATTCCGACGATGCGCGTGGCTTGTTACTCCCGGGGACTACCCGCCGGTAGCAGTTGCTGACAAGCTGTCTACGACCGCCCTACGCCGGCGCGTCCTTCCGCCCAGACGAGGAGTCGCACCATGTCCGCCGCCACGGTCTCCTTCCAGGTCCCCTCCCCGCTCGGCCCACGGTCCGTGACGGTCTCCTACACCCGCGAGGGCACCGGTGAGCCGCTGCTCCTGCTGCACGGCATCGGCCACCACCGGCAGGCCTGGGACCCGGTGACGCACATCCTGGCGGCCGAGCGCGAGGTCATCACCGTCGACCTGCCCGGCTTCGGCGAGTCTCCGGCGCTTCCCGACGGACTCACCTACGACCTGCCGACGACGACCGCCGTCTTCGGTGCCTTCTGCGAGGCGCTGGAGCTCGACCGCCCGCATGTGGCGGGCAACTCCCTGGGCGGTCTGCTCGCCCTGGAGCTGGGCCGCGAGAAGCTCGTACGGTCCGTCACGGCGCTGTCCCCTGCGGGGTTCTGGAACGAGGCCGAGCGGCGTTACGCGTTCGGCGTCCTGCTCACCATGCGGCACATCTCGCGTCGGATGCCGCTCCCGCTGGTCGAGCGGCTGTCCCGGTCGGCGCTCGGCCGCACCGCCCTGACGAGCACCATCTACGCCCGCCCGGCCCGCCGTTCACCCGAGGCGGTGGTCGCCGAGACGCTCGCGCTGGCGGGGGCCACCGGGTTCGACGAGACCCTCCGGGCCGGCGGCAGCGTCCTGTTCACCGACGACGTCCCTGGCCTCCCCGTCACCGTGGCCTGGGGCACCCGGGACTGGCTGCTCGTCCGCCGTCAGGGCGTCCGCGCCAAGCGGGTCATCCCCGGCGCCCGGCTGGTGCGGCTGCCCGGCTGCGGCCACTGCCCCATGAACGACGACCCCGCGCTGGTCGCCCGCGTCATCCTCGACGGCAGCCGCCACCCGGCCCTCGACGGCAGCCGCTGACCCGCCCCGCGGAGCGGCCACCGTCCGGCGGCGTGCCGTCGCGCCCGATCCCAGGGCCACCCCGGCGCCCACCAAGGCGCTGCCGACCGCCTGCGCCGCACCGTAGGAGCCCGTGCCGACGAGGGGAGCCGTGCAGGCGGCGGCCACCGGGATGAGGCCGGAGAAGAGGGTGGCGCGCTCGGCGCCGATGCGCTGCATGCCCATGTACCAGCACACGAACCCGACGACCGTGACGACCGCCGCCTGCCACAGCAGCGCGAGGGACTCCGTGCCGTCCGGGCGAGGCAGCCACGCGCCGCTGTCGACGGCCACGCCGACGACGGCCGACTCCAGGGCGGCCACCGCGCACACGGTCGCCGACAGCAACCGCGGTCCGAGCGGTCGCAGCACCGGCACGGCCAGCACCGCGAAGCCGATCTCGCCCACCAGCGCGCACACGGAGAAGGCGATGCCCGCCGCGTCCGTACGGCCCCAGCCCTGGACGGCGAACGCGCCGGCTGCCACCAGCAGCGCCCCTCGGAGGACCATTCGTCGGGGGCGACGGCCCTCCGAGAGGGGGACGAGGACGGCCACGGCCACCGGGGCGCAGCCCACGAACACCCCCGGCACCGCCGGTTCCGCCGAGCGTTCGGCCGCGAGCACGGCGATGTTGAAGCCGACCATGCCGATCGCCGCGAGCAGCCCCAGCCGCGCCCACTGACGTGCGGACAGACGGCGCAGGGGTGCCGTGCCACCCGTGCCGAGCAGCGGGAGCAGCAGCAGACAGGCGAGGCCGTAGCGGAGGAACTGCCCACCCGCGTACGGGTAGTCGCCCAGCACGCTGTTGGCGGTGAAGGAACCGCCGACGAGCACACAGGCGAGGGCGGCGAGGAGGGCTCCGGAGATCGCGGACGAGGTCCGGGGCGTGCCGGTGGCGGGGGGCGCGGGCGCAGCGCCGTCGGTGGGCGCGGGAGAGGCGGGCGAGGTGGGCGTCGGCTTCATGGTCGCGACGCTAGGGAGCCGGGCGGTCCCGTTTAAGGTCCACTTCCATGACGTCATCGGGGACCAATTCCGACCACGGCGCGCCCTCGGCATCCGCTCCCTGGACCGCCGCCTGGGAGCTGCTGCTGCCCGTCGCGGACGCGCCCGCACGCGCGCGTGGACGCACTCTGCAGGCGGCGCTGCGGGAGGCGATCCGGTCGGGGCGACTGGCACGGGGGACGCGACTGCCGGCGAGCCGGGAGCTGGCCGCCGACCTCGGCGTCTCGCGGGGGCTGGTGACGGAGGCGTACGAACAGCTGGTCGCGGAGGGCTATCTGCGCAGCGGCCGGGGCGCCGGGACCTGGGTGGGCGCAGCCGTGCGGACGCCCGCGCCGCCACGCGCGCGTGACCTCGCTCCGCGTCCGCCGGGTGCCCGCGCCGACTTCGTGCCCGGGACGCCCGACCTGTCGCTGTTCCCCCGTGCGGCGTGGGCGGCGGCCCAGCGCGGGGTCCTCGCGGAGCTGCCGCACCACGAGCTGGGCTATCCGGATCCGCGCGGGCTGCCCCGGCTGCGCACCGCGCTCGCCGAGCTGCTGGCCCGGCGGCGGGGCGTGGTCGCCGACCCGGAGCGGATCGTCGTCGTCTCCGGGGTGGCCCAGGCCGGCACGCTCCTCGGATCGGTGCTCCACGCGCGCGGGGCACGTGTCGTCGGCGTCGAGGACCCCGGCAGCCCCGAGCACGGGACGCTGTACGCCGCCACCGGGCTCGGCACCGTGCCGTTGCCGCTGGACGAGGAGGGGCTGGCGGTCGGGCCACTGCGGGAGTCGGGGGTGCGGGCGGTGGTGACGACGCCGGCCCACCAGTTCCCGACGGGGATCGCGTACTCCGCGCGGCGGCGGAGCGAACTGCTCGACTGGGCGCGGGCGGTGGACGGGCTGATCGTCGAGGACGACTACGACGGGGACTTCCGCTACGACCGTGCCCCCGTGAGCGCGTTGCAGGGGCTCGACCCCGAGCGGGTCGCCTACACCGGTTCCGTCAGCAAGTCCCTCGCGCCGGGGCTGCGGCTCGGCTGGCTCCTCGTACCGGCGTGGCTGGCTCGGGAGGTCGTCGAGCGCAAACGGACCATGGATCTCGGGCACCCCACCATCGACCAGGCGCTCTTCGCGCGGTTCGTGGAGCGGGGGGACTACGACCGGCAGTTGCGGCGGTGTCAGCGGGCGTACCGGGAGCGGCGTGACGTGCTGGTGTCGGCGCTCGCCGAGCACTTTCCCGGGGCGGAGATATCGGGGATCGCGGCCGGGCTGCATGTCATCGTGGCGCTGCCGGAGCGGTACGGGGCGGTGGAGCGGTTCCTCGGGCGGGCCGGGGCGGGTGGGGTGGTGGTGCGGGGGTTGGGGGCGTACGGGAGGGTGCCGGATGCGCGGGTGCGGTTGGTGTTGGGGTACGCGCATCTTTCTCCTGCGCGGATTCGGGAGGGGGTGGGGGTGTTGGCGGGGGTGGTGGGGTGACGTCGGGGTTCGTCGCCCCCGCCGCCCCTACCCGTCCCATCCTCAAGGGGCTGCGCCCCTTTGACCCCCAGCGTCCGTCCGGTGGGGGCTGGTCGCGCAGTTCCCCGCGCCCCTGAAAAGCAGGGGCTGCGCCCCGTGCTTTTCGGCCCGAAAGGGCCGTAGGCCCCTAAGGGGCGCGGGGAACTGCGCGAAAAGCCCCCACTCACCCGCAGCCGCCGACTCACAGGTACACCCGAGCGCTGACGCGGGTCGCCTTCCCCCACACCCCGCGCAGTTGTTCACTTGTCGTTTCCGTGTGCGCTGCGGCGTGCGCGTAGTTGTGGCTGTGCACATTGGCCGGATCCGTCGCTGGAGGCGCATTCATGTCACACCGTCCGCCGAGTCCCCTGCCCGGTCGCCGCAGCGTGCTGCGCGGCTCGTTCGCCGCGTCGGCGGCGCTGGCGCTGCCCGGTTCCGTCGCACTCGGCTCGGCTCCCGCGCTGGCTCTCTCGGGACGGCCGCGGGCCGGCTGGGGTGTGCAGGCCGGGGACGTGACCGCGCACTCCGGGCTGGTGTGGGTGCGGTCGGACCGTCCGGCGCGGATGATCGTCGAGACGTCCGCCACCGAGTCGTTCCGCAATCCGCGCAGATGGCACGGTCCGCTGCTGGATGCCGGTACCGACTTCACCGGGACGACGCGGCTGCGCGGGCTGCCCTCGGGCGAGCAGATCCACTACCGGGTGCTGCTCGCCGATCCGCACGACCCGCGCCGCACCGGGGAGCCGGTCACCGGGACGTTCCGTACGACGTCCCTGAAGCGCCGCTCCGGGGCCCGGTTCGTGTGGTCGGGTGACCTGGCCGGACAGGGCTGGGGCATCAACCCGGACCGCGGCGGCTACCGGATCTTCGACGCGATGGGCGCGCTGGACCCGGACTTCTTCCTGTTCAGCGGTGACACCATCTACGCGGACGGCCCCATCGCCGCGACGGCGGCGCTCCCCGGCGGCGGCACCTGGCGCAACGTCACCACCGAGGAGAAGTCCAAGGTGGCGGAGACGCTCGCCGAGTTCCGGGGCAACTTCCGCTACAACCTGCTGGACGAGAACCTCAAGCGGTTCAACGCGCAGGTCCCGGCGATCGTGCAGTGGGACGACCACGAGGTCACCAACAACTGGTACCCGGGTGAGATCCTCACCGACGCCCGGTACACCGAGAAGAGCGTGGACGTACTGGCGGCGCGGGCGCGGCGGGCGTTCAGCGAGTACTTCCCGATCTCCACGCTGCGGCCCGGCGCCCGGGAGGGCCGGGTGCACCGGGTGGTGCGCCACGGTCCCCTGCTGGACGTGTTCGTGCTGGACATGCGGACGTACCGCGACGCCAACTCGCCCGGTACGCAGACCACCGACCCGGTGGGCATCCTCGGAGCCGAGCAGTTGGAGTGGCTCAAGCGGGAGCTGTCGCGGTCGCGAGCGGTGTGGAAGGTGATCGCCTCCGACATGCCGCTCGGTCTGGTCGTGCCCGACACCGGGGACGGCAAGCCGAACATCGAGGCCGTGGCGCAGGGCGACCCGGGCGCGCCGCTGGGACGGGAGCTGCAGATCGCCGAACTGCTGCGGTTCGTCAAGCACCGCAAGATCACGGGCACGGTGTGGCTGACGGCCGACGTGCACTACACCTCGGCGCAGCACTACCAGCCGTCGCGGGCCGCCTTCACCGACTTCGAGCCGTTCTGGGAGTTCGTCTCCGGCCCGCTGAACGCGGGCGCCTTCCCGGCGAACGCGCTGGACAACACCTTCGGCCCCGAACGGGTGTTCGTGAAGGCGCCGACGACGGCGAACGTGTCCCCGGCGGGCGGCTACCAGTTCTTCGGCGAGGTCGACATCGACGGCCACAGCGGGGAGCTGACGGTCCGGCTGCGGGAGCAGGACGGGACCGTGCTGTACACGAAGGTGCTCCAGCCGGGTCTCGTCGGTCAGTGACCGGCGGGCCGCGAGGCCGTCCGGAACTCGCGTCGGCGCAGGTCAGGGGCGATTGTCAGTGGTCGCTCCTACTGTTTTCCCATGACGCGATCTTTGCAGGCCGTGGCCTACACGCGACCCTCCGTGCTGGAGTCCGTGTCGGGCGGGCACCGGCTGGGGCTGGAGACCTCACGGGGTGCGACCCCGACGGGGCCGGAGGACCATCCGCGGTTCTTCACGGGCTTCCTGACCTCTCCTCAGGTGGCCGCGGCCGGGCTGCTGGCGGTGGCCGACGTGGCGGCGGCGCGGTACCACCAGCAGCAGCTGCGGTCCTCGCTGGACCCGGTGGTGACGGGCAACGGGGACCGGCTGCGGTTCGAGTCGTTCTCGGGCTGCGGCGGGGTCTACGCCCGGCTGGACGTGCTGGGACCGGGCCTCGACGGCGGTGAGGTGGGACACGGCACGACCAATGTGGACGTCAACAACCCGCTGCGGGAGGCGCTGTCCCGGGTCGGCGGGGACGATCCGCTCCATCTGCGGGTCGGGCCCGAGGAGTTGGCGGTCACCACGACGGCCGGTCCGGTGGTGGAGAAGAAGGTGCCGCTGCCGGACCGCTGGCTGCGCGGCTTCGCCGAGGCCCAGGTGATCGCGGCCGGGTTCGACCTGCGGGCCGAGCTGCCCGCCGCCGAGGCCGTGCGCTTCCTGCGGTCGCTGCCCCGTGGGAGCGCCCGGGGTGCCTCGCGGGGCGCCCAGTGGGTGGTGCCGGCCGGGCGCTCCCTGCGGCCGACGACCCGGCCCGTCCCGGGCGCGGTGTGTCTGCCGGGCCCGGAGCGCCTGGCCGCCCTGCAGCGGGTCCTGCGCCATGCCACCGCGCTGCGGGTGTACGGCCCGCCGGCGGCCGGCGCCACCGCCCTGGCCGGGGCCTGGGAGCTCGTGCTCCCCGGGATGCGGCTCACCCTCACCCTGTCCCCGGAGACGGCCCGGGGCTTCTCCGGGGAGGGCGGGGTCCTCGACGCGCTCGCCACCGACGAGGCCGCCGAGGACGCGGAGCTGATCGCCGTGCTGCTGGCCTGGGAGCCGCGCGTCGACGTCGGGGACCTGGCCGCCGCCTCCGGTCTGCCCGCCGACCGGGTGCGGGCGGCGCTGACCCGGCTGGGGACCTCCGGCCGCGTGGGCTACGACACGGCCGAGGCCGCGTACTTCCATCGCGAACTCCCCTACGAGGCCGATCGCGTCGAGCGTCACAACCCCCGGCTGCGCGCGGCCCGCGCCCTGCTGGCCGCCGGAGCGGTCGCGCTGGACGGCGACCTCGGCACGGTCACCGCCGAGGACGGCCATGTCCACCGGGTACGGGACAGCGCGGGCATCCTCAGCTGTTCCTGCCTCTGGTGGGCGAAGTACCGGGGCGGCCGCGGCCCCTGCAGACACGCGTTGGCGGTGCGCATGGCCCGCCGGGGCGCGACGGCGGGAGCGAGCGGGCTCGGGGTCGGGGTCGGGATCGACGGGGGTGTGCGATGAGCGCGGAGTCGCTGCTCGGTGCGGTGCGTGCGGGGAACCTGAACGAGGTCCTCGCACTGGTGGACGGCATGACGGACGCCGAACGGCGCGCGTGTGTGCCGGAGCTGAAGAAGCTCCGCACGGAACTGCGCGCGGAGCCGTGGCGGTCCCCGGCCCAGCGTGCGTATCCCGCGCTGCATGCCGCCGGCGCGGCCTGTCAGACCGGGGCCGCCGCCGTGGCGACCTGGCTCACCGGGTCCGAACTGCGGTGGCGGCAGGCCCCTCCCGCGGTCCTGATCGAGGTGCTCGGGGACCGCGCCCCCGAGTGGCTCGCCGACCTCGTGCGCCGGCTCGCGGAGCGTCCGCTCTCCGCCCGCGTCCCGTACGAGCTGATGGCGGGTCTGGTGCGCCTGGCGGGCTGCCCGGCGCCCACGTCGGAGGCCTATGTACGGGGCTGGATGGACCACGTCGGGCGAGCGCGCCGCCCGGCGGGCACGGTCATCGGGAACCTGCGCAACGACCCGTACCTGTCGGAGCTGGTCGCCGCCCTCTTCGAGACGGAGGAGGTCGGCGCCCGCAGCGCCTGGCGGTACGGCGAAGGTCTCGACGACTGGACGTACGCCCTCACCCAGCTGACCCGGGAGGGCCTCCTCGACCGCAAAGCCATGATCGACGGATGTGTGGCCCGGCTGCTGCGCGGCGGCGGTTCCACGGCGGACGACAAGGTCTTCCTCGGCCTGCTGACCGCGCTCGACCTCACCCGTGACGAGCAGGTGGAGCGGATCGCGGACTGGACGGCGCTGTGCGCGGACGCGTCGTCCACGGTCGCCGCGCACGCGCAGTCCGTCCTGGCGGGCTTCGCGCTCGACGGCGAGCTGGGGCCCCGCCGACTCGCCGAACTGACCGACGCGGTGCTCTTCCGCACGGAGAAGAAGCTCGTCCGGGCCCAGCTCGTGCTCCTGGACAGGACGCTCAAGAAGGATCCGTCCGCCGCGGCCGACCTGCTGCCCGTGGTGGCCCGGGCTTTCGGGCACGAGGACACGGAGATGCAGGAGCGGGCGCTCAAGCTGGTGGAACGCCATCTCGGTGAGGTCGCCGAGGCCGAGGCCGAGGCCGGTGCCATCGCCGAGGTCGGTGTCGAGGTCGGTGTCGTCCGTGCCGTCGATGTCGGGGCGGGCCGGGTGCGGGAGGAGATCGCCGGCCTCGCGTCCCTGCTGAGCCCGGGGCTGCGCGCCCGCGCCCAGGCGCTGCTCGGTGCGTCGGAGGCGTGCGACGCCGCCGAGGTGTACGAGGAGTCGCTGCCGCCCGTGCCCCTGCCGACGCGGATCGCGCCCGCGCCGGAGACGGTGACCGAAGTGGCCGAGGAGGTCGGCGCCCTGCTGGCTTCGGAGGGCGAGGTCGGCGCGTTCGAGCGGGCGCTGGACGGGCTCGTACGCCACGCGCACCGGGACCGGGAGGCGCTGGTGGAGGCGTTGCGTCCGGCGATGGCGCGACTGTGGTGGGCGGATGCGGACCCGGCGGCCGTCGACAGGTACTTCGGGGAGTCGCCGTACGGCCTGGAGATCGTCGTCGCGGCCCTGTTCGACCGGGTCCGCGCCTCCACCCTGCGTCCGGTGCGCAACGAGCCGACCGAGTCGCGCGGCTGTGTGCACAGCGGCCTCGCCGGGGTGTTCGAAGCGCGGCTGCGGGAGATCGCGTACCGCGTCCGGACCGACCCGATGCCGTTCCTGCTGGCGACGCCCACCTGGAGCACGGGGTCGTTGGAGGCGGCGGAACTGGTGGCGCGGCTCGACGCCTGTCGGCGGTCGGGTGCCCGGCCCGGCGAGGCGGACTTCGCTCAGGCGCTGCTACGGGTGCGGCGCGAGGATCCGGACGCCCTCGCGTCCGCCGCGACGGCGGCACGGGAGCTGGGGACGCGGGAGGGCGACCGGCTGGCCGAGTGGCTGCTCACGGACGTACCGTCCCAGCCCGTCGAGCGGAGCCGTACGGCCGGGCCGAGGATCCTCGTGGAGTTCGGTGAGCTTCCGGAGCTGGGGAGCGCCTTCTTCCCGCCGGAGTTCCGGCGCCTCGGCCGCCCCCTGTCCGTGTACCGGGGCAGTTGGCGCTGTCCCCACTGGGACCACCGGGAGTGGCGGCACTGGCTGGCGGTCGTACCCGGCCGCCCGGAACTGATGGCGGGGCGCGTGCTCCGCGACCTGTCGCAGGCGGCCATCGAGGACACCAGGACGGGGTTCTCCGTCCTGCCGGCTCTCGCCGAGGCGGAGGGCGAGCCCGGCGAGGCGGTGCACCTCTGTGTCGCGTACGGACTGGGTGCGCGGCACCCGGAGGACCGGCTCGCCGCCGTCGACGCCCTGCTGGTGCTGGCGGCTCGGGGCCGGTTGGACGCGGAGCGGCTGGGCGTCGATCTGGGGCGGCTCGCGGTGGTGGCGAGCGTGCGTCCGGCGCGCCTCGCCGAGTCGATACGCACGGTGGCGGCCACCGGGGCGTACGGCACCGCCTGGTCGGTGCTGCGGGAGGCGCTGCCGCCGCTGCTGGCCGACCTCGCGGGCGAGGGGGCGGCTGCGAGGAAGGCTCCGACGCGGGGGCTCGGGGAGTTGGTGGCCGTCGCCGCCGAATGCGCGGAGCGGTCCGGGGCACGCGGGGAGCTGCCGTATCTCGCGGCGGCGGCGGAGCGGAAGGGCTCGTCCCGGCTGGTGACCCAGTCCCGGCGGTTGTGTGCGGCGCTGGCCTGACCTTCATGATCGGTCGGCGACGGCATCGGTTCCGACAGCATCAGTCATAGAAAAAGCAACAAAAGGTGCGGAACGATGCTTTTACCGGTCAGTCACAAAGCGTTCGTGATCACGCAACACCACTCGTTCACAGTTGCCCCATGACTCAGAACAAGGCTGACGTGACGCGGGCGGGCAACGGCCGCCCCCTCCACCACCGACTGCGCTCCGCCACGGCCGGGTTCCGTGGCTGGTGGGAACGGCGCCACGGGCACGCGCCGCCGACGAGCGATACCGGCGCCCGGCCGCCGCTCGCCGAGGGGCGGCAGGCCGGGCCGTCGGAGACGGTCACCCCGGTGGTCTCGGGTGTGACCCTGATGTGGCGCATGCGGACGACGGTGAAGGACCAGCCGGGTTCGCTGGCCGCGCTGTGCACGGCGCTCGCGAAACTCAGGGTCGACATCCTGAGCCTGCAGACGCATCCGCTGGCCGAGGGCACGGTGGACGAGTTCCTGCTGAGGGCGCCCGAGGAACTGTCGGCCGCCGAGCTCGGCGGTGCCGTGGCGGAGTCGGGCGGCACCGGGACCTGGATCGAGCGCGGTGACGCCCACGACCTGGTGGACGCGCCGACCCGGATCCTCGGTCTGGCCACGCGCACGGCGCTGGACGCGGCGGAACTCCCGCTCGCGCTACGGCAG
This sequence comes from Streptomyces sp. NPDC034049, assembly GCF_055575575.1. Lineage (NCBI taxonomy): Bacteria > Bacillati > Actinomycetota > Actinomycetes > Kitasatosporales > Streptomycetaceae > Streptomyces > Streptomyces sp. NPDC034049. The sequence continues at coordinate 234,720 of NZ_JBVISJ010000010.1, forward strand.
TTGCTCGGCCGTTGCACCATCCGCTCGCTGCCCGCCACCGCGCCCGGTTCGGGCCGGGTCCAGGAGAGCGTGCCGGTCGAGGGGGTCCTGGAGGACACGGTGATGCGGTTGCGGGCGCCGGAGGGTGGGGTGATCACGGTGGAGCGGCCGTATCTGCCGTTCACGCCGACGGAGTTCGCGCGGGCGCGGGCGCTGGTGGAGCTGGACGCTCGGCTCGGCCCGCGGATTCCGCGCAGCCAGGACGTGCTGACCCTGCCGGAGGGCAACGACATCACGGTGCGTCGTGCGGACGCCGGCGATCTGCGCGCGGCGAAGGCGATGCACGAGCGGTGCTCGGCGCGCACGCTGACCATGCGGTACCACGGGCCCGTGGGCGACGCCGACCGGTACCTCAAGCATCTGCTGAGCCCGAGTTTCGGGCGGACGCTCGCCGTGCAGACGGCCTCGGGGCGGCTCGTCGGGCTGGGACACCTCCTCTGGGACGGCGACGAGACCGAGATCGCGCTGCTCGTCGAGGACGAGTGGCAGCGCAGGGGCATCGGGAGCGAGTTGCTGCGCAGGCTGGTGGACATGGCCGCCGGGACGGGCTGCGAGCACGTGTACGTGGTGACGCAGGCGTCCAACACGGGGATGGTCGCGGCGATGCGGGGTCTTGAGCTGCCGCTCGACTATCAGATCGAGGAGGGGACGCTGGTGATCACCGCGCGGTTGTCCGAGGTCGGGGTCGCGGAGGTCGCGGAGGTCGCGGAGGTCGCGGAGGGGCGGGGGCGTATGGGGTGACGGGGGGATGACCGGCCGGGTGAGCGGCTCGGTGAGTGGGCCGCTGGGTGAGCGGGTCGGTCGGGTGCGGGTGGGTGGGGGCTGGTCGCGCAGTTCCCCGCGCCCCTGACGGGGCACGGTGAGCGACTCCGAGGAGCATCCGACGAGTTGGCGCAGGACCGGCCTCAGTCACCTGTCCGGCCCCGAGACAACCTCTGTCGGTCGGGCCACCCGGCTCGACCCGGAGGCGCGTCCCCTCGCCTCCTCACCCGGCCAGGCCAAGCCCCCCGACACCCGCCCCCTCAGCCCGATCCCCCGCCGGATCCAGCCGCCCAGCCCGGCCCGAGCCACCCGGCGGTCGCCCCGGCTCAGGCGCCCCTCGTCGAGAGGACCGGCCCCTTCGCCTCCGCCGTGGCTCGTCCGTTCGACGCCCCGGCGGGCCCGGCCCCCAGCGCCGTGTTCAGGTCTGACCACAGATCCTCGGGGTCTTCCAGGCCCACCGACATGCGGAGGAGGCGGTCGTTGACGCCGGCGTCGTGGCGGGTCGTCTCCTCCACTATGCGGTGGCTGATCGAGGCCGGGTGCTGGATGAGTGTGTCCACGCTGCCGAGGCTCACCGCCGGGGTGATGAGGCGGACGGCGGAGATGACGTCGTGGGGGTCGCCGTGGACCTCGAAGGCGATCATGGCGCCGCCGATGCGCGGATAGTGGACGCGGGCGACACGCGGGTCGGCGGCGAGGCGGCGGACCAGCTCGGCGGCGGTCGCGGAAGCGGCTCGCACGCGGACGGGAAGGGTGGAGAGGCCCCGCAGGAGCAGATAGCCGGCGAGCGGGTGCAGGACGCCGCCGGTGGCGAAGCGGACCTGGCGGAGCCGTCCGGCGAACTCCTCGTCGCAGGCCACGACCCCGGCCATGACGTCCCCGTGCCCGCCGAGGTACTTCGTGGCGCTGTGCAGGACGAGCCGCGCCCCCTGTTCGACGGGGCGTTGCAGGACGGGCGTGGCGAAGGTGTTGTCCGCGAGGAGCGGGACCGACCCGCAGGCGTGGGCGAGGGCGCGGAGGTCGAGTTCGGCGAGGGTCGGGTTGGCCGGGGTCTCGACGAGGACCAGGCCCGTGTCGGGGCGCAGGGCGTCCGCGACGCCGGCCGGGTCGACCCAGGTGACCTCGGTGCCGAGCAGCCCGGCGGTGAGCAGATGGTCGCTGCAGCCGTACAGGGGCCGTACGGCGACGACATGGCGCAGGCCCATCGAGGCGCGGACGAGGAGGACGGCGCTGAGGGCGGCCATGCCGCTGGCGAAGGCGACGGCGCTCTCGGTGCCTTCGAGGCGGGCGAGGGCGGTCTCGAAGCGGGCGACGGTCGGGTTGCCGAGCCGTCCGTAGATCGGCGGGCCCTCCGGCTGGGCACCGTCGCCGGCGAAGGCGTCGATGCGGGCGGCCTCGCCCCGGCTGTCGTACGAGGGGTAGGTGGTCGACAGGTCGATCGGCGGGGCGTGCAGGCCCTGGCGCGCGAGGTCGTCGCGGCCGGCGTGCACGGCCTCGGTGGCCAGTGCTCTCGGCGTGGTGCGTGCGTGGTCGTACGCGTGCGTGCTCGCTGAGTTCATGGACGTCAGGGTGAACATCGACCGGGACTCGGGGATCGAACACCGTGTTACGTTCGAACAATGCCCGATTCCGTCGTACTCGATCCGGTGGACCTCCATCTGCTGCGGCTGTTGCAGAACGACGCCCGGACGACGTACCGGGACCTCGCGGCGCAGGTCGGGGTCGCGCCGTCCACCTGTCTGGACCGGGTGACGCGGCTGCGCCGTGCGGGCGTGATCCTCGGCCATCAGCTGCGACTGGATCCGGCCAAGCTGGGGCGGGGTCTGGAGGCGTTGCTGTCGGTGCAGGTCAGGCCGCACCGGCGGGAGTTGGTGGGGCCGTTCGTGGAGCGGATCCGGGCGCTGCCGGAGTCGCGGACCGTCTATCACCTCACCGGGCCGGACGACTATCTGGTGCACGTCGCGGTCGCGGACATGGCGGATCTGCAGCGTCTGGTCCTCGACGGGTTCACCTCGCGGCGCGAGGTGGCGCGGGTGGAGACCCGGTTGATCTTCCAGCAGTGGGAGTGCGGGCCCCTGCTGCCTCCGGACGCCGACCGGCCCTCGCCCTGACCCGTCGAACATCGACCGGTCCCGACGCGGATCACGCCCTGAGCGGAATCCGGCCGAGGTAAGGCTCAAGCGCCACTTAAGCAGCTGACGCCGTACCCGTGGCCGTACCAAGATTGTCGGCATGTCTGACACCAAGAGCTCCCTGCCTCGTGAGGTCGCCGACGCGTACGTCGACGACCTCATCGCCCTCGACCCCGTGATCGGAACGTATCTGGGTGTGAAGGAGAGTTCCGGCGCGTTGCCGGACACCTCGCCGGCCGGTCAGGAGGCCCGTGCGGAGCTGATCCGTACGACGCTGGCACGGCTCGACGAGGCGGAGCGGCAACCGGGCGCGGACAGTGACGTCGAGCGCCGGTGCGCGCGCCTGCTGCGCGAGCGGCTGACGGCGGAGCTGGCCGTGCACGAGGCCGAGGAGGGGCTGCGCGCCGTCGGCAACATGGTCACGCCGCCGCACGAGGTGCGTGAGGTGTTCACGATCACCCCGGCGGAGACCGAGGAGGACTGGGCGGCGATCGCGGAGCGGCTGCGCGCGGTGCCGACGGCCTACGCCGGCTACCGCGAGTCCCTTGCGCTCGGGCTGGAGCGGAAGCTGTACGCGGGCCCGCGCCCGACCGCGACGTTCATCGGCCAGCTCACCGAGTGGGCGGACACGGACGGTTCGGGGCGCGGCTGGTTCGAGGACTTCGCGTCGGCGGGCCCGGAGTCGCTGCGCGCCGAGCTGGACGAGGCGGCGCGCGGCGCGACCCGGGCCGTGGTGGAGCTGCGCGACTGGATGCGCGACGTGTACGCCCCGGCGGTCGAGGGGGCACCGGACACGGTCGGCCGCGAGCGCTACGGCCGGCTGGTCCGCTACTTCACGGGGTCGGACCTGGATCTCGACGAGGCGTACGCGTACGGCTGGGCGGAGTTCCACCGGCTGCTCGGCGAGATGCGGCAGGAGGCCGCGAAGATCCTGCCCGGCGCCGAGACGCCCTGGGTGGCGCTCGCGCACCTGGACGAGCACGGTCGGCACATCGAGGGTGTGGACGAGGTCCGCGCATGGCTCCAGTCGCTGATGGACGAGGCGATCGAGGCGCTGGACGGCACCCACTTCGACCTGGCGGAGCCGGTGCGCAGGGTCGAGTCGTGCATCGCCCCGCCCGGTGGTGCGGCGGCCCCGTACTACTCGCCCCCGACCGAGGACTTCTCCCGCCCCGGCCGCACCTGGCTGCCCACGATGGGGGCGACCCGCTTCCCGGTGTACGACCTGGTCTCCACCTGGTACCACGAGGGCGTTCCCGGCCATCACCTCCAGCTCGCGCAGTGGGTGTACGTCAAGGACGACCTGTCCCGCTACCAGGCCACGGTCGGCGGGGTCAGCGCCAACGCCGAGGGCTGGGCCCTGTACGCGGAGCGGCTCATGGACGAGCTGGGCTTCCTCAAGGACGCGGAGGAGCGGCTGGGCTACCTGGACGCGCAGATGATGCGCGCCGCCCGGGTCATCGTCGACATCGGGATGCACCTGGAGCTGGAGATCCCGGCGGACTCGCCGTTCCACCCGGGCGAGCGCTGGACCGTGGATCTGGCGCAGGAGTTCTTCGGCGCCCACAGCAGCCGTCCGGCGGACTTCGTGGAGAGCGAGCTGACGCGCTATCTGACGATGCCGGGCCAGGCCATCGGCTACAAGCTCGGCGAGCGGGCCTGGCTGCTGGGCCGGGAGAACGCCAAGCGGCGCCACGGCGAGGCCTTCGACGCCAAGGCCTGGCACATGGCCGCGCTGTCCCAGGGGTCCCTGGGCCTGGACGACCTGGTGGACGAGCTGTCCCGACTGTGACCCGGACCGGCCGGGCCCACCGCCACCCGCGCGGGGGCCCGGCCACCACGCCGTTTCCCGGCTACGTGAGCGCTCGCGCCTGACCGCAGCCCGATCCCCGACGAGAAACCGGGCTCCCGGCCGGAGGCCTCACCCGTCGGCCAGTGGTCTCACCCGGACGAACCCGAACGAGGTCTCCGGGCCCGTCGCGACCCGGGCGGCGCTGACCGTGTACGCGCCGGCGCTCAGCGCCACCCGTACGTGGTCCGTCTCCCGCAGCGATCTGCCGGGCCGGACGGCGTCGAGGAGGACGACCGGGCCCGGCACCCGCCACCGCAGCTCCGGTTCCCAGGCGGTGGTGGCGAGCGCCGCCGGAACGTCCGCGAGGAGGGCGTCGGCGGAGTCGCCCGCATACCGGCGGACGAAGGTGCCGTGCTCGGGGAGGTACGCGGTGGGCGCGGGTTCGTCGCCGAGGACCAGGGCGCGGGTGTCGCCGACCGGCAGCAGGCCGATGTGTCCGGCGACGTCGCAGGCGCGGTCGTAGTCCGAGGAGGTCTCGTCGCCGTCGGCGCCCGCCCAGAACGCGAGCACCGCCTCCGGTATCGCCATGAGCGGTCCACCGCTCGACTTCACCCACCGCACCACATCGGGCACCGCCGCCGCGTCCGCGTATCCAGCCATGCCCAGAAGCTACACGGCGACGGCCGGGCCGAACTCGCTGCCCCTGAAGCTTTCTTGACAGTTTGTCAGCAAGCGGGGCGGCGACCGGTTCAGCAGCCGCAGTCCTCGGCGTCCACGGGCGCGGTCAGCGGGTCGGCGGCTCGGCGCGCCCCGCCCTCCCAGGTCTCGTAGGCGAAGCCCTCGCGCGCCCAGTACTCGAAGCCGCCGAGCATTACCTTGACCTGGAAGCCGAGTTCGGCGAGGGCGAGGGCCGCGCGGGTCGCGCCGTTGCAGCCGGGGCCCCAGCAGTAGGTGACGACGGGCACGGACTTGTCGAGCAGCTGCTCGGCCTGCTCAGGGATGAGAGCGGTGGGGAGGTGGACCGCGCCCGGGATGTGCCCCTGGTCCCAGGACGCGGTGGAGCGGGAGTCGAGGACCGCGAAGCCGGGGTCGCCGTCGGCGGCGAGGGCGGCGGCCACGTCGGAGACGTCGGCGTGGAAGACGAGACTCGCCCGGAAGTACGCGGCGGCCTCGGCCGGGGCGGCGGGGGCGACCCGCAGGACGGGGTTGACGGCGGATGCGGTGGCGACGGTCATGAGCTGGCCTTTCCCTTGGGGAAGCCCTTGTTTCCCTCACCGGAAATCTACGCCGGATGATCATCCGCCTGAAGGGGCGATCCACGGCCGGGGCCTTGATCGGCCGGGGATTCCCCTGCTATCCATCAGGCATGGCCGTGAATTCCCCGTACCTGCCCGATGCCACCGACTGGCGCATCCTGGAGGTCCTCCAGCGCGAGGGCCGGGCCAGCTTCGCCGAGCTGGCCCGCGCCGTGTCGATGTCGGCGAGCGCGGTGACCGAGCGGGTGCGGCGGCTGGAGGAGGCGGGTGTGATCCAGGGCTACGCGGCCGTCGTGGACCCGGAGCGGCTGGGACTGCCGATCCTGGCGTTCGTCCGCCTGCGCTACCCCACCGGGAACTACAAGCCGTTCCACGATCTGGTGGCCGTCACGCCCGAGATCCTGGAGGCGCACCACGTCACGGGCGACGACTGCTTCGTGATCAAGGTCGCGGCCCGTTCGATGCGGCATCTGGAGGAGGTGTCGGGCAAGATCGGCGCCCTCGGGTCGGTGACGACGAGCGTCGTCTACTCCTCACCACTGCCCCGCCGCCCTCTGGGTCACTGACCTCGCCACCGCCCCGCCGCCGCCCGCCGGGTCACCGGCCTCGCTGCCGCACGACCGAGCCCGTCCGCTCCTTCACGACCTCCAGCTGCGCGTGGACCCGCCTGCGCAGATCGGCGACGTGGCTGACGATGCCGACGCTGCGGTCGCGTTCGCGCAGTGCGTCGAGGACGTCGAGGACCTCGTCGAGGGTCTGGTCGTCCAGGCTGCCGAACCCCTCGTCGATGAAGAGGGTGTCGAGCCGTACGCCGCCCGCCTCGTCGGTGACGACGTCGGCCAGACCGAGGGCGAGCGCGAGCGAGGCGAAGAACGTCTCCCCGCCGGAGAGCGTGGCCGTGTCCCGCCCCCGTCCCGTCCAGGCGTCGACGACATGCAGCCCGAGACCGCTGCGACCGCGTCCGGCCCGGTCGTCGGAGTGGACGAGGGTGTAGCGGCCGGAGGACATCCGCTGGAGCCGTACGGTCGCGGCGGCGGCGACCTGCTCCAGCCGGGCGGCGAGGACGTAGGCCTCCAGGCGCATCCTGCGCTCGTTGTCGGCGGAGGTGCCGGCCGCGAGCCCCGCCAACCGGGCGACACGGTCGTACTCCTCGCGCAGCGGTGCCAGCCCGCGCACGGCGGCGGTGGCCCGCGCGGACAGCCGGTCGAGTTCGGTGCGACGCCGCTCGGCGGCGTCCCACGCGGAGACGGTGTCCTGGAGCCGCCGGGCGGCGGCTTCGGCCTCCCGCTCGGCGGCCTCGAGGTCGACGGGCGGCTGCCCGCCCGCGGCCGTCGTCCCGGCCTCGGCGAGGACGGCCCGTACAGCGGCCTCCTCCGACTGCCAGGCGTCGAGGCGGTGTTGCAGGTCCCGGTGGGCGGCGTCGTCGAGCACGGCGTCGGCCGCGTCCCGCGGCGTGTCGAACCCGGCGCGGAACGCCGCGTCGGCGAGACGCGCGTCGGCGTCCTTCAGGCGTTGCGCGGTGTCGTCGGCCACCCGGGCGGCCTCGGCGGCCGCACCGAGCCTCGCGGCCCGCGCCTCCAGCCGCCCGGCCAGCTCGGCCACGCTCCCGGCGTCGCCCCGGGCCTGCGTCAACTCGGCCTCCAGCGTGGCCCGTTCCCGCTCCAGCGTGTCGCGCCGGGTGTCGCGGGACGCGGCCCTGACCGCCGCCTCCTGCCGTGCGGCGGCCCGCCGGTCGCGCTCCTGTTCGGCGTGCAGCAGCGCCTCCTGCGCGGGGTGGAGGTCGACGGCACGCCGCCGGGCCTCCGTGTGCTCCCGCTCCAGTTCCGCCACCGTCGCCGCGAGCCGCTCGGTCGGGGTGTCACCGGCCTCGGCGCTCGCAGCGGCCAACGCCCGCTGCGCGACGCCCAGTTGCCGCTCCGCCTCGGCCCGCTCCTCGTCGGCCCGCTGGAACGCGGCGAGCGCCTCCTCCTCCGCCTCCCGGTCCACATGCCCCGCGACCTTCCGGGCGGGGGCGGGGTGTTCGGTGCCTCCGCAGACGGCGCACGGCCGCCCCTCGACGAGTCCGGCCGCCAGCTCCGCCGCGATCCCCGACAGGCGCTGCTCCTTGAGGTCCAGCCAGTGGGTGCGGGCCTCGGACGCCCGCTCGGCCAGCCGGAGCACCCGCGCCTGTGCCGCGTCGGTGTCGCGGCCGAGCTGGTCGCGCTGCCGGGCGGCGGCGAGCCGCTGCTCGGCGGGTTCCCGCCGCACGGCGAGCTGTTCGGCGCGGGCGGCGGCCTCCTGCGCGGACTCGATACGGCTCTGCAGCCCGGCCCGGGTGGTCTCCCACTCGGCGAGCCAGCCCTCGGCGTCCTGCAGAACCCCCTCGTCCGCCCGCTCCTCACCGTCCAACTCGGCCTGCTCGGCGAGGAGGACGGCGAGCCTCCGCTCGGCACGCCGGGCCGACTCCAGCGCCCCCAGCTCCTCCGAGGCCCTCCGGGCGGCGGCGGCCAGTCCGACGGCACCCGCGTCGGCGTGCTCCCCCGACAGGCGCGCTCGGGCGTCCTCCTCCTCCGCCCTGGCCCACCGGTGCTCGGCCTCGGCCGCGTCCCGCAGCTCCAGTGCCGGGACCACGGCCTCCGCCTTGCGGGCGCGCTCCATCCGCGCCCGGTCCTCCCGGTGGTCGTCCGCCCGCTCCTCCAGCCGTGCGGCGCGCTCCCGGGCCTCCGCGAACCGCCTTTGCAGCCGCGCCACTTCGCGTACGTCGTCCAGGACCCGGTCGGCCTCGGCGCGGGCCGACTGTGCCGCCGCCCGCGCGCAGTGGGCGATGGTGAGCCGTTCCCGGGCGGTGCTGCGGGCGACGGCGGCCCAGGCGAGGACCGCGTCGGCGAGACCGGGGTCCCCCGGGGCCAGCTCGGGCAGGTCCGGTGCGTCGCCCGCCGCCTGGTGCATCCGGTGGGCGTCGGCGAGCAGGGCGGCGTCGCCCTCGCGCACCCTGGCCTCGGTCTCCCGGCGGCGGTCGGCGAGCCGCTTCTCGACGGCGGCGAAGTGGTGGGTGTCGAAGAGGCGGCCGAGGAGCCGGCCGCGCGCCTCGGCGTCGGCACGCAGGAACCGCGCGAAGTCGCCCTGCGGCAACAGCACGACCTGGCAGAACTGTTCCCGGCTCATCCCCAGGAGCTGGGTGACCTCCTCACCGATCTCCTGGTGGGAGCGGCTGAGGTCCTTCCAGGCGCCGGCGACCGCGTCGTACTCGCGCAGCCAGCTCTGCGCCTTCTCGACCGTGGTGCCCGACCCGCGTTTCTTGGGCCGCTCCCAGGGCGGCTGCCGGGTGATCTCCAACCGGCGTCCGGCGACGGTGAGTTCGAGGCGGACCTCGGTGCGGGTCGTGGGTGCCGCGTGGTCGCTGCGCAGGTTCATGCCCTGGCCGCTCTGCCGGGCCCCCGGCACCGAGCCGTACAGCGCGTAGCAGACGGCGTCCAGGACCGAGGTCTTGCCGGCGCCGGTCGGGCCGTGCAGCAGGAAGAGGCCGGCGGCCGAGAGGTCGTCGAAGTCGACGGACTCGGTGCCGCCGAAGGGGCCGAAGGCGGCGATGTCGAGCCGGTGGAGTCTCATCGGGCGACCTCCCGGACGGTCTCGTCGGCCCGTACCGCGTCGAACGCGTCCCTGAGCACGGTCCGTTCGTGCTCGTCGGGGCCGGTGCCGCGGACATGGGCCACGAAGTCCTCGGCGATCTCCTGGTCATCCCGGCCGGCGAGGCGCCGGGCGTAGGAGACGTCGGGGTCGCCGGGGGCCCGTTCGGGGGCGAAGACGAGGCTGAGCGTGTGCGGGAAGCGCGCGCACAGCCGGGCCATGGGCTCGGCGGGCCGGACGGGGTCGGTGAGGGTGGCCTCGACCCATGCCTCCTGGTGCCGGTCCAGGGCGGGGTCGGCGAGCAGGTCGTCCAGCCGCCCGCGGATCCGGGCGAGGGGGCGTGGCACGGGGCAGTCGATCCGCTCGGCGTCGATCGAACCGTCGGCGCCGAGGTCCACCAGCCACATGCTCTTGCGGTGGTCGGCCTCGGAGAAGGAGTACGGCAGCGGGGAACCGGAGTAGCGCACCCGGTCGGTGAGGGTCTGGCTGCCGTGGAGATGGCCCAGCGCCACGTAGTCGACGCCGTCGAAGACACCGGCGGGCACGGCGGAGACGCCGCCGACGGAGATGTCCCGCTCGCTGTCGCTGGGTTCGCCGCCGGTGACGAAGGCATGGGCGAGGACGACGGAACGGGTGCCCGCCGGCCGGCCGGCCAGGTCGGCCCGGACGCGGTCCATGGCGGCGGCGAGCACCGTTTCGTGGCCCGCCTTCTCGACCCCGAACTCGTCCTTCACCAGGGCGGGTTCGAGGTAGGGCAGCCCGTAGAAGGCGACGTCGCCGTGGGCGTCCGAGAGCGTCACCGGGGTGCCGGCGGCCGAGGCCGACGTCCGCAGATGGATGCCGGCACGGCCGATGAGGCCCGCCGCGACACCGAGCCGCCGCGCCGAGTCGTGGTTCCCGGAGATCATCACCGTGGGCACGTCCAGCTCGGCCAGCCGGTGCAGGGCGTCGTCGAAGAGCTCGACCGCGGCCAGCGGCGGCACCGCCCGGTCGTACACGTCCCCCGCCACGACCACCGCGTCGACGTCGCGTTCCCGCACCGTCGCGACCAGCCGACCGATGAACTCGGCCTGCGCGCCCAGCATGTTCACCCGGTGGAACGTCCGACCGAGATGCCAGTCGGATGTGTGCAGAATTCTCAAGAAACTGCTCCGACCTGCATGCATCCCCCTTTGTCACCCGTGGACCCGGCACCCGACCGCCGCGGCCCCGCTCTCAGCACGGACCACGCTAACGCCTGTCGGTACCCGGTCCGGCACGGGCCTCGGTCCGCCGCCCCACGGCCGGCGGGTGCCGCGGAGCCCCGCCCGGGACGGGCGGGGCTCCCCCCGGCGCGCGCACGGCACGCCTCGGTCAGCTCTCGGCCCGCTCTCAGCTCACCGTCGGCGCCGGGCCGGCCGGTGCGGGCAGACCGGCGAGACCGGCTCCGCCGACCGGTCCCGCGAGGTCCGCCCCGGCGCTCTCGCCGAGGAAGCCGCCCGACTGGTGCTGCCACAGCTTGGCGTAGGCGCCGTTCGCCGTGAGCAGTTCCTCGTGGGTGCCCTGCTCGACGACGCTCCCGCGGTCGAGGACGACGAGACGGTCCATGCCGGCGACGGTGCTCAGCCGGTGGGCGACCACGAGGGCGGTCCGCCCGTCCATCAACCGCCACAGGGCGTCCTGGACGAGGATCTCGCTCTCCGAGTCCAGCGCGCTGGTCGCCTCGTCGAGGAGCAGGACCGGGGCGTCGCGCAGGATGGCCCTCGCGAGCGCGACGCGCTGACGCTGGCCGCCCGAGAGTTTCACTCCCCGCTCCCCCACCAGCGTGGCGAAGCCGTCGGGGAGCTGGCCGACGAACTCCGTGACGTGCGCGGCCTCGGCCGCGGCGTGGATCTCCTCGTCGGTGGCGCCGGGCCGGGCGAAGGCGATGTTGTCCCGCAGACTGCGGTGGAACATGGCGGGTTCCTGCGGGACGTAGGCGATCAGTGAGCGCAGATCGGTCTGGCGCAGCCGGCTGATGTCCTGCCCACCGATGAGGATGCGCCCGTCGTCGATGTCCGACATCCGCAGCAGCAGCCGGGTGAGCGTGGTCTTGCCGCCGCCGGACCTGCCGACCAGTCCGATACGCGCCCCCGCCGGCACGTCCAGGTCGAGTCCCTGGAAGATCGGCTTCACGCCCGCGTGGGCGAAGGTCACCGTCTCGAAGCGGACGCCGGTGTCGCGCGGTGCGAGCGGTTCGGGCTCCGGGGGGTCGAGCACCGTGGGCGGGTCCAGCAGCAGCTCGGTGAACTGCGCGGCCTCGGTCATCGAGCTTTCCAGGCGCCGGTAGATCTGGTTGAACTCGAACATGATCTGGGTCGCGTTGGAGTAGTAGGTGAAGGCGACGACGACCTCCTCCACTCCCCGGCCCGAGCCCCCGAAGACGATGGCGACCAACAGCCCCAGCACGTTGGTCAGTACGGACATGGGGGCGATCAGAGTGTCGACGCGAAGATTGCCGTAGTCCCACGACCGCAGCGTCAGACGCCGGGAGTCGGCGACACGGCTGCGGTGTTCCTCGGCCTCCCGCCGCTCGGCCGCGAACGCCCGGATGGTCTCCATGTTCACGAGGCTGTCGGCGACGTGGCCGGAGACCCGGGCGACCGCCGCCTCCCGGTCGTTGACGAGCCGCTGCCGACGTCGGATCAGCGGTGTCGCGGCCACCACGGTCACCGCGATCATCACCAGGAGGCCGACGACGAGCATCGGTTCGTAGGTCCACAGCACCACGGCCCCGAACAGCAGGGGGACGACGCTGCCCACGATCCGGTAGGTCAGCGTGTCGACGAAGTCCTCGAAGCGCTTGCCGAAGCTCAGCACCCGTTTGGTCAGGGAGCCGGCGAAGTTGTCGTGGAAGAACGCCGCGTCCTTGGCGAGGAGTTCGTCCATACCGCTCACGTACAGGTGCTCCATGCCGAGGGCGTCCACCCGGTTCAGGCAGTGCTGCCCGACCCGCCACACCGCCTCGGCGAGCAGCAGTGTCGCACCGAACGCCCACACGTACGGCAGCGCCGAACCGAGGGTGAGACCGCCGTCGTCGGCGGCCTGTCCTGCCAGTTTGGCGATCAGAAGGGGGGCCACATAGCGGATACCGATGTTGCCCACGGCCGGCAGCAGCAGCGCGGGCAGGGCCAGTCGTCGTAGGCGCAGCAGTTCCCGACCGTAGTGGCGCAGCGCCAGAACGACCGCGCTCCTGCCCGGCGTCGACCCTTGCGTGTCTGTCGTCCCCATCACACTCCCGGAGTTAGGAAGTCGGAAGTGTCCCGTTGATGGAGGCCGTCAGTCCACATATTTACCGCGGACCGGCGAGAATCGGACACGGTGTCACTCAGGGGACGCGGGGGGCTTTTTCGCTCAGCCGTCCCCGTACGCCTCCCCGCCGAGTTCGAACGCGGCGGTGCCCGCGGTGGCGTCGGCGAGCCAGGCGCGGAAGGCGTCCACGTCGGCGTCGGGCAGCCCGATCTCGATGGTGACGGTCTCGCCGTAGCGCACGTCCCGGACCTCGCGCCCGGTGGACCGCAGGTCGTTCTGCACCTTGCCGGCGCGCTGGTGGTCGACGGTCACCGTGGCCAGCCGGAAGCGCCGGCGCGTGATGGTGCCGAGCACGTCCAGCGCCTCGCCCACGGCACCGCCGTACGCCCTGATGAGGCCGCCCGCGCCCAGCTTGACCCCGCCGTAGTACCGGGTGACGACGGCGACGACGTACCGCATGTCCCTCCGCAGCAGCATCTGGAGCATCGGGACGCCGGCGGTGCCGCCGGGCTCCCCGTCGTCGCTCGCCCGCTGGACGGCCGCGTCGGCGCCGACGACGTACGCGAAGCAGTTGTGCGTCGCGTCGGCGTGCTCCCTGCGGACGGCCGCGACGAAGTCCTGCGCCTCCTGCTCGGTGGCCGCCGGGGCGAGCGCGCACAGGAAACGGGAGCGGTTGACCTCGGTCTCATGCACTCCGGGGCGGGCGACGGTGCGGTACTCGTCCTGCATCCGGCCAGCCTAATCCGTGGTGAAGGGCGTCCCGATGGGGCGGATGCGCCGCCGCGCATGAAACGGCCTGATGATGCGATCACAGATCCGCTGAGTGATCGGCCCTCTGAACCCGCCGGGCCGCGCTGACCTCAGCAAGCAGCTGCCGGGCTGCCTCGCGGCCGTCGGGACGTGGTGCCGGCACCCTCGGGCCGGCCAGATCGCGGCCGGTGAGTGACCGGGCCGGGACCGCGGCCCAGTCGTCTCGGTGGACCACCGCGACGTGCCCCTCCACACGGGCCTGTTCGTCCTGCCAGTCGTCGGGCGGGGCCATCAAGACGCGCAGGGCGTGTTCGTCGACCCACTCCAGCCCCAGGACCTGCCGGCCGCACTCGTGCTCGATGAGCGTTCGGGTTTCGTCGGTCTCGAGATGCACGAGCAGCAGTTCCCCCTCGAAGAGGTAGCCGCCGTCGTAGCGGCCGGTGCCGACCGCCAACAGCGAAAGCGCGGGATGGAAAGCCATCGCGTGCACAGGGAAGCGCGAGTGAACGAGGACACGGCAGCTCAGATCGGACGTGTCATAGACCGCCACCGGGGCCGGGACGTCATGTCCGCGCCTCCCCGCCACGGCCAGCAGACCACTCCGCTCGTCCCGCACAGCCAGGGCGGGTTCTGCTACGGCGGAGAAGGGATGAGGATCGGCTGCGGTCACACTCATGATCTTCGCAGGCCTCGAGGCAGCTGGGAAGCGTCCTGTTTTCAGGAAGCTTCCGGCGCAACCGGGAAACGACCTGCCCAGCTCAGACGTCCTTCGCGCGCTGGACGCCCTTGCTGCCCTTGCTGCCCTCTCTCCCCTTCGCTTCCTTCGCTTCCTTCTTGGCCTTCGGGCTCTTCCTCCCCCTCGCCACGATCATGTCCGTCAGCAGCGCCGTGCCCGGGGCGAGTGCGGACCAGGTCTCGCCGTGCCAGGAGAGGAAGGCGATCGCCGCGGTGGGGAACTTGGCGCGCACGTCGTCCAGCGCGTCGTCCAGGGCGTCTCCGGCGAGGTCGAGGACGAGTTCCTCGAGCCCCGGGTTGTGGCCGACGAGCAACAGCGTCCGCACCCGGTCGGGGGTCTCGCGCACCACGTCCAGCAACTCGGGCACCTCGGCCGCGTACACCCGCGCGTCGTGCCGTACGGGAGGCGGCGTGCCCCACTCCGCGGCGGTCAGTTCCCATGTCTGCCGTGCGCGGACGGCCGTGGAGCACACGGCCAGGTCGGGCAGGCAGTCCGCCTCGGCGAGGGCGCGCCCGACGGCGGGGGCGTCCCGTCGGCCCCGTGGCGCCAGGGGCCGCTCGTGGTCGGGGACGCCCACCGGCCAGGCGGACTTGGCGTGCCGCACGACGATCAGTCTGCGCAGCGGGCCCGCGCCGGCGCGGGCCGTCATGCCGATGCTCCGATCCGCCGCGTGAGTTCCAGTCCGAGGAGCCGGTCGGCGTAGGCGTACGTCTCGAACCGTGCCCCGTCCGGTACGTCCCGCGCGTGTTCCACGTCCCGGAGGACGTCGAGCACGGCGCGTACGTCCAGATCGTCCTCCCAGGCGGCGCGCAGGGCCTGCCGTACGGGCTCGGGAACGGGCCGTGACGGTCGCGTCGCCCACGCCGCCACCGCCGTGCGCCAGTGGTCGAGCGTGTCGGCGGCCTCGCCGAGCGCGGTGGCGTCGAGGGTCACGGGGGTCCGGCGGGGCTGGGTGAGCAGGGCGAGCCGGAGAGTGGTGCCGCCCGACGCGGCCGCGGCCTCGGTCCCGCGCACCGGGGCGACGTCGACCGTGATGTCGGTGTCGGCCCCCGCGGCGCCGACGCCGTGCCCGGCGTGCTCCGGCTCCCCCGAGCCGGTCACGCGCAGCACCCGCCCGCCGCCCCTCGGCGCGGTGGTCTCGCTCGGCCGGACGCCGAGGTCGTCGGCGCGCCGCCGCAGCGCGGCGGGCGGGTCGGCGACGAGGAGGACGGGGCTTCCGCCCAGCTCCAGGGCACGGGCGAGGACGTCGGCGACCAGCAGGACGCGCAGGGCCGAGGTGTCGTCCCCCGGCACCTGGGCGTGGACCCGGGTGAGCGCCCTGCGGATCTCAGCGGGTTCGCCGGTCCGGGCGTCGGTGATACGCAGCACGGGGTGAGCGTAGGCGCGGAACCGGCCGAACGCAGCGCGGAGGACGGCCTTCCGGTGAACGGGCCGCCCTGAACGCGCCCATGAGGGTGCCCGCCGCCCGGGAATCGCCGGGCGCCGCACGCTGTTGGCGCAGGCGGGCCCCGCCCCCGGGCGCTCCTGCCCCAGCAGACGGACGACCGGCGGACAACCGACGGACAAGCGACGGACCGGCGGCCCGACGGCCCGACGACGGACAGACGGACAGACGGACAGAGGAGACACACACATGCACGGCGACCCGGCCACGATCCGCAAGATCCTGACGGAACTCGGCGACACCTGGGCGGTCGTCGGCCTGTCCACCAACCGCGACCGGGCGGCGTACGGCGTCGCCCAGGTCCTCCAGCGCTACGGCAAGCGCGTCGTCCCGGTCCACCCCAAGGCCGAGCCGGTCCACGGCGAGCAGGGCTACGCCTCGCTCTCCGACATCCCCTTCGCGGTGGACGTCGTCGACGTCTTCGTCAACAGCGACCTCGCGGGGTCCGTCGCCGACGAGGCGGCCCGTATCGGTGCCAAGGCGGTCTGGTTCCAGCTGGGTGTGATCGACGAGGACGCCTACGACCGCACCCGCGAGGCCGGCCTCGACATGGTCATGGACCGCTGCCCGGCGATCGAGATCCCCCGCCTCGGCTGACCGCGCCGACCGCGGCGGAGCCGTCGCGCCCGGCGTGCGGGAGCGCGGGCGCCCCGGCACGACAGGCCTGGCCGGGTGCCGCGCCGGGTGACACACTGGTGCGCTGCTGGATCGGCGGAGCATACGGGGGCGCGATGGGCCAGGCGGTGACCGCGGCCATGCTGCGGGTGGCGGACGTGCACAAGTCGTACGGTCGGGGGGCCGGCGCCGTGCACGCCCTGCGGGGCGTCTCCTTCGAGGTCCCCCGCGGGGAACTCGTCGCCCTCAAAGGCCGCTCGGGCTCGGGGAAGACCACCCTGCTCAACATCGTCGGCGGCCTGGACGAACCGGACAGCGGACACGTCACCGTCGACGGGCTGGACCTCGGTGACCAGGGTGAGGACGCCCTGCTCGCGCTGCGCCGGGAGCGCATCGGCTTCGTCTTCCAGTCGTTCGGGCTCATCCCCATCCTCACGGCCGCCGAGAACGTGGGCGTACCGCTGCGCCTGCGCAGGGCGGACCCGCGCGAGCGGCAGGAGCGCGTCGATCTGCTGCTGTCCCTGGTGGGGCTCGCGGACCATGCCGCGCAGCGGCCGGGCGAGTTGTCGGGCGGGCAGCGTCAGCGGGTCGCCGTCGCCCGCGCCCTGGCCAACAGTCCCTCGATCCTCATCGCCGACGAGCCGACCGGCCAGCTGGACGCGGAGACCGGGCACTCGGTGATGGAACTGCTGCGCGCGGTCGTCCGCAGCGAACGGATCACGGCTCTGGTGGCCACCCACGACACGACACTCCTCGACCTCGCCGACCGTGTGCTGGAGCTGAAGGACGGGGAGATCACCGAGTCCTAGGGCGCCCTAGGACTGCTCCTCCGCCGAATTCCCGCCGGGGCGGTCGCTGCGGGTGTCGTCGGGGCGGACGGCGATGTGGTCGGGTTCCAGTTCCAGGGCGACGCGGTCGCGCATCCCGAGGGCCCGGGTGTACTCGGCGGGGAGCTGGAGGCGGCCGGCCCGGTCGAGCATGGCGTACTCGCGGGCGACCAGGTTCTCCTGGCCGGTGGCGGAGTCGACCTCGCTGTGGCGCAGGACCTCCGTCGCCGTGCGGCCGTCCCGGATGGCGACCGTACGGCGGACCTCACCGGCGACGGACTGGTCGTGGGTGACGATCACGATGGTGGTGCCCAGCTCCTCGTTGGCGGTGCGGAACGCGGCGAAGACCTGTTCGGCGGTGTGGGAGTCGAGTTCGCCGGTGGGCTCGTCGGCGAGCAGGACCGCGGGATCGTTGGCGAGGGCGACGGCGAGGGCGACCCGCTGCTGCTGTCCGCCGGACATCTCCCGCGGCCGGCGGTCGCGGCATTCGGCGACGCCCAGCAGGTCGAGGAGTTCCCCGGCGCGGACGGCACGGGCCCGGCGCCCGCCCCGGGCGCGCGCCAGCTGTAGCGGCAGCGCGACGTTCTGCGCGGCGGTGAGGTAGGGCAGCAGGTTCTGGGAGGTCTGCTGCCGGACGAAGCCGACGGTCCTGCGACGGTAGACCAGGCGTTCCTTGGCGGACATCGTGACCAGGTCGTGGTCGGCGACGCGGGTCGCGCCGGCGGTGGGCCGGTCCAGTCCGGCCAGGATGTTCATGAGGGTGGACTTGCCGCTGCCGGAGGCGCCGACCAGGGCCAGGAGTTCTCCTTTGCGGACGAGGAGGTCGAGGCCTTGCAGGGCCTGGACCTCCACGCCGTCGGCGGTGAAGATCCGCACCAGCCGGTCGCAGCTGATCAGGGCGTCCTGACCGTAGGCGGCGGCGTCGCGCGCGGCGAGGGCACGGTCGGCGAGTTCGTGGAAGGTCGGGCTGCTGGTCATCGGCTGCTCCTGGGCGGTCGGATGGGTACGGGCCGGTGTCGGAGAGGGCGTGGTCTCGGGTTCCGCTCACGGTGCGGGCCCTAGGTGTCCCCCAGCCGCAGCTCGCGCACCGAGCCCCGTCGGCCCGACCACCAGGCCTGCCCGGCGGGCACCCCGACGGCCAGGAGCAGCACGGCGAGCGCCGGAAGGACCAGGGAGAGCGGATCGGTGCGCAGGACGGCGTCCTCGACCGCGGACGGGGAGGCCGACGCGATGGCCGTGAGGTCGACGCCGGGCGACAGCAGGCGTATGGCGACCCAGCCGGTCAGCACGCCGCCGGCGGCGGCCAGGAACGCCTGGGGGAGGGCCGTGAGGATCAGCAGCCGCCGGCCCTGGGACCGGGTCATGCCCATCGTGCGCAGCCGGGCGAGCAGGGCGCCGCGGGCGGGCGCGGTGCGCAGCACGGTCAGTACGAGCGCGAGGACCGCGTATCCGGCGCCGGCGGCGACCGCGACCCCGTACAGGCGTTCCGCGCCGGACTGGAGCGGTGAGTCGGCGTCGCGTGCGCGTTCCTCGGCGCGCAGCCGGACGGTCGCCGCCGTGCCGTGCGTCGCCGAGCGCAGTTCCCGGCCGTTCAGGGCGTCACCGGTCAGCAGCAGGGTGGTCGTGCGCCGGGCGCCGCGCGGGAGGCCGGCGCGGTCCACGATCAGGAAGTCGTCGCCGGACACGGCCGGGGTGCGGTCCCGGACCTCGACGACGCGGACGGTGACGGTGGTGCCGTCCGGGAGCAGGACGGCGTAGGGGCCGGTGCCGTACTCGTCGGCCACGCGTGGTGAGGCCAGCGCGGGCAGGGGCCGGTCGGCGCCGCCCGTCGTACCGGCGTCCGTCCGCCGGAGGCGTGCCGCGTCGAACGGTCCGAGGTCCGTGCTGCGGGCGAGGCGAGCGTAGGCGTCGGGGTCCACGGCGGCGAGCGGCACCGCCTGGCTGCCCTGTTGCGGCTTGGCGTCGTAGGTGACGGTCGCCTCCGTCGCGTCCCGGACGCCGGGCAGTCGGCGTATCCGGTCGGGCAGGGCTCGGGGGAGTTCGCCGGTGGTGGTCTCGACGCGGCCGTCGGCCCCCACTTCGAGGAGGGCGGCCCGGTCGCGGGCGGCCGTGACGCCGGCCAGGACCGAGCCGCCGAACGCGGCCGTGGTCAGGGCGCTGAGCAGGGCGAGCAGGGGCAGTACGGCGAAGCCGGGGGCGCGGGCCACCTGGGCCAGCGACAGGGGAACCACCAGGCCGCGCATGCGCGTGGCCGCCCTGCTCAGCGCGCGGAGCGGCAGGGGGTGCAGGCGGGCCAGCAGCAGGGCCGCGACCACGCCCGTCAGCAGCGGGGCGGCGGCGACCAGCGCGGTTCCGCCGGATCCCTGTCGGCGCAGTGCGGCGACCGCTCCGGCCGCGATCACCACGACGGTCAGTTCCGCCACCGTCCGGCGGCGTGACGGCCGGGTGGCGGCGAGGTCCTCCCGCCCGTCCTGGATGCGTACGGCGCGGTGGGCCGCCATGGCGCGCAGGGGCAGGGCGAGGCAGGCGAACAGGGTGACGGCGAGGGCGGCGGCCAGGGCGGGCCCGGTGCGGGCGCCGGGCAGGGCGAGCAGCGCGGCGGTCAGTCCGAGGGCCCCGGCGGGCACCGCCACCGCCGCGGTCTCCGCCAGCAGTCTGAGGGCCAGGCCGGGCAGGGAGGCGCCGCGGGCGCGCAGCAGGGCCAGCTCCGCGCGCCGCCGATCGGCCGCCACGCCGCCGGCCATGGCGAGGACGATCACGGCGAGGCTGCCGGTGCCGACGGCGGCGAGGAGCAGCAGCGGGTCGAGCCCGGACCGCAGCCGGGCGTGGTCGGCGAGGACCGCGTCGAGGTTCGTCTCGGCCTCCAAACCGTCGTCCACGACCGTCCGCAGTCGCTGCACTCCCGGCCCCGACTCCAGGGCGGCCACGGCGGACGCCAGCCGGTCGAGGTCGTGGCCGCGCAGGGCGTCGACGTCGGGGGCGAGGTTCCAGTACCGCTGCGGGCGGCCGGGGGTGCCCAGGAGGACCGGGCCGGCGTCGGCGGCGAGCAGCAGGCCGCCGAGCCAGTGGACCTCCGTCGGCGGGAGGTCGGGCCGGCGGCTCAGCGCGGGGGTGCGCAGCACCGGCAGTGCCGACCAGTAGGCGCCCTCGGGTGCGCGGGGGGCGACGATCCCGGTGATCCGGACGGCGAGCGGGGCGCGGGCCGAGCCCGGCAGGTGGATCACCGAGCCCACCCGGATGTCGAGCGTGCGGGCGGTCTCCACCGTGACGGCGGCCTCGACCTGCGCGGTCGCCGCGGTCACGGGTGTGCCCGTGGTGCGGGGCAGCCGGCCCGCGCTGAGTCCGCTGTGGGAGGCCAGCTCCTGCTGGGCGGCGAGCACCAGTTGGGCGGGGCGGCCGCCGGGCTGGGGGAGCCAGTCGTCGGACGCCTCCATGGGGACGGTCGTGCGCACGCCGTACGACGACTGCGCGGGGTCGGGGACCAGGGGGGCCTCGGCGGTGGCGAGGATCTCGGCCCGCGCCTTGTCGAGCGGACCGGCCCGCAGCGCGGCCTCCATCTCCGCGACCGTGTCCATCCAGGGCAGCGGGACCTGCATCTGCACGGTCGTCCGGTCGGGCAGTGCCTGCTCGACGGCCCGGCGCAGGCCCGCGTCGCCGTACCGGTCGACGGCGCGCGGGTAGGCGGCGGCCAGCGTCGCGGTGACGGCCACCAGGAGCGCGAGGGCCACGGACGTGCCGGCGAAGGCCCTCAGCCGGGTCCGCGACCCGGCCCGTACGTGCGGTGGCACCTGCGTCGTCCCTCCGTCGCGTGGGGGTACCGGCTGCGGGGTCACTGCGTCACCTCGTCCCTCAGAGCCGTCACGGGTCTGGCCCGCCGGAGGGCGAGGGCCGCGGTCACGAGGGCGGGGCCCGCCGCGAGCGCCACCAGGAGGGAGGCCAGACGCGGGAGCGGCAGTTCGACCAGGACCGGGGGGAGCGGCCGGGTGGCCTGACCGGTCAGGACGACGAGGGGAACCAGGGCGTGTGTCAGGACTGTGCCCAGGGCCGTGCCGACCAGCAGCGCCAGGGTCACCAGGACGCCGTGCTCCACGGCGACCAGCCGGGCCAGGCGACGGCGTGGTGTCCCCAGGGCGCGCAGCACGGCGAACTCTCCGTCGCGGGTGCGCATGGCCCCGGCCGCGCTCACCGCGAAGCCGAGCGAGGCGAAGAGCACCGTCACCGCGGCCGCCGCGATCAGCGCCGCTTCCGGGGCCGCCCCGAACGGGTCGTCGCGCAGCTTCGCCGCCGTCTCGTCGCGCACCGTCACCTGTTCGGGGTCGACGTCGGGCAGGGCGCGCGCGGCCGCCGCGGTGGCGCCGGGTGCGGTCGTGCCGAGCCACCACTCGGTGGGGGCGAGGCCGGTCCCGTAGCGGGCCTGGAGGACCCGGTTGACGGCGCTGAGGTCGACCAGCAGGGCCCCGCCGTCCTGGGTGGTGGCCTCCGTCGTGGGCAGCGCCCTCGCGGTGCGGGCGATACGGACGGGCACGGAACGGCCGTCGAACGTCACCTCGACGCGCTGTCCCTCGCGTGCGCCGGACGCGTCGAGGAACCGGTCGGTGGCGACGGCGACGATCTCGGGCGCCGGCGGCTGGTCGACTGTGAGCCGGACCTCCAGCGGCAGGGCGGGCGGCAGCAGGTCGGGCAGCTGGTACCCGGTGCTGTACGTGAGGGTGAGGGGGGCCGTCGACGTGACCCGGGGGAGCGTCGGCCGGGCGTCGTCCTCGGGCGGGGCGGCGCCCGGGTCGGCCTCGGTCGCGGTGGTCCAGCTCGTCGGCAGCGCCGGCCGCCGGGTGGTGCCGTCGCCCGCGGTCGCCGTGAGCGCGCCGAGGACCAGGCGGTGCCGGTGCGGGCGCTCGGTCGGCTGGGGCGTGCTCAGCCGGATCCCGGTCAGCGCCAGGGGGCCCCGGGCGCCCTTCAGGTCCGGGGTCAGCCGGTGCGGGCGGCCGTCTGCGGGGAGGTGGCCGGACGGCAGTTCGTAGGAGGTCCCGTGCCGGTCGCGCACCGTGAGCGTGACGTCGGCCTCCGTCCCCGGTGTGGTGCTGTGCAGGGCGGCGGTCAGGGTGAGCCGGGTGGTGCCTTCGGGCACCTCGATGCCCGCGGGGGTTCCGGGAGGCGCGAGCCCGGCGAGCAGGGGGCCGTCGGTCAGGTCGGGCCGCACCAGCACCGCCCCGGCGGCCTCCTTCGTGTTCAGGGCCAGGACGGTCGCCCTGCGGCTGCCGGAGAGCGACATGGTGCCGCGGACCGCGGGGGCCACCGCGTCCACGTGCGGGAGGTCCCCGTAGACGTCGGTGCGGCCCACCACGCCGCCTCCAGAGGCCTGGACGCGCACGTCGGCCCCCGCGCGGAAGTCGGCCTGGTCGGCCTGGGACCGCCGCCAGGACGCGTCCTGCCCGAGCGCCACCACCCCCAGCGCCACGGAGATGACCAGCAGCAGCACGGGACCGGCCCCGCGCATCGGGCGGCGGCCGAACTGCCAGCCGACCATGGCCGCGGTCAGCCCCTGCCCGCGGGTCAGCAGCCGCTCGCCGACCCGCGCCAGCAGGGGCAGCAGCCGCAGCACCAGGACCGTTCCGGCGAGCAGCACGAGGGCGGGCGCCACGACCAGCAGCGGGTCGACGCCGAGGACGCCCTCGCGGTCGGCGGTGACGGCACCGGAGTCCTGGCTGTCGAGCATCCAGAAGGCGACACCGGCCACCGCGAGCAGCCCGACGTCCGCGCCGGCGCGCAGCGACGCGGGCAGCGCCCCCGCCCGGATCGCGACGGTGCCCGCGAAGGAGGCCCGCCATGCCGGGACCGCCACCGCCAGCGCGCACAGCGCGGCCACGCCCGCGGCGACCGCCCACACCTCGGGTCGGCCCCCGGCCGGCACGTCGACGCTCACCCCGGTCCGGCTCAGCGTGCCCCGCGCGGCCAGGAGCCGCGTCAGCGGTCCCGACAGCAGGGGCGCCAGGACCACCGCCGGCGCGGAGATCAGCAGGGCCTCCAGCGCGGCCAGGCCCGCCAGCCGTGCCCGGGTGGCACCGCGCGCACGCAACAGCCGGGTCTCGGCCGTCCGGTCGGAGTCGAGGAGCCGTGCGACGAGCAACAGGGCGCAGGCCGCGAGCAGTCCGAGCTGCCCGGCGACGATCAGCATGCTGGAGCGTGTGACGAGCAGGGAGCGTTCGATGCGGTCCAGCACCTCGGGCAACGCGGTGTCCGCCACGGTCGCGCTGCTGAGCGCGGGGCTCTCGCGCAGTTCCGCGTTGCCCGAGCGGGCGGCCTCGCGCAGCGGTCCGATCCGCTCCGTGGTGAGCGAGGAGTAGTCGGCCGAGGCCAGCCACCCCGACGCGCCGACGCTCACCCGGCCGGACATCGGCACGCCCGGGGCGGTGAGCAGGGGGCCGTACGTCGTGAAGCTCGACGCCTTCACACCGCGGCCGCCCAGGTCGTCCAGCTGCCAGTAGGGGGCCCGGACGTCCACCGGGCGGTAGACGCCGGTGATCAGCACGGGTACCGCCGGGCCGTCCAGCTGGTCGGTGACGGTGAGCCGGGCGCCGGGTTTCAGGCCGAGCCGCCGGGCGGCGCTCTGCGGCAGTGCGACCTCGAGGGGCCCGGCGGTCACCGCGTCACGGGGGAGCCGCCCGGCGAGGGCGCGCACCTGGGTGCGGTCCAGGGCCGCGAAGTAGGTGAGGTTCGGGTTCCCGCCTCGCTCGGCGGGCGGCCGCAGCTTCTCCGGCAGGGCGTACGGCCCCGACCTCAGCAGGGTGCGGACCCGCACGGGAAGCCCGTCGAAGATGCCGCGCGCGCCCTCCCGCACGGCGTCGTCGGCCGCCTGCCGCTCGGCGGCCGGCACATCGGCCTTGAGCACCAGGGCGGCCTCGGCGGCGGTCCGCTGCTCCGCGAGCGACCGCCGCAGCGCCGCGTCGCCTATGGCGCCCGAGTAGGCGGTGAGCGCGGCCAGCACGGCTGTGGTCAGCAGCACGGTCAGCAGCACGGCACCGAGGAGCGCGCGGTACATCCACGCGCGCAGCACGATGAAGCGCACAATGCCCGCGGGCACGGTTCGGTCCCCCACCACATCCCCCGTTTCGAGTCACACGGACCGGAACGCGCCAGGGCGTCGGCAGCGTGCGACTGCAAGTGGGCATTGTAGGACCGGCTTTGGGCGCCTTGTGATCGTATTTCGGCTGAACTTGAGGGTCCGTCATCGGACACGCCGCCCGAAACCTTCTGGAACCTCGTCTCCGATGTCCGGAACCTCGTCTGCGATGTCCTGGAAGGTCGTCTCCGAGGTCTCAGCCGTGCGGGACGACCGCCACGGGCACACCGGCGTGATGCAGCACCGCGTGGGCGACCGGCCCGATGTGCGCCCCCAGCGGCGAACGGCGGACGTGCCGCCCGACGACGACCAGACAGGCATCCCGGGACGCCTCCAGCAGATGGTCGGCGGCCTTCCCGCGCCGCGGCTCCTCCACCACCTCGACGGACGGGTACTCCAGCCGCCACGGACGCAGTACGTCGCTCAGCGCGGCGGCGTCCGTCCCGCCGAGGTCGGTGTCGAGATCGGCGTCCAGCCCGGGCCGCTCGCGCAGGCCGGAGTGGGACGGCGGGCGCCAGTCGTGGAGGACGCGCAGCGCGGTCCGGCGCACGGCGGCCGCCTCGCAGGCGAACCGGATCAGCGTGGGGTCGGGGTCGGCGAGGTCCACCCCGAGCACGACGGGCCGGAACGGCGCCTCGGCGGCCGGCGCCCCGGCCGGACCCGGCACGTGCTCGTCCGCCGCCCGCTCCCCAGCCCGTACGAGGACGACGGGCCGCTCGGTGTGCGCGACCACGTGCAGCCCCACGGAACCGAGCAGGAAGCCGGCGATCCCGCTCAGCCCACGGGAGCCGAGGACCAGCAGCTCGGCCTCCGGAGCCGCCTTCACCAGCTCCTCCGAGGCCCGACCCGTCAACTGCTCGACCGCCACGTCGACACCGGGATGGCGCAGCCGGATCCCGTCGGCCGCCTCCCGCAGAACCTCCCCGACGCCCGGCTCCGCCGCTGTCTCCGCTCCCGCGTCCGCATCCTCCCCCAGCGCCGGGGCCCGCCCCATCGGCTCGGGGACCATCTCCCAGACGTTGAGCAGCCGCAGCGGAAGTGCGCGCAGCCGTGCCTCCCGGGCCGCCCATGCGGCGGCGGCGAGGCTCTCGCGTGAACCGTCGATGCCCACGGTGACGGTGCGGGACATGGGCGCACCTCCTGAGGTCGAGGCCTGTTTCCAGCATCGCCGCAGGGCGGCGGTTCCGCAGGGGCGAGAATCGGACCGTGCTGAGAATCGGATCCGTGGTGATGGGTGCGTACGACGTGCGGCGGGCGGCCGCGTTCTGGATGGTGGCCCTCGGGTACGTCCCCCGCGAGGAGCCGGAGGACGACTGGGTCGTCCTGGTGGATCCGCGAGGCCTCGGAGCGCAGATCTCCCTGGGCCTCAGCGAGACCCCGGTGCAGGACCGGCCGCGCGTGCACCTGGACCTCTACGCGGGGAACGCGGAGGACCAGGCGGCCGAGGTCGAGCGGCTGGTGGGCCTCGGCGCGCGGCGCGTCGACTGGGACGACTACCCGCGGGACGCCGACTTCGTGGTCCTCGCCGACCCGGAGGGCAACCGCTTCTGTGTGATCGACACCGGCCGGGGGTGACGGCTCACACCGGCAGCAGCCGCGTCACCAGTTCCCCGAGCCGTCGCGCGTTCCGGCAGGTGTGCATGTCGACGATGTCGGCGTAGACCGGGGCGGCGGAGTCGCCCGTCCCCCAGGTGCTCGGTGTCTCGGGGTTCAGCCAGTGGACACGGCGGGCCCGGGCCACGATGCGCCGCAGGGCCTCCGCGTTGGGGTCGAACCCGTTGGTGCGGGCGTCCCCGAGCACGATCACCGACGTACGGGGGCCCACGGCGTCGAGATGGCGCTCGGCGAACTCACCGAGCGCGGCGCCGTAGTCGCTGCTGCCGTGCCACCCGGTGAGCGTGGCCTCGCTGGCGATCCGGCGGCCGAGTTCGGCGGGATCGGCCTGCCCGGTGGTGACGAGACGGGTGACCTCGTCGACGCGGTTGACGAAGGCGTAGACCCTGACCTTGCTGAACTGGTCCCGCATCGCCTGCACCAGGAGCATCGTGAAGTTCGCGAACCCGGCGACCGACCCGGACACGTCGCAGAGGAGCACGATCTCCGGGCGGGCCGGCCGGTGCCGTCGATAGGCCGGGCGCAGCGGCACTCCCCCGGTGGACAGCGAACGCCGGAGCGTGCGCCGGATGTCGATCTGGCCGCGCGCGGACCTGCGTCGCCTGGCGGCCAGCCGGGTCGCGAGCTTACGGGCCAACGGCTGGACGGTACGGCGCAGTTCGACGAGCTGTTCGCGGTTGGCGACGAGGAAGTCGACCTGGTCGGCGCTCGGCGCGATCCCGCGCTCGGCGATCATCTCCGCGCCCCGGCGCTCGGCGACCCGTCGCCGCGCCTCGGTCCGCACGCGGTTACGGAAGTCCTCGATCCGGCGCCGGATCTCGTCGGCGTCCAACCGCTCGGTGAACCCGCCCGCACCGAGCGCGGCCCCTGAGCCCGCGCCCGCCCCGGCACCCGCGCCCGCTCCGGCGCCCGCCCCCGAGCCGAGGACGAGCCCTCCACCGAACCCCATACGGAACCCACCACCGGCCCCGCCACCCGCACCGGCTCCCCCGCCCGCACCGGACCCGGCGCCGCCGAGCCCGGCCCCTTCGCCGTCCCCCCGCGCACCCGCGAGGATCCGGGCCAGCAGCGTCTGCGGTCGGAGGCGGTCCAGCGTCTGGTGGGCCGACCAGCCGTCCGAGCCCGGGGAGCCGTAACGGCCGAACAGTTCCACCGCCTCGGCGGCGAGCCGGGTGAGCGCGGCCGTGTCGTTCGCGGCCAGCGCCTCGGCGAGCCGTTCGCGCAGTTCGTCCCGGTCACCGGCCGACGCGCCCCGCGCCCCCGTCAACTCCCCCACGCCGAGCGGGAAGTACAGCTCGAAGGCCGCGTCGAAGACGGCCCGTTGCCGGTCGGCGCGCAGCAGCGCCGCCGCCAGCCCCTCCCGGATCCGCTCCCGGTCGGTGAGGCCCAGCACCTCCAGCACGGCCGCGGCGTCGACGGTCTCGCCGGGCCCGATCCGGATGCCGTGGCCGCGCAACGCCCGTACGAACGCGGTCAGCCGGTCGGGCAGAGTGGATGCCGGGGTCGTACCGCTCGCGCCGCGGGCCCCGGCGCTCATACCAGCGTCAGCTTCCGCGCGGCCTTCTCGATGTCGTCCTGGTGCTTGAGGATCACACCGAGACTGTCCCGGACGACGGCCTCGTCGAGGGTGTCGGCGCCGAGGGCCAGCAGGGTGCGCGCCCAGTCGATGGTCTCGGCGACGGAGGGGGCCTTGCGCAGCTCCATCTCACGCAGCGCGCCGACCACCCGGACCAGGGAGTCGGCGAGGGTGTCGTCCAGGCCGGGGACCCGGAGTGTGACGATCCGCCGCTCCAACTCGGCGTCGGGGAAGTCGAGATGGAGGAAGAGACAGCGGCGGCGGAGCGCCTCGGAGAGCTCGCGCGTGGCGTTCGAGGTGAGGACGGTGAAGGGGCGCCGGGTCGCGGTGATCGTGCCCAGCTCGGGCACGGTGACCTGGAAGTCGCTCAGCACCTCCAGCAGCAGCCCCTCCACCTCGACGTCCGCCTTGTCGGTCTCGTCGATGAGGAGCACGGTCGGCTCGTCGCCCCGGATCGCGGTCAGCAGGGGGCGGGCGAGCAGGAACTCGTCGCTGAAGATGTCGGAGCGGGTCTCGTCCCAGGCCTCGTCGCGCCCGGCGGTGATGCGCAGCAGCTGCTTGGCGTGGTTCCACTCGTACAGGGCGCGGGACTCGTCGATGCCCTCGTAGCACTGGAGCCGGATCAGGCGGGCGGCGCCGACCTGCGCGACGGCCTTGGCCAGTTCGGTCTTGCCGACGCCCGCCGGGCCCTCCACCAGCAGCGGCTTGCCGAGCCGGTCGGCCAGGAAGACGGTGGTGGCGACGGCGGTGGAGGCCAGGTAGCCGGCTTCGGCGAGCTGCGCCGAGACGTCGTCCACGGAGGAGAAGAACCCGGTCCCGGCGAAGTCCGTCCGGCCGCCCCCACCGCCTGCGGCGCTCTCGCCGTTCCCGTCGCTCACCGCGTTCGTGTCGGTCATGTGGCCCCTCCCGCTCCGCCCGGCGTACGAGGCCCCTCCCCGACACCCGCCCCCAAGTTACCAAGCGGTCGCTTTGACTGTCCTACGCCGCCACGACCAGCCGCGCGATCAGCTCCTCCCACCCCCGCTCCAGCCGGTCGAGGGACATCCCGCGCCGCTCCACCAGGTGGTCGACGAGGTTGATGTCCAGATAGCCCAGCAGGGTCTGCGCCAGCAGCTCGATGTCGCCCTTCACCCCGGCGCGGCGCAGCAGCATGCACAGGTGGCCGACGCGGAGCTGGGTGGCCGGGTTGGCGTGCCGGCGGGTGGCGTCCGCGCGGGCGGCGAGGTAGAGGTCGCGATGCGCGTACTCGTGCCGGATGACGGCGGCGCCGAAGGCGTGCAGCCGCTCGACGGGGGGCGCGTCGGGGCCGAGCGGGGGCGGCCCGGAGAGGAACGCGGCCTGGAGCTCCCGCTCCTGGTGGTCGAGGAGTGCGGCCAGGAGCCCGAAGCGGTCGCCGAACCGCCGGAAGACGGTGCCCTTGCCCACCTCGGCGGCGGTCGCCACGGCCTCCATGGTCAGGTTCGCGGCCCCGCACTCCGCCGCGAGGCGGGCGGCGACCTCCAGCAGCCGTGTGCGGTTGCGGGCCGCGTCCGCGCGCAGCCGGGGCTGGTCGGTGGCGGTGGGGGTGAGGTTCAGCAGTCCGTCGAGGGGGTCCGGGTCCTGAGGCGCCGGGAAGGGCGGCAGCGACTCTTTCATGAAATGAGCGTAACGCTCACCACACACAAGTGGACCCCGGTCCGGATAGCTGCTACAAATTTCAACGGACCCCGGTCCGTTTCGCAGGTACCGCAGACCCCCGGTCCGTGGCTCACCTCGCGTGTTACCTACGCGCACACCCTTTGCTAGGAGTCAGCTCATGTCCGTACGCATCCTCGCGCTCGTCGGCAGCCTTCGCGCCGGTTCGCACAACCGTCAGCTCGCCGAGGCCGCCGTGAAGCACGCCCCCGAGGGCGTCGAGATCGAGCTGTACGAGGGTCTGGCCGACGTCCCGTTCTACAACGAGGACATCGACAACGAGGCCGCCCTCCCGGCCACCGCCGCGCGCCTGCGTGAGGCCGCCGGCCGGGCCGACGGCTACCTGCTCTTCTCCCCCGAGTACAACGGCACCATCCCCGCCGTCCTGAAGAACGCCATCGACTGGCTGTCCCGCCCGTACGGCGCCGGCTCCTTCACCGGCAAGCCCGTGGCCGTGGTGGGCACCGCGTTCGGCCAGTTCGGCGGCGTGTGGGCGCAGGACGAGACCCGCAAGGCCGTCGGCATCGCCGGTGCCACGGTCCTGGAGGAGGCCAAGCTCTCCATCCCCGGCTCGGTCGTCCGCTTCGCCGAGACCCACCCGGCCGACGACGCCGAGGTCGTCACCGGCCTCACCGAGGTCCTGAACCAGCTCACCGCCAAGGCGGGCAGCGCCGCCGCCTGAGGCCCGTCCTCAGTCGCACCTCGTCGGGTCCGGGCCGCCGCCCGGGCTCGACATCGGCGTTCCGGCATGGGATCGGGTCGGCATCGGCATCCGGGATCGGGCCGGTGTGCAGTCGAGCCGATGCTCAGACGGTGACGCCCAGTCCCTCCAGCACCACCGCGTTCGGCAGCTCCGCGAACGCCTTGCCCGGCACCAGCAGCTTGCCGCGCCGCCGTCCGCTGCCGACCAGGACGTACGGCAGGTCGACCACGGCCGAGTCGACCAGGACCGGCCACGCGGCGGGCAGCCCGACGGGCGTGATGCCGCCGTACTCCATCCCGGTCTCCCCGGTGGCGGTGTCCATCGACGCGAACGAGGCCTTGCGGGCGCCCAGTCGGCGGCGGACCACACCGTTGACGTCGACACGGGTGGTGGAGAGCACGACACAGGCGGCCAGGCTCGACCCGCCGCCCCGCTTGCCCGCGACGACCACGCAGTTCGCGGACCGTTCGAGCAGGTCCTGCCCGTAGTGCTGGACGAACACCGCGCTGTCGGCCCACTCGGGCTCCGTCTCGACGTACAGGATCTGGTCGGCGGGCACGCTGCCGGGCCAGTCGCGTACGGCGTCGGCGACCGGGCGGACGAGGTCGTCCAGGCAGTCGGGGGCAGGGACGGCGTGGTCGAAGTCTCCGATGGGTGCGCGCATGGGCCGCACGGTAACAAAGGCCCGTGGACACCCTGATCCGGTGCCTCAGGGCACGGCCGGAACCGAGACCGTGAGCACCATCTCGGTCGGCACGTCGCCCCGGTTGGCGTACTCGTGGGCCGCGCCCGCCTCGAAGGTGACGCTCGCGCCGGCCGGGACCCGGTACTCGGCGCCGTCCACGGTGAGGGTCAGCTCGCCCGCCGTGACATGGGCGATCTCGACCGTGCCCACGGGGTGCGGGTCCGAGCGGCTGCCCTCGCCCGGCATCAGCCGCCAGTCCCACATCTCCAGCGGACCGGGCGCCTCCGTACCGGCGAGCAGTCGGCTGTAGCTGCCCGTCCCGGTGTGCCACAGGCGGACCACCTGCTCGGCCGGAACGACCCGGACCTTGGGCCCCTGTTCGTAGTCGAGCAGGGTGGTGATGCTGACCCCGAGGGCGTCGCCGATCTTGACGACGGTGCCGAGACTGGGGTTGGTGCGGGCCTGTTCGATCTGGATGAGCATCCCGCGGCTGACTCCGGCGCGAGCCGCCAGGGTGTCCAGGGTGAACCCGCGCTCGGTGCGCCAGCGCTTGACGTTCCGCGCCAGGGACTGGGTCAGCAGGTCGAGGTCCGACACATTCCGTCCAATATCTCGGTCACAGAGTCCAACACGACGAACGGAGGCGGCCGCACCCGACGTTCACCGAACTGTACTGCGAGGACCGCGCCCCCTCAGGACCCCTGGGCCGACCCCTCGGTCCCCCGCGCGTCCCACTCCGCCAACGCCAGCAGCTGCTCGGGCGTGACCCCGTCGGGGATCGGTACCGGCGCGGGTGTCCGGATCGGGGGCTGCCACCCCTCGGCCGGGTCCCACCGGCGCACCACCCGCGCGGGTGCCCCGGCCACCACCGAGTGGTCCGGCACCGCCCCGCGCACCACCGCCCCCGCCGCGACGACCACGTTCCGCCCGATCCGCGCCCCCGGCAGGATCACCGCGCCGGTGCCGATCCAGCAGCCGGGTCCGATCGAGACGGGATCCATCCGGGGCCACTGCCTGCCGATCGGCTCGTGCGGGTCGTCGTAGGAGTGGTTGGTGGAGGTCACGTACACGTACGGCCCGAAGTAGCAGTCGCTGCCGATGGTGACGGTGGTGTCGGCGATGACATGGCTGCCCCGCCCGAGCACGACCCCGTCCCCGATGCGCAGGATCGGTTCCGCGCCGAGGTCCAGGTCCGGCATGAGGCCGGCGGTCAGGGTGACCTGCTCGCCGATGATGCAGTGCGAGCCCAGGTGGATCCACGGCTCGCCGAAGACGGTGCCGAGCGGGAAGGCCAGCCTGGTACCCGTTCCCATCGCACCGAAGCGGAAGCGGCCGGGCCGCTCGGCCGTCACCGACCCCGTGCGCTGCAACCACGCCCAGCCCGCGTGGACGGCGCGCTGCACGAGGCGGCCCCACCAGGACGAGAACGTGTTCTTCTTCGGCACCCGCTCACCGTACTCACCGGGCGGCACCCGCATGACGTCGTACGGCTGTGATCTTCACCCCACGCGATGCGCACCCCATGGCTTACGGTGCGGGTGAGCACTGATCTTCACCCAGCATCTGGAGGCGGCGATGAACCGGCAGCGGGCCCTGATCACGACGTTCGACGGCAAGAAGCCGGAGGTGGAGGAGGCCGCGTTCGTGTCCCCCACGTCGACGGTGATCGGCGACGTGACCCTGCGGCCGGGAGCCAGCGTCTGGTACGGGGCGGTGCTGCGGGCCGAGTTCGAGCCGATCGTCATCGGCGCCGACGCCAACGTCCAGGACAACTGCACGTTGCACGTCGACCCCGGTTTCCCCGTCTCGATCGGCGAGCGGGTGTCCATCGGGCACAACGCGGTGGTGCACGGGGCGACCGTCGAGGACGACTGTCTGATCGGGATGGGCGCGACGGTGCTGAACGGCGCGGTGATCGGCGCGGGGTCGCTGGTGGCCGCGCAGGCGCTGGTCCCGCAGGGCATGCGGGTGCCGCCGGGCTCGCTGGTCGCGGGGGTGCCCGCGAAGGTGAAGCGGCCGCTCACCGACGAGGAGCGGGAACTGGTGACGCTGAACGGCACCCACTACACGGAGCTGGCCAAGGCGCACCGGGAGGCACAGGAGGAGTACGGGGCGTAGACCGACCACGGGCCGGCGCGCGGCCGCGTCCCGCGCACCCCCTCGGGGGCGGGCATCACTCCGCGGTGGTGACCAGCTCCCCCTCGGCCGTCCCGGCCGTCTCCGCCTTCTCCGCCGCCTTCTTCGCCTTGCGCTTGATCACCAGCATCGAGGTGACGCCGATCAGGACCGCCAGGACCAGGCCCAGCCAGGAGAAGCGCTTGAGCCAGGCCTCGGCGACGACACCGACGTAGTAGATGACGGCGGTGGTGCCGCCGGCCCAGAGGATGCCGCCGAGGACGTTGGCGACGAGGAAGCGCCAGTAGGGCATCTGGAGGACGCCGGCGAGCGGGCCGGCGAAGATGCGCAGGAGGGCGATGAAGCGGCCGAAGAAGACGGCCCACATGCCCCACCGGTCGAAGGAGCGCTCGGCGACGGCGATGTTGCTCTCGCTGAAGTGTTTCGGGAACCGCCGGTTCAGCTTGGCCAGCAGGGGGCGTCCGCCCTTGCGGCCGATGGCATAGCCGATGGAGTCGCCGATGATCGCGCCGGCGGTGGCGCAGGCCCCGAGGACGAACGGGTTGATCTCTCCGTGCTGGGACGCGAGCAGCGCGGAGGAGACCAGGATGATCTCGCCCGGCAGCGGGATGCCCAGGCTCTCCAGGCCGATGACCAGCCCCACCAGCAGGTAGATGGCGAGCGGGGGCACTGTTTCGAGCCACTCCTGGACGTGCAAAGCCGGTTCCTCCCGTGCAGGCGGATCATGTGGATCGGGCGGATCTCAGGGCCCTCGGCGCGCGTTCCGCACGGAGCGCGCGCCGGGGCAGCCTACCCGCTTACTCGGACGGCGCCGGAGCCCTGCGGGTTGTCCCGCAGGCCGCACCGGTGCTCACCGTGCATGTCCGCGCTCAGCGCGTGGCCGCCCCGCACCTCGTTGACGTGGGTCGCGCCGCGGGGGATCCCCTCGGCCGGCCTGCCGCGCGGACAGGCCACGTCCGCGTAGTCCGGCCGGGCCACCACCCGCGACGCCGTTGGGCGCGGGGTGCCGTCGCGGGTGTGGGCGTCGGAGCACCCTCCAAGAGCGACGGCGTCCGGGGCGGGGGGTGTCAGGTGTTGGGGCGCAGGGTCCAGACGACCGTCATCTCTCCCGTCACCGCACCGTCGGCGCGCTGGATGGCGATGGTGACGGGGAACTCCGGACGCTGTCCGGCGTCGAGTTCGGCGACGACCTCGGCGGCGGGGCGGCCGAGCGTGGCGGTGGCGGTCACGGACCCCATCGCGAGCTTCTTGTACGCGATCTCCGCCCGCACCGCGAGCGGCACGGCGCGGGAGAGCTGGTCCCCGAACGCGGCGAGCACGATCGCCCCGCTCGCCGTCTCCCCCAGCGTGAACATCGCACCGGCGTGCGGTCCGCCGACATGGTTGTGGAAGTCACCCTCGTCCGGGAGCGCCACGACGGCCTTCTCCGGGGTGGTCTCCAGGAACTCCAGCTTCAGGGTCCTGGCCATCGGCACCGTGGCGGCGAGCATCTCGCCGATCGACATCTGGTCTGCGCTCATGGCGCGATGTTACCCACGAGTAGACAGCGATGACCAGGGGCGCCCGCGGGCCGCGGACGTTCGCGTCCGAGAACCCGGCACCCCCGCGAGGAGCGGTCCACCTCCTGACGACCCGAGAGCCGGCGGCTCAAAAGTCCTCCGCCCGGGGCGTTTTGGAGCCGTTCGTCCCGACCGCGAAGCGGCTTGGTGGACTCCCGTGGCACCCCGCCCCCCGGCGCATCTATGGTTACGAGCCATGTGGCCAGGACAGCAGCAGCCGCCCGGGGGCGAGCACCAACCGCAGCAGCCGAATCCGTACCAGCAGCCGGGGTACGACCAGTCGGGTCAGCCGGTACAGCCGGGATACCAACAGCAGGGGTACCAGACACCGAACCCCTACCAGCAGCCCGGATACCAGTCGACGGGCCAGCAGGCCCAGTACGGGCAGCAACCGCAGTGGGGCGCGCAGGCCCCCGCGGGCCCGCCGGTGCCGCCGGGCGGAGGCGGCGGCAACCGGACGAAGCTGATCGCGATCATCGCGGCCACGGCCGTCGTCGTCGCGGCCGGTGTGACGGGCTTCCTGGTGCTCGGCGGTGACGGCGACAAGGACAAGGTGGACGCGCAGTCGTCCCCCTCGGCCTCCCCGTCGCCGACCGCGTCCGAGAGCACCGAGGACAACCCGCGCGGCGAGGACGCCGGCGCGAAGCCGACCGTCGAGGGCTGGAAGGTCGTCGTCAACCCCAAGTGGGGTACGGCCTTCGACGTGCCCGCCGACTGGGAGGTCCAGTCGCCGGACACCTTCATCGGCTTCGAGGACTCCGAGAAGGGCGACGGCTCGGTCCTCATCGGGATGTCGGCGCCCGCCATCCTCAAGGAGAAGTACTGCACCTCCGACGACGACAAGGACGGCAACGAGGAGTCGAGTTCCCTCGCCGCCGTGGGCACCAAGGGCCAGCAGGGCGCCAAGGGCACCGAGGACATCGCCCGCAACGACTCGGCGTGGTGGGTCTTCGGCGGGTACACCGACCAGAAGGCCGCGTCCAAGAAGAAGATGACCATCGGCAAGCCCAAGGCGTACACGACGGCGTCGGGCGTCGAGGGCAGTGTCGCGACCACGTACTCGACGGGCGTCGCCAAGAAGGACAAGTGCGACACCGACGGCAAGGCGACCACGTTCGCCTTCAAGAACTCGGCCGGTGACTACGTCTCCTGGACCTTCCACGGCGCCAAGGACGTCAAGGAGGAGGTCCCGGACGCCACGGTGCAGAAGATCCTGAGCACGGTACGCCTGTACGGCGACCCCACAGGCGGCTGAGCGAACGGGCCCACGGCCCCCGCTCGACCACCCCGCCCCCCACCTGGCCCGATCCCGCCCCACCTTGTGCGGAAACGGTTTGGCAGACGGGGTCGGGGCGGCGATAGTCGGCGGGTGACCACTCCCGCCGTCCCCCGTCGCCGCCCCGCCTGGGCCGGCCGTAACTACACCCTGCTGACGACGGCCGCGGTCGTCACCAACCTGGGCAGCAACGGCGCCCTGATCGCGGCCGCGTTCGCGGTGCTGGAGGCCGGCGGCGACGGCGGGGACGTCGGCCTGGTCGCGGCCGCGCGCACCCTGCCGCTCGTGCTGTTCCTGCTGGTCGGCGGCGCGATCGCCGACCGGCTCCCCCGGCACCGGGTGATGGTCGCGGCGAACGCCCTCAACTGCCTCTCCCAGGCCGCCTTCGCCGTCCTCGTCCTCACCGGCGAGGCCCGTCTGTGGCAGATGATGCTGCTCTCCGCGCTCGGCGGCGTCGGCCAGGCGTTCTTCGGTCCGGCCGCCGAGGGCATGCTCCTGTCGTCCGTCACCGCCGAGCAGGCGGGCCGCGCCTTCGCGCTGTTCCGCTTCGCGTCGCAGGGCGCGACCATGAGCGGCGCGGCACTCGGCGGCGCCCTGATCGCGGTGATCGGCCCCGGCTGGGTGCTCGCGGTGGACGCGGCGGCCTTCGCCCTGGCCGGCGCCCTGCGCGCCTTCCTCGACGTGAGCCACATACCGGAGCGCGGGGCGGGCGGCGGGCTGCTCGCGGATCTCCGGGACGGCTGGCGGGAGTTCACCGGCCGGACCTGGCTCTGGGCGATCGTGGTCCAGTTCTCCCTGGTGAACGCGGTCATCGTGGCCGCCGACGCGGTCTACGGCCCGCAGGTCGCCCGGGACAGCCTGGGCGGGCCGGGCCCCTGGGGCCTGGCCCTCGCCTTCTTCGGGGCCGGCAACGCCGCGGGAGCACTGCTCATGGCCCGCTGGAAACCTCGCCGCCTCCTCCTCGTGGGCGTCCTCTGCGTCTTCCCCTTCGCCCTGCCGTCCGCCGCGCTGGCCGTGCCGGTGCCGATCGCCGCGCTGTGTCTGGCCATGTTCGTCAGCGGTCTGTCGATCGAGGTCTTCGGGGTCTCCTGGATGACCGCGCTGCACCAGGAGATCCCCGAGGACAAGCTGTCCCGGGTCTCGGCGTACGACTGGTTCGGTTCGGTGGCCATGGTGCCGCTCGCCGCCGCGCTGGCGGGCCCGGCGGAGAGCGCCTTCGGACGTACGGCGGCCCTGTGGGGCTGCGCCGGGCTGTGCGTGACCGCCACGGCGGCGGTGCTGTGCGTACGGGACGTGCGCAACCTGACCCGGCGCGGCACGCCGGTGGTCCTGGTCGAGCCCGGCCCCGAGGCCGGCGGTGAGGCCGGCGGTGAGGCCGGCGGTGAGGCCGGTTCAGCCGATGCCGAAGGCCCCGTCGGGCGGCTCGGGTGACGGTACGGCGTCCTCCTCGCGCACGGGCGCCGCACCGCCGATGAACGCGCGCAGCGCCGGACCGTGCTCGACCCGGGCGGGGAAGGCGTCGGCGGCGGTCCGCCGGGCGAGGACGGCGATGTCGAGCGGCTGGTGGGCGGCGACCAGCACGGCGTTGCCGAACCGCCGCCCGCGCAGCACCGCCGGTTCGGCGATCAGCGTCAGTTCCTCGAACACCGTCGCCAGGGTGGCCAGTTGGGACCGCAGATAGGCGAAGGGCGCGGCGTCGGCCAGGTTCGCGAGGTACGCGCCGTCCGCGCGCAGCACCCGTGCGACGGCCCGCGCGTATCCCACGGTCGACAGATGCGCCGGGACCCGTGAGCCGCCGAACACATCGCCCACGAGGACGTCGGCGGAGCCGGCGGGGGCCGCTTCGAGCCATTCCCTCGCGTCCGCCCCGTGCAGCGCGATCCCGGCGTCGCCGGGCGGCGGCAGCTGCTCGACGACGAGGTCCAACAGGCCCCGGTCGTACTCGACGACATGCTGCCGGGACCCGGGCCGGGTGGCGGCCACGTACCGGGGCAGGGTGAGCGCGCCGCCGCCGAGATGCACCACGTCGAGCGGCCGCCCCGGTTCCGCCACGGTGTCCAGCACGTGCCCGAGCCGCCGCGCGTACTCGAACTCCAGGTGGGTGGGCTCGTCCAGATCGACGTACGACTGCGGCGCCCCGTCCACGGTCAGCAGCCAGGCCCGCTCCCGGTCGACGTCGGGCATGAGCTTGGCGGTGCCCCGATCGATGGCTCGGGACACGGGTATGGCTTCGTTCACGGTCCCCATTCTGGTGCAGGCGACGCCCCGCGACGGGCGCGGGGAACCGCGCGGCCGGCCGATCGCCGGCCCGCGGTCCCCCGCCCAGGGCGACCGTCTACCGGACGGCCGTCACGGTCCCCGCCCCGACGGTCCGGCCGCCCTCACGGATGGCGAACCCGAGCCCCGGCTCCAGCGGGACCTCCCGGCCCAGCTCCACGCTCATCGTGACGCGGTCCCCGGGCCGGGCGACGGCGACCTCGCCGAGGTCGATGTCCCCCACCACGTCGGCGGTACGGATGTAGAACTGGGGCCGGTACCCGCTGGACACCGGGGTCGTACGGCCCCCCTCGCGCGCCGACAGCACGTACACCTGCGCGGTGAAGTGCCGCCGTGGCTCGACGCTGCCGGGCGCGGCCACGACATGTCCGCGCCGGACGGCGTCCCGTCCCACCCCGCGCAGCAACAGCGCCACGTTGTCCCCGGCCTGGGCCTCCTCCATGGGCTTGCCGAAGGTCTCGACGCCGGTGACGACGGTCTCGATCCCCGCGCCGAGCACCTCGACGCGGTCGCCCACGCGGACGGTGCCGCGTTCGACGGCCCCGGTGACGACGGTCCCCCGACCGGTGATCGTCAGGACGTTCTCCACGGACAGCAGGAACGGCGCGTCCAGATAGCGCTCGGGCATCGGGACGTAGGTGTCCACGGCGTCCAGCAGCGCGTCGATCGACGCCGTCCACCGCGGGTCCCCTTCGAGCGCCTTGAGCCCGGAGACCCGTACGACGGGTACGGAGTCACCGCCGTACCCGTGCGCGGTGAGCAGGTCGCGGACCTCCAGCTCGACGAGGTCGCTGAGCTCCTCGTCGCCCGCGTCGGCCTTGTTGAGGGCGACGACGATGTGGTCGACGCCCACCTGGCGGGCGAGCAGCACGTGCTCGGCGGTCTGCGGCATGATCCCGTCGAGCGCGGAGACGACGAGGATCGCCCCGTCGAGCTGCGCGGCGCCGGTGACCATGTTCTTGACGTAGTCGGCGTGGCCGGGCATGTCGACGTGCGCGTAGTGCCGGGTGTCGGTCTCGTACTCGACGTGCGCGATGTTGATGGTGATGCCGCGCGCTGCCTCCTCCGGGGCACGGTCGATGCGGTCGAACGGGACGAACGTGCCGGCCCCGCGCTCGGCGAGGACCTTGGTGATGGCGGCGGTCAGGGTGGTCTTGCCGTGGTCGACGTGACCCATCGTGCCGATGTTGAGATGCGGTTTCGTACGGACGTAAGCAGTCTTGGACATGGCGGTACCTCGAAGCCTCTTCAGCGGTACTGGGTGATGGCCCCGGCGGCACGGAACGGCGGCCGGGACGGGGACCCCGAGGTCTTGCCGACCCTCCCCCTGCGGGGTCCGCCGGAATGTCCGGGAAGGGTCAGCTTCGGGCGCCGTCCGCGGCGGCCACGACGATCAGAAGGGCAGCCTTCGGGGCATCCGCGCCTGTGGCGGATGCGGCGAGAGCGAAGGCGTGCCGGAACATGACGTCGATCATCGTCGACAAGTCGGCCCGCGTCGAATGGTTTTCGGTGCGCGGGAGTTCCGGGAGGGAGCGGAAGAGAGATGCTTCACAGGAGGCCGCACGGGGTGAACGGCGCGCGGGCCGGGTCCGTGGTCCGGAAGGTGCAGGCAGCGCGGTGCGCGGTGCCCGGCGGACGTCCGGGCGCACCGGTCCCGGCGAGCCTGTCGTTCCGCTCGCTGTGACGCCCGTGAGACGTTCCGTGGGGCATACCCGTACATGGGTCGGTTACCGTCGTCGAATGCTCGATGCCACCACCCGCTCTGGGGGCACCGCCACGGTCCTTCCCCGGACCGCCGCCACGGAGCTCGCCGTCGTCACACCCACCACGGTCGCGGCCGTGCCACCGGGGCGCGCCGCCCGCTGGGGCAGAGTGCTGCTCTCGCCGTGGGCGCGGTTCTCGCTGCTCGTCGCGCTGCTCCTGGCCGCCGTGTCCACGGTGCTGCTGTTCGAGCCGCAGCGGCTGCTGGCCGACGGCTGGCCGCCGCAGCTCGGCGGTGCCGCCGCGGCCGCGGTGTTCGCGGTGGCGTACGGGCTCTGCACGGTCGCCTTCGTCCCCCGTCCGATCCTCAACATCGCGGCGGGCGCCCTCTTCGGCTCCCAGCTCGGTCTGGCGTCGGCGCTCGCGGGCACGGTCCTCGGCGCGGGCCTCGCCTTCGGCCTGGGGC
Source organism: Streptomyces sp. NPDC034049 (assembly GCF_055575575.1). NCBI lineage: Bacteria > Bacillati > Actinomycetota > Actinomycetes > Kitasatosporales > Streptomycetaceae > Streptomyces > Streptomyces sp. NPDC034049. The sequence continues at coordinate 274,733 of NZ_JBVISJ010000010.1, forward strand.
GGGTCCTCGGTCAGGACGCCCTGCGCCCGCTGCTGCGCCACCGCTGGCTGAAGTCGGCGGACGGCCAGCTCAGCCGGCACGGCTTCCGCTCGATGCTGGCGGCCCGCCTGTTCCCGGGGGTGCCGTTCTGGGCGGCCAACTACTGCGCCTCCGTCTCCCGCATGGGCTACCTGCCCTTCCTGCTGGCGACCGCCCTCGGCTCCATCCCGAACACCGCCGCCTACGCCGTGGCCGGCGCCCGTGCCTCGTCGCCGACCTCCCCGGCCTTCCTGATCGCCATGGCCTGCATCGCGCTCCCGGCCCTGATCGGCGCGACGGTCGCCTGGCGCAAGCGCCACCACCTACGGGCCCGCTGAGGTCCGGCGGAGGGCCCGAAGGGCCGTCCTCCAGGGGCGCGGGGAACTGCGCGACCAACCCCCACTCACCCGCGCCCGACACTGGCCCGACGGGCCCCCCGCCTCAAACCGCCTCCAGCACCATCGCGTTGGCGAGCCCACCCGCCTCACACATGGTCTGCAACGCGTAGCGAGCGCCGCGCTCCCGCATCGCGTGCACCAGCGTCGTCGTCAGCCGGGTCCCGCTGGCCCCCAGCGGATGCCCCAGGGCGATGGCGCCCCCGTGGACGTTGACCTTGTCCAGGTCGGCGCCCGTCTCCTGCTGCCAGGCGAGCACGACACTGGCGAACGCCTCGTTGACCTCGAAGAGATCGATGTCGTCAAGGCCCAGCCCGGCCCGGCGCAGCACCTTCTCGGTGGCGGGAACGACCCCCGTGAGCATCAGCAGCGGATCCGAGCCGGTGACGGCGAAGGAGTGCAGCCGGGCGAGGGGACGCAGCCCCAGCCGGGCGGCCGTCTCGCCGGAGGCGACGAGGACGGCGGAGGCTCCGTCGTTGACGGGGCTGGCGTTGCCCGCGGTGATGTTCCACTCGATCTGCGGGAACCGTTCGGCGAAGCCGGGGTCGTGGTAGGCGGGCCGGAGCCCGGCCAGGATCTCGGGCGTGCTGCCGGGCCGTACGCACTCGTCGCGGGCCACCCCCTCCAGCGGCGCGACCTCGGCGTCGAACAGGCCGCTCTCCCAGGCTGCCGCGGCCCGGTGATGGGACGACACCGCGAACTCGTCCATCCGCCCACGCCCGAGGGACCACTTCGCGGCGATCAGCTCGGCGCTGATGCCCTGGGGCACGAGCCCCTCGGGGTAGCGCGCGGCGACGCCGGGGCCGAACGGATCCTTGCCGGGCGGCACGTTGGACCACATCGGCACCCGGCTCATCGACTCCACCCCGCAGGCGACGACCAGGTCGTACGCGCCCGACATCACGCCCTGGGCCGCGAAGTGCACGGCCTGCTGGGAGGAGCCGCACTGCCGGTCGACCGTGGTCGCGGGGACCGTCTCCGGGAAGCCGGCCGCGAGGACGGCGTAGCGGGTGGTGTTCATGGCCTGCTCGCCCACCTGGTCGACAGTGCCGCCGATGACGTCGTCGACGAGCGCCGGGTCGACGCCGGAGCGGTCGACGAGGGCGCGCAGGGTGTGGGCGAGGAGGTCGACGGGGTGGACATGGGCGAGGGCGCCGTTCGGTTTCCCCTTGCCCAGGGGCGTGCGTACGGCTTCGACGATCACGGCGTCACGCATGGGTCGGACCTCCACGACTACCAGTGAGTAGGATTTCCGAACTCACCATAATCCCGCGAGTCGGAAAAACAAACCCTCCTCTAGACTGGGCGTATGCCCGCCTCCGGAGATCCGCGCCCCTGTTCCATCGCCGACACCCTGGCGATCGTCGGTGAGAAGTACTCCCTGCTGGTCCTGCGCGAGGTCTGCCTCGGCAACGGCCGCTTCGACCAGTTGGTCCGCAACATCGGGGCGCCGCGCGACGTGCTGGCGACCCGCCTGAGGCGCCTGGTGGACGCGGGCGTCCTGGACAAGCACGCCTACCACGAGCGTCCGCGGCGCTACGAGTACCGGCCCACCCGGGCGGGGCTCGAACTGGAGCCGATCCTGATGACCCTCATGGCCTGGGGCGACCGCCATCTCCACACCGACGACGACCGCCCCATGGTGATCGAACACGCCTGCGGCAAGACCCTGGCCCCCACGGTCACCTGCGCGGCCTGCGGCACAGAGGTCCACCACGAGGACCTCAAGGCCCACCCGCAGACCCCGGGCTGGTCGGTGAAGGGCCCGACAACGGCCGCCCCATAGGGGCGCGGGGAACTGCGCGACAAGCCACGAGAGACCCCGCGGCCGCCGTACAACAGTTCCCCCCGATCCCTGAGGCGCCCCTCGCCCCCCTGAGTCCCCTCAGTCCCCCTTGTAGACGTCCAACCGCCCACACATCCCGAACTTCCCGTACACGGAGGGCTCCTCGGCGCGTACGACGGCATCGGCCAGATGGGACACGTCCCCCTGCTCCAGCCGGTCGAGTTGCGCCCCGGTCGCGGCGGCAGCCGCCCGCGCCCCCCGCTCCCAGCGCGCCCGCCACTGCGCGAGCCGGGGCCGTACGAGCGCCGCGGCGGCCCGGTGGAACGCGGCGAGCGGCTCGGGCCCGGACGCGTCCCGCAGCGCCCGGTAGCCCTCCAGGGCGAGGTCCCGCCGGGCCCGGGCGGCGCGCTCCCGCTCCTCCTCCGGAGCCTCGGGCGGGATGCGGGTGGCCGCGGCGTACGTCTCCGGGTCGGTCAGGTACTCCGGGGGCAGCGTGAGGACCGCGTCGCCCGCCTCCGGGAGCCCGTTGTTCTGCATGAGGACGGTGATGCGCAGCTCGTCCTCGTTGACCAGCCGGTGGATGGTGCCGGGCGTGAACCAGGCGACCGTCCCGGGCGCCAGCGGTGTGACCTCGTACCCGGAGGCCGTCAGGGTCTGCACGGCCCCGCGCCCGCCGGTGACGACATACGCCTCCGAGCAGGTCAGGTGCATATGGGGGGTGCCGCCGCAGACCCCGTCCGCCGCCGGCCAGTCGTACACGGACAGGTGCGAGAGCGCGACCCCGCCCGGCAGTCCCTCGTAGCCGCTCACCACGGGTGCGCCTCCAGGTACTTGGCGATCTCCTCCCGCTCCCAGGAACCGTCCGCCACGACGATCCGGTAACGGCGGGTGAGCGTCTCGCCCGGAGCCAGCTCCAGCTCCTCGAAGAACGCCCAGGAGGGGGCGACGGCGGCGAACGGCTCGTTGCGGACGAACCAGTGCGCCGGGTGGGCGCCCGCGGCTCCGGTGTGGTCGTTCTCGGGGGCGTGCGCGAAGACGAGCGTGGCGTGGCCGTCGGTGCCGTCGTGCTCGCCCGAGTACGCCAGCCAGGGCGCCTGTTCGCCCATCAGCCGGGGTCCCTCGCTGTCGGGCCCGATGATCCGCCCGTCCCGGAAGGCGCGCGGACCGCGCCAGAACAGACCGGTGTAGCCGGCCATCTCCCGGCCCGCGGTGGTCGGGCTGCCGAACAGCAGCGGTTCGTCCCGGCGGTTGGTGATCGCGCTCGTCCAGGTCAGCGCCCACGATCCGGACGCGGTGTCCACGTCGTGGATCTCGATCCGGCGCTCCTCGTCGGCCCACAGCTCGCCGGAGTACGGGTGCCAGGTCAGTCGCTCGGCGATCACGACCCGCTCACCGTCCGACTCGACGACGTCGAAGCCGGCGTGCGCCATCGAGCCGACCCGCTCGGGGATCGGCAGATAACCCTCGCCGTGGACGTAGGAGTTGCCGCCCCACAGGTTCTGCCCCGACAGGTGCGAGGCCGTCAGCTGGAGGCCCTTGTGCCAGCGGTGGTCGTTGGGGCGGAAGTCGGTGACGACGTCGCCGGCCAGCGTCCGGATCGGGTGCAGATACGGCTTCGGGGCCTCCCAGGCCGCCTCCGGCCGGTAGACGTAGCTCAACAGCTCGACGCCCGTGGTGGGTTCGGTGACCGTGATCCGGTCGCCGTGGGCGTGGACCACGCGCAGCCCGTCGTGGAAGGTCATGCGGTGATCTCCTCACTCGTGCCGACGGAGCCCGTGCCGACGGGGCTCGCGTCGACGGACACCTGGGCGGTTCCGGGCGCCCAGCCGGGGGCGCCGCCGTGCATGGCCGTGTAGTACGGGTCCCCGGGTCCGATCTCGCCACGCCGTACGGTCGCGTCCGTGAACGCCGACTTGTACAGGGCGGCGATCAGCTCCAGGCTCGTCCGCCCGTCGGCGCCGCTGCTGCGCGGCCGCTCGCCCGCGCGCATGCTCGCCACGAGCTCGCGCAGCTGGGCCAGGTGCGAGCTGGGCACGTCCTCGCCGAAGTCCCGCCAGGCCGCCGCGTCCGCCTCCGGGGTGCCGGGGGCGGGGGTGACGGACCAGTCGGCGTTGGAGTGGCCGTACAGATGCGTCAGCTCGACGGTGGCGCGCTCGCAGTCGATACGGATGCGGCTGACCTCGTCGGGGCTGAGGACGCTGTTGACGACGGTGGCCAGCGCGCCGCTCTCGAAGCGCACCAGGGCCGTGGAGACGTCCTCGGTCTCCACGTCGTGGACCAGCCGCCCGGCCATGGCGCGGACCTCGCTCCACGGGCCGAGCAGATCGAGCATCAGGTCCATCTGGTGGATGCCGTGCCCCATGGCGGGTCCGCCGCCCTCGGTGGCCCAGCGGCCGCGCCAGGGGACGGCGTAGTAAGCGGTGTCCCGGTACCAGGTGGTCTGGCAGTGCGCGACGAGCGGCCGCCCGAGGCTCCGCTCGGCGATCAGCCGCCGCACGTGCCGCGCGCCGGAGCCGAAGCGGTGCTGGAAGACGATCGAGGCGTACGGGCCCCCGGTCTCCGCGCCCTCCTCGGCCTCGACCGCGTCGAAGTCGGCGAGCGTCGGCACCGGCGGCTTCTCGCACCACACCCAGGCGCCGGCCCGCAGCGCGGCGATCGTCTGATCGCGGTGCAGGGTCGGCGGGGTGCAGATACTGACCAGGTCGGGCCGCTGCTCCGCCAGCATGCGCTCCAGGTCGGTGTAGCCGTGCGGGATGCCGTGCTCGGCGCAGAACTTGGCCACCGCGTCGGCATCGATGTCGACGGCCGCGACGACCTCGGTCTCGCCCTCCTCGGCGAGGTGCGCGAGCGCGGGCAGATGGGAGCCGCCGCCGATGGCGCCGATACCGACGATCGCGGCCCGGACACGGCGGCCGGTCAGCGGGGCCGGGGAACGGTCGGGGCCGTGGTCCGGAGTCGGGCTCGGGTCGCTGCTGGGTGTGGGCATGGACGTGATCAGCACTCCATCGAACGTGACATCGGACGGTGGCGGACGCCTGGTGGCGGGGGCTCCGGCGGAACGGTGACCCTCGGCACTGCAAGCGCTTTCCCTCGCCAGCAACGTATGTGCGGACATAGTGACTGGTCAACACCGCCGATCCAGCCGTTCGACGCCTCGGACCGCACGCGGTCCACCCGTCCCCCGCACTGCCTCCGCCCGGGCCCCGGCCCGCCCCGCGAAACCCCTGTGACAGCCCTGTCACCAAGGGGCGCTAGGCTGCCCCCAGCACCTGTGATCACCCGCCCCGCGGCGCGGCACGTCCTCCGTCGGCCCTCCACGATCAGCGCTTGGACCACGTAACTTCATGTCTTGGTTTGAATCCCTCATCCTCGGACTCGTCCAGGGGCTGACCGAGTTCCTCCCCGTCTCCTCCAGCGCGCATCTGCGCCTGACCGCGGCCTTCTCCGGCTGGGAGGACCCGGGAGCGGCCTTCACGGCGATCACCCAGATCGGCACCGAGGCCGCCGTGCTGATCTACTTCCGCAAGGACATCGCCAACATCATCTCGGCGTGGTCGCGCTCCCTGTTCAACAAGGAGATGCGCGCCGACCACGACGCCCAGATGGGCTGGCTGGTCATCGTCGGCTCCATCCCCATCGGTCTCCTCGGTGTGACGCTCAAGGACCAGATCGAGGGCCCCTTCCGTGATCTGCGGCTCACGGCGACCATGCTGATCGTCATGGGCATCGTGCTGGGCGTGGCGGACCGCCTCGCCGCACGCGACGAGACCGGCGGCAAGCACCGCGCCGCCAAGGAGCGCAAGAGCCTCGAACAGCTCAGCGTCAAGGACGGTCTGATCTTCGGCCTCTGCCAGGCCATGGCCCTCATCCCCGGTGTCTCCCGCTCGGGCGCCACGATCAGTGGTGGCCTGCTCATGGGCTACAAGCGCGAGGCCGCCGCCCGCTACTCCTTCCTCCTCGCCATCCCGGCCGTGATCGCCTCGGGCGGCTACGAGCTGAAGGACGCGTTGGAGGGCGGGCACGTCTCCTGGGGCCCGACGATCTTCGCCACGGTCATCGCCTTCTTCGTCGGCTACGCGGTCATCGCCTGGTTCATGAAGTTCATCTCCACCAAGAGCTTCATGCCGTTCGTCTGGTACCGCATCGCCCTCGGCATCGTGATCGTCGTCCTGGTCTCCATGGGCGTGCTGAGCCCGCACGCGGGCGAGTCGGGCGGCTGACCCGGCTCCGTCCCGGACAGCCCGTGCCTCCCCAACTCCCTTCCGTGACCAACCACATACGACATCCGTAGCCGCCCGGTAGCGCACTGTCAGTCCGGCCGCCTACTCTGTTCGGCATGTCCCCCGATTTCCCCGCCCGTGGTTCCGTGCGGTCCGCCGACGACCTGAACGACAGGATCAGAGCGCTGTGGCGCCACGCAGGCGCGTCACTGTCGGCGCAGGAGCGGGCGGAGTACGAACTGCTGGTCGTGGAATGGGCGGCGGCGACACGGGGAGACGTGATCGAGGCCGCGTGATCATCTTCCTGAACGGCACGTCCAGTTCGGGAAAGTCGAGCATCGCGACGGAGCTGCTGCGCATCCTCGACGAGCCGTACTTCCACCTCCCGGTCGACGCGTTCCACGCCATGCGGACCCGCCGGGAGATGCCGCCCGACCAGCTCACCACCGTTCTGCATCGCACCTGGCGGGGCTACCACCGGGCGGTCGCCGGCATGGCCGCCGCCGGCAACAACGTCGTCATGGACCACGTCCTGAGCGAGGAATGGCGCCTGCGGGACTGTCTCGACCTGTTCGTGCCCCAGGACGTCGTGTTCGTCGGCGTGCGCTGCGGACGTGACGAGTTCGCGCGGCGTGAACGGGAGCGCGGTGACCGGCCGTTGGGGCTCGCGGCCCGGCAGCTGGACCAGGTGCACGCCCACGGCCTCTATGACATCGAGTGCGACACGAGCCGCGCGGATCCGCTCCGGTGCGCCGTCGGCATCAAAGAGTTCCTGGCCGACCGGCCCATGCCGACAGCGTTCCAGAGGCTGATCGACAACAGGGAGGGCGTGGGCGCACCGGCCGGCTGAGCGCCCCCTCAGGGGCGCGGGGAACCGCGCGGGCGACCACGGACGATCTGCGCCCGGCCACCGACAACGCCCCCACACACCTCACCGGCCCCCGGCGACCCGCAGCACCGCCCCCGTCGTGTACGAGGCCTCCGGAGACAGGAGCCAGGCGATGGCCGACGCGATCTCGTCGGCGCGACCCGGCCGGCGCAGCGGCACCGACTCGGCGATCCGGTCGGGACGTTCCGGGTCACCCATCCGCGCGTGGATCTCGGTGTCGATGACCCCGGGTGCGACCGCGTTGACCCGGATGCCGTCCGGCCCGAGTTCCTTCGCCAGCCCCATGGTCAGCGTGTCGACGGCCGCCTTGGTCGCCGCGTAGTGCACGTACTCGCCGGGACTGCCCAACGTGGCCGCGGCCGAGGACACATTGACGATGGCGCCGCTCCCCCAGGCCGCCATCACCTTGGCCGCCCGGCGCGAACACAGCAGCACCCCCAGCAGGTTGACCTCCACCACCCGCCGCAGCACCTCCGGGTCGGTGTCCGCCAGCCTCCCGAACGGGCCCGTCACCCCCGCGTTGTTGACCAGCCCGGTCACCGGTCCGAGCCGGTCCGCCGCCGTCTCGAACAGCCGGTCCACATCGGCCTCGACCGACGTGTCCGCCTTCACCGTGACACAGCGCGCCCCGCCCGCCCGTACGCCCGTCGCGATCCACTCGGCCGCCGCGCCGTCGTTCACATAGCCCACCACCACGTCGTGCCCCTCCGCGGCGAGCCGCAGGCAGGTGGCGGCACCGATCCCCCGGCTCCCACCCGTGACCACCGTGACCGGACGTGACATCCCGACCTCCCCGACGAACCCAGACGAACTCAAACGATCGATCATCCTACGATCGCAGCTTCACGCCCGCCGCACCTCGAAGGCAACCATTCCGGCCCCGGCGGCAACCCATGAGTGGCAAGCTCCTTTCACGCGAGCCCCACACGCATCACGCTTTCTCCCGAACCAGGCACGGAACAGAAGGACTTGAACGTGGCAGCCCGTTCCCACCGCTCCGCCCGCCGCCCCAGGCGCCGCACCGCCCTCCTCTCCGTCGCCGCCGTGGCGGCCGCCGGGCTCGCCGCATCGCTCGTGATCGCCTTCGGCCCCGGCCGCGACACCGACACCGAGGCCGCCGGAAAGGCCGGGGCGACCCCCGTCGCCGCCACCACCCGGACGTCCGCGCCGCCCTCCGACGCACCGGAGCGGAAGAAGAAGCCCTCCCCCACCCCCTCGAAGTCCCCGTCCCCGTCGGCGTCGAAGAGCACCCCGTCGGCGACCCCGAGCCCCGAGCCCACCCGGCCCGCGAGCGCCGCCACCGGACGCTCCGGATCCGCCTCGGGACAGCTGGCGGGGCGGATCCGCCCCGGGGTCGACTACCAGGGGGTCGCCACCTTCTACGACGCGGGCACCGGCGAGGGCGGCGCCTGCTCGTTCGGCGCGAGCGACGACGTCATGACGGCGGCGATGAACACCACCGACTACGAGGTGTCCAAGGCCTGCGGGGCGTACGTGCGCGTCCGCGCGGGCGGCGCCGCCGTCACGGTACGCGTCACCAACGAGTGCCCGTCCCCCTGCCGGCCCGGCCAGCTCGACCTCAGCGCCGAGGCGTTCGCCAAGCTCGCCGCGCCCTCGCGGGGCGAGATACCGATCACCTGGAGCCTGCTGAGCCCCGCCACCTCCGACACCCTCTCGATCCGGTACAAGACCGGGTCCAGCCAGTACTGGTGCGGCATCCAGGTGCTCGGACACCGGAACCCGGTGGCCCGGCTCGAGGTCCGCGCCGGCGGCGCCTGGACCCCGCTGCCGCGCACCGAGTACAACTACTTCCTCTCCGAGCAGGGCGGCGGGTGCGGTGGCGCGCTCCGGATCACCGACATCTACGGGGAGCAGCTGACCGTGGAGGGGCTCCCGGTGCGGCCGGACGTCGTCCAGCGGACCGGCGCGCAGTTCGCGGCCCGCTGACCGGGCCCGGGTCCGCCGCCCGCGCCGCGGAGAACGGCTCGCGCGGCCGCTGCGCCGGATAGCGCAAGCTCGCGCGCGGGGGGTCGTGGTCCCGCCCGATGCTGAGGGGACCCCTGCCCGCCGAGCCTCACGGGACCCCCATGCCACGCACGCCCGCTTCCCGCCCGCACACCGTTGCTCAGCCCGACGGAGGTACGCGCCGCCTCCGTCCTGGTCGCCGCCCCCGCCTCCGTTCGCGTCCCCGTCTGCGCGCCTCCCTCGTCGCCCTGCTCGGCGCCTCCTGCCTCGGCGGTCTGCTCCTCGCCCCGACAGCGGGCGCAGCCGCCGACGGGGGTGGCGACGGCCGGGGCGAGCGCGCACTGCAACGGCAGCTCGAAGAGTTGGTGGACACCCCCGGAGGCCCGCCAGGTGTGATCGTCGCACTGCAACGGGACGGCAGATCACGCGTCCTGCGGGCCGGTGTCGCCGACCTGGAGTCGGGACGCCCGATCGAGCCCACCGACCACATGCGCATCGCCAGCACGGCGAAGGCGTTCAGCGGCGCCGTCGCGCTCCGCCTCGTGCAGCAGGGCGAACTCGCCCTCGACAGCACCCTCGGCGACACCCTCCCCCGGCTGCCGGACGCCTGGGGCGCGGTCACCCTCAGGCAGTTGCTGAACCACACCAGCGGACTGCCCGACTACAGCGAGGACCAGCAGTTCCTGGACCTGCTCCTGGCCGACCCGCGCCGCACCTTCGACCCCCGCCGGCTGCTGGACTTCGTCGCGGACGAACCGCTGCGCTTCGCCCCGGGCTCCCGCTACCAGTACTCCAACTCCGACAACATCGCCGTGGCCCTGATGGCCGAGGCCGCGACCCACAGGCCGTACGAGGACCTCCTCCGCCGGATCGTCCACCGCCCCCTCGGGCTGACCGACACCAGCCTTCCCCTCGGGTACGAGATGCCGGAGCCGTACATGCACGGGTACGCCGTCGAGCCGCCCGCGCCGCCGGAGGACGTCAGCGAGGCGCTCAGCGCGTCCGGGGTGTGGGCCTCGGGCGGGATCGTCTCCACCCCGCGTGACATGACACGGTTCATCCGGGGCTACGCCGCCGGAGAGCTGACGTCGAGAGCGGTCCTGCGCGAGCAGCGCCGCTGGATCGAGGGGGCGTCCGAACCGGCGGGCCCCGGCCGCAACAGGACGGGGCTGGCCATCTTCCGCTACGACACGCGCTGCGGAGTGGTTCTCGGCCACACCGGGAACTTCCCCGGGTACACCCAGCTGATCGCCGCGACCCCCGACGGCCGCAGATCCCTCACCTTCTCGCTCACCACCCAGGTGAACAGGACCCTGAACCCCGGTCTCCTGGAGAAGCTCCGCACCGTCGAGGAGAACGCGGTCTGCGCACTGCTCGGCCCCCGCCCCCACTGAGTACACCGCACACCCGCGTAGCGACGCGCGCCTCGCTCCGGGCTCAGCACCGCAGATGGGCCAGGACGTCATCCGCGACCGGATACGGCCGTTCCGCCGGAAGCAGCGCGGCGGCCGCGTCCAGGTCACGGACCCGTACGAGGCCGTGGATCTCCCTGGCGAGCGGCGTCACGTCCTCGATGCCGACGATCCACTCGTCGGCGTACCGTGCCGCCGCCTCGCCCGACAGGCCCAGTTGGAGCGAGCGGTACGGCAGCGGGTCGAGCCGCAGGTCGCGCTCGGGGTCCCACTGGACACGGGCGGGCGAGCGGCGCACCTCCCGCTGCCAGGCGGCCCGGCTCTCGTGCAGCTCGGGGACGTAGTGCGAGAGGCAGGAGTTGCGCAGCGCCCACTCGAAGCCCGCACGCCCGATCTCCACGGCCAGAACGGTCTCCTGACCTTCCTTCAGACCCCAGCCGCAGCGGTACATCATCCAGAGGAAGGACGGCTTGATCCAGGTCATCCGGTCCCGCTTCCACGCGGCCGGGAAACGACCGTGCCGCGCGGCCGGGCCGCCGATCTCCGGGCGGTACGCCTGGTAGACGGTGACCGTGTCGGCGGTGTGGCGGGCACGGACGCGGAACCTGGGCTCGGTCGCCGGGGGACGTTCACTTTCACTCACGGGCACCAGGTTCGATCACGACACTGCCTCCGAGCCACCGAATATCCACGCTCGACGCGCCGCCGGGCGTCGGACCGACAGCGAGTGCCGAGCCGACGCCGGCCACCCCCGCCCGTCCCGGACATATCCCCCATCCGCCCGCACGCCCCTTGGCGTGGCGCGTGTGCTGCCCCAAGACTGAGCCGATGACGCAGCGTGTGGAGCTAGCGACCGTGATGGACCGGCTCGCCGTCGACGGCCTGATCACCGAGTACGCGGTGGCCGTGGACGACGGGGACTGGGCGGCGTACCGGGGCCTTTTCGTACCGCGCGGCCGCGCGGACTACCGCTCGGCCGGCGGCATCGAGGGCGACGCCGCGCAGGTCGCCGGGTGGCTGGCGCGGAGCATGGAGCTGTTCCCCATGCGCCAGCACCTCATCGTCAACCGGCGGGTGCGCTTCGAACTCCTGGAGCAGGACACCGGCGACACCGCCCGGGTCCAGGCGGACTACATCAACCCGATGCGCTTCGCCGGCCAGGACGGGGGCTCCACCGCGCCCGACTTCGTCTGCGGCGGCCGCTACGCCTTCGCTCTCGTCCGCACTCCGGACGGCTGGCGCCTGAGCGAGGTCGTGGTCCAGGAGAAATGGCGCCGCGCCCCTGAGGGCCTCACCCAGGCCCAGCACCCCTCCCCGGCCTGACCGCGCCACCCGACCCCGGCGCCTCCGCCCCCGCCCCCGCCCAGGCCCAGGCCCTCTGTCGGAGATCGTCCCCCGCGCGCACACTGGAAGGACTGACCGGTGGGGAGGGAGGCGCTGGATGCGGACGGCGGACTGGGTGACCTCCCCATGGCGGCGGACAACGGACCGGTCGGCCTCCCCGTGGCGGCGGCGAGCGGCCCTCGTCGGGGCCGGGGCCCTGCCCGTGCTCGCGTTCCCGGCACCGGGCCTGTGGTGGCTGGCGTACGGGGCGCTGGTGCCGTGGATGCTCATGATCCGCACGGCCCCGACCGGCCGCCGGGCGATGTACGACGGCTGGCTCGGCGGATGCGCGTTCATGCTGGCCATGCACCACTGGCTGCTGCCGAACCTCCATGTGTTCACCTTCGTCATCGCCGGCCTGCTGGGTGCGCTGTGGGCGCCCTGGGCCTGGCTGGTGCGCCGCTTCCTGGCCGGGACGCCGTCGCGGGGCCGCGTCGCCGCCGCGCTGGTGGTCGTGCCGTCGGGCTGGCTGGCCATCGAACTCGTCCGATCCTGGCAGGGCCTGGGCGGGCCGTGGGGTCTGCTGGGGTCCAGCCAGTGGCAGGTGGAGCCCGCGCTGCGGCTGGCCTCGGTCGGCGGGGTCTGGCTGATCAGCTTCCTGGTGGTGGCTGTCGACGTCGCGGTCACCGTGCTGGTCGCCGTACGCCGGTCGCGGGCGCCGGCGCTGGCCGGTCTCGTCGCGACGGCCACCGCGACCTCGGCGGTGTGGCTGTGGTCGCCGCGCCCCGACGTCCGGGGCGAGGCGCGGATCGCCGTCGTGCAGCCCGGGGTGACCGACGGCCCCGACAACCGCTTCGACCGTGAGGAGGCGCTCACCCGGCGGCTCGCCGGACAGGACCTCGACCTGATCGTGTGGGGTGAGAGCAGCGTCGACCACGACCTCGCCGACCGCCCCGACGTCGCCGACCGCATCGCCGCCCTGGCCCGCGAGACGGACACGAACATCCTGGTGAACGTGGACGCCCGCCGCTCCGACCGGCCCGGCATCTACAAGAGTTCCGTGCTCGTGGGGCCCGACGGCCCGACCGGCGACCGCTACGACAAGATGCGCCTGGTCCCCTTCGGGGAGTACATCCCGATGCGCTCGCTGCTCGGCTGGGCCACCTCCGTCGGCGAGGCGGCCGGCGAGGACCGCAGGCGCGGCACCGAGCAGGTGGTGTTCGACGCCGGGAAGGGGCTGCGGATCGGCCCCATGGTCTGCTTCGAGTCCGCGTTCCCCGACATGAGCCGCCATCTCGCCCGGGACGGCGCCGAGCTGCTGCTCGCGCAGTCGGCGACCTCGACGTTCCAGCAGAGCTGGGCCCCCGAGCAGCACGCCTCGCTGGCGGCGCTGCGGGCCGCCGAGACCGGCCGTCCGATGGCCCACGCGACGCTCACCGGCGTCTCGGCGGTCCATGGCCCGGACGGCGAGCGCGTCGGCTCCCGGCTCGGCACGGACGAAAGCACGACGGCCGTGTACGACGTTCCGCTGGCGAGCGGCACGACGCCGTACGTCCGCTTCGGGGACTGGCCGGTGGACGCGGCGCTGCTGACCCTGCTCGCCTGGGGCGCCTTCGAGGGCGTACGGGCCGTACGGCTCAGGCGGCGGACCGGTCCTCCACCGCCCGGACCACCCGCTCGCACAGTTCATGGGTCGCCAGCGCGTCCCGCGCGCTGAGCACATTGCCCGCGCGCACCGCGTCGAGGAAGGCGAGGACGGCCTGCTCGATGCCGCGCTGCCGGGCCACCGGCACCCAGTCGCCGCGCCGCCTGATCGACGGCTGTCCCTTGTGGTCGATGACCTCGGAGAGGTTCACGACCTGCCGCTTGGTGTCCTGGCCGGAGACCTCCAGGATCTCCTCCGCCGAGCCGCTGAGCCGGTTCATGACACCGAGTGCGGTGAATCCGGCGCCGGAGAGCTGGAGCACGACGTGGTGCAGCAGTCCGTCCTCGGTCCGGGCCCGTACGGTCACGTCCTCGATCTCGCCCGGCACGAGGAACCGCAGGGTGTCCACGACATGGATGAAGTCGTCCAGGACCAGCGTGCGCGGCACCTCGGGCAGGCCGATGCGGTTCTTCTGCATGAGGATCAGCTCGCGCGGATGGTCGGCGCACTGCGCGTACCCGGGCGCGTAGCGCCGGTTGAACCCCACGGCGAGCCCGACGCCGCGCTCCTCCGCGAGCCGTACGAGCCGTTCCGAGTCGGCGAGTTCGTACGCGAGGGGCTTGTCGACGTACGTCGGCACACCCGCCTCCAGCAGACGGGCCACGATCTCGGGGTGGGCCGTGGTGGGCGCGTGCACGAAGGCCGCGTCGAGTTCCTGGGCCAGCAGCGCGTCGAGGTCGGTGTGCCGCCGGTCCGGCGGGAGGTGGAGGCTGTCGGCGACGCCGGTGAGGGTGGCGGGCGTCCGCGTCTGCAGATGGAGTTCGAGGCCCGCTCGGGTGCCGAGCACCGGCAGATACGCCTTCCGCGCGATGTCGCCGAGTCCGATGCAGCCGACCTTCACAGGGGTCTCCCGTCCACGGTGTGCCGTCGAAATGCCTCGTCGGCAGCATACGGGGGCTGCGAGGATGGTCGGCATGACCGACCTACGCACCGAACCCTCCGTCACCGCCGACGAACGGACCATGCTGGAAGGCTGGCTCGACTACCACCGGGAGACGCTCGCGCTCAAGTGCGAGGGCCTGGACGACGCGCAGTTGCGGACCGCCTCGGTGCCGCCCTCGCAGCTCTCCCTCCTCGGTCTCGTACGGCACATGGCGGAGGTCGAGCGCATCTGGTTCCGCAAGGTGCTCGTGGACGACGACCAGGGGCCGATCTACTTCAGCGAGGCGGACCCGGACGGGGAGTTCCATCCGACCGAGGCCGACACCTGGGAGGAGGCGTACGGCACCTGGCAGGCGGAGATCGCGATCGCCCGCCGCAACGCCGGGGGCTTCGCCCTGGACGACGTCGCCAAGGCCATGCACCGGCGGTCGGGCGAGCCGCCGAGCCTGCGGTGGCTCTACACCCACATGATCGAGGAGTACGCGCGCCACAACGGTCACGCGGACCTGCTCCGGGAGCGGATCGACGGGGCCACCGGGTACTGAGCGGGGCGCGGGGCGTCGTCGGGGGGCCGCGGGCGTCACCCGTGTGGGGCATCATGCGCCCGCCCTCTCCCCAAAGCCGCACGGACACAGCAGAGTTGCGCGCGTGCATCGACCGACCACCACCGCAACGCTCCTGGTCACCGTGGCCGTCTCGGCTCTCACCGGCTGCGTGACCGCGCACCACCCGCCCCCGCCGCCGACGTCGCCCGTCCCGTCCCGGCCGACCGAGCCCCGCCCGGAGGGCACCACCGAGACCCAGATCATGGAGGCCCCGGCCCGCGAGGCCCTGGAACGGGTCGGCCCGCCCCGGGAACCCACCCCGAGCGCGCCGCCGGAGCCGAAGCGCGCGACGTCCGCTCCACCGCCCGCCGCCGGCGCCGCCCCCACGCCCGCCGCGCCCCCGCCGCCCCGCGACGCGCGCACGGCACCGCGCGAGCGGCCGGGCCCCCCTCCCGGGTCCCGCCGCCCGCACGTCGAGATCCCGCCCCTCCCGAGGACCGTCCCGACGCCCCCACCGAAGAACTCCGACGTCTGCGCACTCGGCCACCGCTACGGCGGCTGGGGCAGGGACACCCCCCAGGCGGCCATCTGCAAGGACGTCTACGGCCGTTGACCCCAGGCGGCCACCCCGCGCGGGCCGCCCCCACCTCGCCGTGTCTCCCCAGGGGGTGTTTCGAGAGTCCTGTGCGGTGCCCGCGGCGTCCGGTGCGTGCTCTCGGCGTGCCGGACGAAAGCCCTCGTACTGGACGTACTTGGGCTTTCGGCCGGTGCGGCGGTGGGGGCCCCTCCCGCTCGAGCGAAGCCGAGAGTGGGGGAGCGTGCCGGGCGCCGTGGGTGCTGTGCGGGACTTTCGAAACACCCCCCTAGGGCCGCTGCCGCGGCGGCCCCGGTCTCCCGTCCCCGGTGGGGCCCGTCTCGTCGAGCCGGGCCTCCAGGCGGGCCAGGGCGGTGCGGACGCCGTCGCCGTGGCCGTCGTCCGTCAGCGTGGCCAGCGCTCCCCGGGCCAGCCGCAGATGGCTGCGGGCCGCATCGTGGCGGCCCAGCCTGGCGTAGTCGGCGGCGAGGTTGAGGTGGAGCGAGGGGTAGAAGGCCCGCACCGCCAGCTCGTCCCGGTCCTCCGCCGGACGGCCGTCGCGGAGTTCGTCGGCCGCCGACAGCGCCCTGAGGTCCCAGGCCAGTTCGGTGTCCGGGTCGTCCTGGGTGTCGGCCATGTAGTGCGCCAGGGTGCAGCGGTGGAGCGGGGCGCCGTCCTCCCCGATCTCCGCCCACAGCCGCAGCAGTCGGTCGCGGGCCTCCTCGCGGTCACCCCCGTGGTGCAGCATGACCGCCTGCCCGATCCGGGTCAGCACGGCGTCCGGCGCCGTCCGCTCCTGTCGCTCCACCACCGCGTCCTCCGCACTCGTCGGCCCCCTGACCCGTCTGTAACCCCCGACGCTAACGGCAGGCACCGGCAATCCGGGTCAGGCGGCTCCGTACGACGGAGGCAGCGGGCCGTCAGCCCAGGTCGGGGATCGTCCAGTCGATCGGCTCGTGGCCCTGCCGGGCGACGGCCTCGTTGATCTGCGTGAACGGCTGGGAGCCGAAGAACTTCTTCGCCGACAGCGGCGAGGGGTGCGCGCCCTTCACCACCACGTGGCGCTTTTCGTCGATCAGCGGGAGCTTCTTCTGCGCGTAGTTGCCCCACAGCACGAAGACCGCCGGGTCGGGCCGGTCGGCCACCGCGCGGATCACCGCGTCGGTGAACTTCTCCCAGCCCTTGCCCTTGTGCGAGTTGGCCTCGCCGGCACGGACGGTGAGGACCGCGTTGAGCAGCAGCACGCCCTGCTGGGCCCACGGCATCAGATAGCCGTTGTCCGGGATCGGGGTGCCGAGCTCGGCCTGCATCTCCTTGTAGATGTTCCGCAGCGAGGGCGGGGTCTTCACGCCGGGCCGCACGGAGAAGCACAGCCCGTGGCCCTGGCCCTCGCCGTGGTAGGGGTCCTGGCCGAGGACCAGCACCTTCACGCTCTCGTACGGCGTGGCGTCGAGCGCGGCGAAGACCTGCTCACGGGGAGGGTAGACGGGACCCTTGGCGCGCTCCTCCTCGACGAACTCGGTGAGTTCCTTGAAGTAGGGCTGCTGCAGCTCGTCCCCCAGGACCCCGCGCCAGGACTCGGGCAGCATGGCGATGTCGGTCACGTCAACTTCCTCCGGTGTGCGCTCACTTCACGGCCGCGGAAGGCGCGGCCATGGGCAGCCGCGCGAGGCGCGGCCGCCGTCAGAGCACAGAACCTACAGGCGCCCACCGACATCGTGACCCGGCACCCGGAATCTGCGGACCTACCAGCTGGTCTTCCAGGACAGCTGCCACATGGTCATCATCGTCGCGGGGTCGATGACGTTCTCCAGGCCGGCGATCTCCTCGTTGGCGGCCGTGTACGCCTTGCCCTGCCACAGCGGGATCAGGCGGGCGTCGTCCACCATGATCTGCTGGGCCTCCTCGAACTCCTCGGAGACGGCCCCGCGGTCGCTCTCGGCGCGCGACTCCGGGAGCAGCTTGTCCGTGATCTCGGGGGACTTGTACGGGGTGCCGAGCGCGTTCTGCTCGCCCACGAAGGGGGCGATGAAGTTGTCGGCGTCGTTGAAGTCGGGGTTCCAGCCACGTCCGAAGACCGGGTACTCGCCGTTCTGGTAGCCCTCGGAGTAGGTCTTCCAGGGGCGGCTCTTCAGCGTGACCTTGAAGAGTCCGGACGCCTCCAGCTGCCGCTTGAGCTCCTCGAAGGCCGGCTTGGTCTGGGAGCCGTAGCGGTCGGTGGTGTACCAGAGCTCGAGAGGAACCGTTTCGGTGATGCCCGCCTCGGCCAGGATGGACTTCGCCTTGGTCGCGCTGGGGTTGCCGTAGTCGTCGAAGAAGCCCGTCGTGTGGCCCACCAGACCCCTGGGGATCATGGAGTAGAGCGGCTCGACGGTGTCCTTGTAGATGTTGTGCGCGAGCGCCGGCCGGTCGAGGACCTGGGCGACCGCCTTGCGGACCGCGGGGTTCTTCGTCCAGGGGTCCTTGGGGTTGAACACCAGGTAGCTGATCTCGGTGGTGGGGTTCTCCACGATCTGGAGCCCCTCCTGGTCGTGGTTGGCCTGGATGTCCACGATGTCCGAGGCGCCGAGACCCCGGTAGATCACCGAGATGTCCTTGTCCTTGAGCGCCTTGACCATCGCGTCCGACTGCTGGAAGTACTGGATGGTGACGCCGGAGTTCTTGATCTCCGCGATGCCCTTGTAGTTGTCGTTGCGGACCAGCTCGGCCGTCTTGCCGTCCTCGTAGGAGGCGAGGTTGTAGGGCCCGGAGCCGACGATGTCCGTGCCCTCGCGGAGCTTGTCCGCGGGGTACTCCTCGGGGTCCACGATCGACATCGCGGGTGTGGTGAGCACCAGGGGGAAGGTCGCGTCGGGCTGGCTGAGGTGGAAGACGACCTCGCGGTCGCCCTTCGTCTGCACCCGGGAGAGGGTGGTCAGCAGACCGGCGGGGCCGCCGTTGACGTTGATCTTCTTGATGCGGTCGAACGAGTACTTGACGGCCCTGGCGTCCAGCGCGTGCCCGTTGGAGAACTTCAGGCCCTCGCGCAGGGTGCAGCTGTAGACCGTGCTGGAGCTGTCCGTGAACTCGCAGCTCTCGGCGGCGTCGGGCTCGGGCTCGGACCCGCCGGGCGAGTAGCCGAGAAGGGGCTGGAAGACGTTGCGCATCAGCTCCCAGGAGCTGTCCCAGGCGGCGGCCGGGTCCAGGGTGCTCGGCGTACTGGTGGTCCCCACGATGATGGGCTCCGCCTCGTCGGAGGCGTCCGAGGAGAACACACCGCACCCGGTCACCACGGATATGGACGCGATCACCGCGAGTGGCGGCAAGTATCGGTTCCGGTTGAACACGTGCATGCTCCTCGAAATGCCGTACCAAGAGTGGCCGAACGATACCGCAGGCCCCGGAGCCGGTCCCGCCCGGCCGGTGGAGCCCTTGGTCAGTCCGCGTGTGACGGCTTTGTCGAGGCCCCGTGAGGGGTGCGGACGGGCGTCGGAGATGTTCGGTGAATCGGGACCGGCGCCCGTCCGTACTCTGTCAGCCCACCCCGGCGTTGAGGAAGATGCCGCCGTCGACCACGAGAGTCTGTCCGGTGATCCAGTCGGACTGCTCGGAGGTGAGGAAGGCGGCGGCGCCTCCGATGTCGGAGGGCACACCGAGCCGCCCAAGCGGGTAGGACGCGGCCGCCTCGGCCTCCCGGCCCTCGTAGAGGGCCTGGGCGAACTTGGTCTTCACCACGGCGGGCGCGATCGAGTTGACCCGCACCTTGGGCGCGTACTCGTGCGCCAGCTGGACGGTCAGGTTGATCATGGCGGCCTTGCTGATGCCGTACGCGCCGATGAACGGCGACGCGGAGACACCGGCGACGGAGGCGATGTTGACGATGGCGCCGCCGTTGTCCTTCTGCCAGGCGTGCCAGGTCTTCTGGGCGAAGCCGAGCGCGGAGACGACATTGGTCTCGAACACCTTGCGGGCCACGTCCAGGTCGAGATCGGCGATCGGGCCGAACACCGGGTTCGTACCCGCGTTGTTGACCAGGAAGTCGACGCGGCCGAAGGCCTCCATCGTGCGCTCGACGGCGAGGGTCTGATGGGCCTCGTCGTGGGCCTTGCCGGCGACGCCGATGACGCGGTCGGCGCCGAGCTGCTCGACGGCCTCCTTGAGCGCGTCCTCGTTGCGGCCGGTGATGCAGACCCGGTCGCCGCGTGCGACGAGGGCCTCGGCGATGCCGTAGCCGATGCCGCGGCTGGCGCCGGTGATGAGCGCGACCTTGCCCGAAAGCTCGGGGAGTTCCACCGAAGTCATGTTCTGGATCCCTTAGTTGAGCGGTCCGCCGGCGACGTACAGCACCTGGCCGGAGACGAATCCGGCGTCCTCGCCCGTGAAGTAGGCGATGGCTCCGGCGATGTCCTCCGGGCGGCCCACGCGCTGCACGGGGATCTGGGTGGCCGCGGCGGCCTGGAAGTCCTCGAAGCCCATGCCGACGCGGGCGGCGGTGGCGGCGGTCATGTCGGTGACGATGAAGCCGGGGGCGACCGCGTTGGCGGTGACGCCGAACTTGCCCAGCTCGATGGCCAGGGTCTTGGTGAAGCCCTGCAGACCGGCCTTGGCGGCGGAGTAGTTGACCTGGCCCCGGTTGCCGAGCGCGGACGACGAGGAGAGGTTCACGATCCGGCCGAACTTGGCCTCGACCATGTACTTCTGCACCGCCTTGGCCATCAGGAAGGCGCCGCGCAGGTGCACGTTCATGACCGTGTCCCAGTCGGACGCGCTCATCTTGAACAGCAGGTTGTCGCGGAGCACACCCGCGTTGTTCACCAGGATCGTCGGGGCCCCCAGCTCCTCGGCGATCCGGGTGACGGCGGCCTCGACCTGGGCCTCGTCGGAGACGTCGCAGCCGACCGCGAGCGCCCTGCCGCCCGCGGCGGTGATCTTCTCCACGGTGTCCTTGCAGGCGGCCTCGTCGAGGTCGATCACCGCGACGGCCCGCCCCTCGGCGGCCAGTCGTACGGCGGTCGCGGCGCCGATGCCGCGCGCGCCACCCGTGACCACGGCGACACGCTGCTCAGTGGTGGACATTGCTGGTTCTCCTCGCCCTTGGGATGCGGCTCCTGCGGCGCCCCCAGTTGGTGAGCGACCGCTTAGTACCTTCAGCACACGTGACGCTAGAAGTCCTGGCACCCGGTGTCAACGTTCCACCAGGTGTGATGCCTTACGTCGGTGGGTCGCCTTACGTCGGCGGGTCACTTCACCAGCAGGGCGAGCAGCCGCTCGGCCTCCGCCGCCGGATCCGCGGTGAGCCCAGTGTGCACGGGTCCCGCCTGGACGACCGTGGACCGGGGCGCGACGAGCCACCGGAACCGCCGTCCGGCGTCGTCGTGGGCGGCCTGCCCGGCGGCCTCTCCCCCGGCGCACACCCCCTCCACGGCGCGCAGCGCGGCGCGTACGCCCGCCACGTCCGCCCCGGGGTCGAGGGCGAGCAGCTTGGTCTCGTCGAGGTGGGTGCGGGCCGCCACCAGGGCCCGGGAGCGGCTGTAGACGAGGACGCCCGCGTTGAAGCACTCGCCGCGCTCGACACGGGGCACGATCCGCAGCAGCGCGTACTCGTAGACGTCCTGTCCCGTCGCGCCGGTCCCCAGGAAGCGGTCGCTCACTTGATCCCCTCGATACGTTCGTGGATGCCGGCGGCACGGGCGAGCAGGGGTTCCGCGTACGCCCGCCGCAGCGCGTCCGGCGTCTCGAAGCCGGGCTCGTCCGTCAGCCAGACGTCCGGGATCTCGGCGGTCACCTCGGCGAGCAGGTCCTCGGTGACCAGGGGCGCGAGCTCGGCGGCGGCCGCCGCGACGTCGGGGCCGAAGCGGGCGAGGGCGTGGTCGGCGGCGTCGTACGGCTTGGCCGCCGAGGCGCGGGCGCCGGGCCAGTGGTGGTGCCAGATCATGGTGGCGCCGTGGTCGACGAGCCACAACTCACCGTGCCACATCAGCAGGTTGGGGTTGCGCCAGGAGCGGTCGACGTTGTTGATCAGCGCGTCGAACCAGACGATCCGCCCGGCCTCCTCGGAGCCGACCTCGAAGGCCAGCGGGTCGAAGCCGATCGCCCGGGTCAGGAAGTCCATGCCCAGGTTGGTGCCGCCGCTGGACTTGATCAGCTCCTGGACCTGCTCGTCGGGTTCACCGAGGCCGAGGACGGGGTCCAGGCCGAGGGCCACGAGACCGGGCACGCGCAGCCCGAGCCGCCGCGCCAACTCACCGCAGACCACCTCCGCGACCAGGGTCTTGCGCCCCTGGCCCGCGCCGGTGAACTTCAGGACGTACGTCCCGCCGTCGTCGCCCTCGACGAGACCGGGCAGCGATCCGCCCTCCCGCAGCGGGGTGATGTAGCGGGTCGCGGCGACCTCTTTCAGCACGTTCCCGGGCCACCCATCTCTTCGACCTCGCGATCCACGCTCGAAACCGAGCTGCCCGCCTCCGGCATGAAGGGAACATAGTAACCAAGGGTGATCACGGGCCTCCTCCGCGCACTAGGATCCGGGACATGGCGCTGACGATGCACGACGTGGACCGGTTCGAGGCGACGAGGCCCCGTCTGGAGGCGATCGCGTATCGCCTCCTCGGCTCGGCGGGCGAGGCGGAGGACGCCGTGCAGGAGACCTTCCTGCGCTGGCAGGCGGCCGACGTCGACCGGATCGAGGTGCCCGAGGCCTGGCTGACGAAGGTGCTCACCAACCTGTGCCTCAACCAGCTCACCTCGGCCCGCGCCCGCCGGGAGACCTACGTGGGCCAGTGGCTGCCCGAGCCGCTGCTCGAGGGCGACCCGATGCTCGGCCCGGCCGACACCGCCGAACAGCGCGAATCCGTCTCGTACGCGGTCCTCACCCTGCTGGAGCGCCTCACGCCGAGCGAGCGGGCGGTGTATGTGCTGAAGGAGGCCTTCGACTACCCGCACCGGGAGATCGCCGACATCCTCGACATCAGCGAGGCCTCCAGCCAGCAGATCTTCCACCGCGCGAAGAAGCACGTGGCGGCGGGCAAGGCGCGTACGGAGATCGACGAGGCGGCGGCCCGGCGGATCGTCGAGGAGTTCCTCGCGGCGGCCACCAGCGGAAAGACCGAGCCGCTGGTCAAGCTGCTCACCTCGGACGCCATCGCGGTCGGCGACGGCGGCGGGAAGGTCCCGGCCCGCGCCAGGGCGTTCGAGGGCGCTCTCGCGGTCGCGAAGTTCATGCGGGGCCTGTTCAAGCCCGCCCCGGCCAAACGGTCCCTGGTCGGCGGCTCACCGGAGATCCACATCTCGACGGCCAACGGCGGCCCCGCGGTCCTGGCGGTCGTCGACGGCCGGGTCGTCGGAATCATCTGCCTGGAGATCGGCGCGGACGGCATCGTCGCGTTCCGCAGCCAGGTCAACCCCGACAAGCTGGAGCGCGCGACCGAGGTGTGGGCGGCGACCGAGCACGGCGAACCCCTGTTCCACGCCTTCTGACCAGCACCTCCGCAGGCTTTCCGCGGGCCCTGTCCGGCCCTTCGACGATCCGGGTCACACCTTCCACCGAAGGTGTGACCTGCTTCACATTCCATTCCTGTCAGGAAATCGCGGGCTACCCGGTTCAAGGTGCGAGACCGAGCAAGGCAAGCCTCGGACCCGCGCAGACAGGAGCAGAAAATGCAGCACCGCATCGTCGTCCTCGGAGCCGGCTACACCGGAGCCAGCGTCGCCGGCCGTCTCGCCAAGCGGCTGCACCGCGCAGACGTCGCCATCACCCTCGTCAACGCCGAATCCGACTTCGTCGAGCGCGTCCGGATGCACCAGCTGGCGGTCGGTCAGGAGCTCAGGTCCCGCCCCTTCGACAAGATGTTCGCGGGCACCGGCGTCGAGGTGAGGCTCGCCGAGGTCGCCGGTGTCGACGCCGACCGCAGGACCGTCACCGTGACCGACGCCCACGGCGCCGGGCAGCAGGAACTGGCGTACGACACCCTCGTCTACGCCCTCGGCAGCGGCTGGAACCCCCAGGGCGTCCCCGGCACCGCCGAGCACGCCCACGAGATCTCCAGCCGCCCCGGAGCGCTCCGGCTGCGCGAGCGGCTGGCCCGGCTGGACGCGGGGCAGCCCGTGGTGATCGTCGGCGGCGGACTCACCGGCCTGGAGGCCGCGACCGAGATCGCCGAGACCCGCCCGGACCTGGACGTCGCCCTCGTGGCCCGCGGCGGCTTCGGCGACTGGCTCTCCGACAAGGGCCGGGCCCATCTGCGGAAGGTCTGCGCGGGGCTCGGCATCACCGTGCACGAGCACACCGCCGTCACGGCCGTCGAGGCCGACCGCGTCCTGACCGACGGCACGCCCGTCCCGGCCGCGGTCACCGTGTGGGCCACCGGCTTCGCCGTCCACCCGATCGCCGAGGCGAGCACCCTGGAGGTCTCCGGCACCGGCCAGATCGTGGTCGACGAGACCATGCGCTCGGTCTCGCACCCCGAGGTGTACGCCGTCGGTGACGCGGCCCTCGTGGCGGGCCCCGGCGACAAGCCGCTGCGGATGTCGTGCGCCTCCGGGGTGCCCACCGCGTGGCAGGCCGCCGACGCCATCGCGGCCCGGCTGACCGGCGGAAAGCTCCCGAAGATCGAGATCCGCTACGTCCAGCAGTGCATCTCGCTCGGCCGCAAGGAGGGCCTGATCCAGTTCGTGACCGCGGACGACCAGGCCCTGCCCAAGGCCCTCACCGGCCGCATCGCCGCCGTCTACAAGGAAATCATCTGCAAGGGGGCGGCCTGGGCGGTGGCCCACCCGACCGTGGGCATGCCGGTCCGCCGGCGTCGCACGACCCAGCCGACCCCGACGGCCGAGGCGACCCCGACGGACGCGGCGGCAGAGGTCACGGTCTGAGCCGCACGGCGCCGCCCTTCCGCTGTCGGTCGCCGATCGCCGATCGCCGACCGACAGCTTTCGGACAGCTGGTTTTGACACTGTCGTGATCCCGAACAGGCCAAGATGTGCACCTGCCTGAACGTTCAAGGACAGGTTCGCCGTATCCATGGGCGAAAGTGCGAAGCCATCTCGGAAGGAACCGTCAGCATGACCAGCGAAACGACCAAACCCGCTTCGATCCCGGGCCGTCGCACCGTCATGGCGGCCGCCGGCGTGGCGGGCCTCGCCGTCGCGCTGACCGCGTGCGGATCGGACGACGGCGCGTCGACCTCCACGTCGTCCGGCGCCGGGGCCGGTGACACGTCCGGTGGCAGCACCGGTGGCAGCACCGGCGGTGACACGACCGGCGGCAGCACGGGCGGCGACGGCGGCGCGGGCGGCAAGGCGATCGCCAAGACCTCGGACATCCCCGAGGGCGGCGGCAAGATCTTCGAGAGCGAGGGCGTCGTCGTCACCCAGCCCGAGGCGGGCACCTTCAAGGCGTTCTCGTCCGTGTGCACCCACCAGGGCTGCGCGGTGAAGTCGATCGCCGACGGCGTGATCAACTGCCCCTGCCACAACAGCAACTTCTCGATCGCGGACGGCAGCGTGAAGAGCGGGCCGGCGACGAAGCCGCTGCCCGCCAAGGAGGTCACCGTGTCCGGCGACTCGATCACGCTCGCCTAGCGTCCGCTCGGGGGTGTTTCGAAAGTCCTGACACCCCCTAGACGTCGGCGGGCCGGCTCTCGGACCGTGCGAAGCGGGCCACCACCTCGTCCGTGGTCGCGACCGTGGCGACCAGCGCGAGGGTGTGGCGGATCATCGCGGGGGTGTAGTCGGCAGGCACCCCCGCGATGGCGTCACCGGGCACGACCACCGTGTAGCCGAGATTGACCGCGTCGAACACCGCGTTCGGCACGGCCACGTTGGCCGAGACACCGGCGACGACCAGGGTGCGGCAGCCCAGGTTCCGCAGCAGCGCGTCCACGTCCGTGCCGGCCAACGGGGACAGCCCGTGCAGCCGCCGGACGATCAGGTCCTCCTCGGCGACCTCGATGGGCGGCGCGACCCGTACGGCCGCCGTCCCCGTCAACTGCCGTACGGGCAGCCGTTCGGCCACGCGGAACAGCCGGGCGTTGCGGTTGGCTCCCCGGCCGTCGGGCCGTCGCTCGGCGACGGCGTGCAGGACCTGCACGCCGCACCCGTGGGCCGCCACGACCAGCCGGGCGACACGGTCGAGCGCCCCCGACGACCGGGCCTCCCGGGCGAGTTCGGGCAGGGCCCCGTCCGGCCCGACGACGCCCTGCTGGCATTCGACGGTGAGCAGGACGGTCGTGGCGGGATCGAGGAGCCCGTCCAGCTCCCGCCGCCGCTTCGGCTCACTCGCGTACGCGGGCACGGTGTTCCCCCTGTCGCCGGCGATCGGGCGGTGGAGCGTAACGCCCCTTGCACATGGACGGAAGACGACCGATGCTCTTCTGACGCCACGTCAGAGGAGAGGGATCCATGACCGCCACCCAGCGCCGGGGCCGGAAGATCATGATGGAACCCGCCGAACGGGACGAGTTCCTGAGTACCCAGCGGACCTGCCGGGTGGCGACCGTCGCACCCGACGGCGCCCCGCACGTCAGCCCGCTGTGGTTCGTCTGGGACGGCACCTCGCTCTGGCTCTATTCGATCACCCGCAGCAAACGCTGGTCCGCACTGCGCCGCGATCCGCGCGTGGCGGTCGTGGTCGACGCGGGCGAGGAGTACGGCGAACTGCGCGGCGTCGAACTGTCCGGCACCGTCGAGTTCGTCGGCGAGGCACCGCGCACGGGCGAGCCGGTGCCCGAACTCGTCGAGGTGGAGCGGCTGTTCGCCCGCAAGAACTTCGGCATCGACGAGATGCCCCACGACGGCAGGCACGCCTGGCTGCGCCTGACACCGGACGCCGTCGCGTCCTGGGACTTCCGCAAAATGGGCTCGCTGTGAGGCGATCCGCCCGGCGCGGCGAGTCCCCACCGTGAGCCGGCACCACCGCGCACCCGGCCCGTAGCTCAGCTCACGGCCCGCCACCCAAACGCGCGCTCACGTTCTCACTCGGCCCGTCGGTCGCCCCCGCACGCGCCCCCGCCACCCGCAGCGCCTCCACCGCCGCCCTGATGGAGGGCCGCCGGTCGGCGTCCGAGCGCCACACCGCGTAGACGCTGCGGTGCACCCGATGGCGCACCGGCACGGTCCGCACCCCGGCGGGCATCGGGTCACGACCGAGCCGGGGCGCGATGCAGACGCCCAACCCTGCGGCGACCAGGGCGAGTTGGGTGTGGTGTTCACCGGCGCGGTGGGCGATGTGGGGCTCGATGCCGTTGGCCCGCAGCGTGTAGAGCAGCCATTCGTGGCAGAACTCGCCCTCGGGCCAGGCGACCCACGGCTCCTGGGCCAGTTCCCGCAGATCGATCTCGTCCCGGCCGACGAGCGGATGGTCCTCGTGCAGGGCCACCTCCACCGGGTCGTCGAGGATCGCGGCCCTGGCCAGCCCCTCGGGGACGGGCAGTGGCTTGTTGTACCAGTCGAGGACGACGGCCAGGTCGACATCGCCCCGGATCACCGCGTTAACGGCGAGTTCGGGTTCCAGTTCCCGCGACCGCACGCGCAGCGCGGGATGGTCCTCGCGCAGCGCCCGGAAGACGGCGGGAAACAGCCCCCGGACGGCCGTCGGGAACGCGGCCAGCCGGAGTTCGCCGACCACCTGCCCCCGCTGCGCCTCCAGCGCCGACTGCGCCAGCTCGACCTGCGACAGGATGCGCGCGGCGTGCTCGGCGAGCAGCCGCCCCGCGTCGGTGAGCCGCACACCCCGCCCGTTCCTGGCGAGGAGCCGCTGCCCCACCTCCCGTTCCAGCTTGGCCATCTGCTGCGAGACGGCCGAGGTGGTGACATGCAGCCCCTCGGCCGCTCCGCTGACCGAGCCGTGCCGGGCGAGGGCGTCCAGGGTACGCAGGCGCTCCAGGTTCAACATGTAAGCAATGCTACGAGAATCGGCTCACCAATTCTCGCTTGTGCTACGAGATCGACGAACGTCATCGTGGTGCGCATGACCACCGCCACGCCCACCCGAGCCCCCGGTCGCGCCCCCGACCGCTCGCGCGCAGCCGTCGACTGGCGACTGCGCTTCGCCTTCCTCTCCCTCGTCTGGGGCTTCAGCTTCCTGCTGATCAAGGTGGGCACACAGGCGTACGCGCCCTTCCAGGTCACCTTCGGGCGGCTGCTGTTCGGCACGCTGGTCCTGGCGGCGGCGATGGCGGTCAGGCGGGAGCGGCTCCCCCGGGGCGCCCGCACCTGGGCACACCTGACCGTGGCCGCCTTCTTCCTGAACGCCCTGCCGTTCTCGCTGTTCGCCTACGCGGAGCTGACCGTCCCGTCCACACTGGCCGGCATCTGCAACGCGACCTCACCCCTGTGGGGCATGGCCCTCTCCCTGGTCGCGCTCTCCGAGGACCGCCCCACCCGGGTGCGGGTCGCCGGCCTCGGTCTCGGCTTCCTCGGCGTCCTCACCGTGCTCGGCGCCTGGCAGGGCTTCCACGGTCTGGACGCCACCGGCACGGCGATGGCCCTGCTGGCCTCCCTCAGCTATCCCGTCGGGTGGATCCACGTCCGCCGCACCCTGGCCGGCACCACCGCGTCGCACCTCTCCCTCACCGGGGCCCAACTGCTGCTCGCCACCGCCCAACTGGCCGTCGTGACACCGCTGTTCACGATCCTGCCGACCAGCTTCCCGGTGCTGCCCCTGCTGGCGGTCGTC
The DNA here is from genome assembly GCF_055575575.1 of Streptomyces sp. NPDC034049. Lineage (NCBI taxonomy): Bacteria > Bacillati > Actinomycetota > Actinomycetes > Kitasatosporales > Streptomycetaceae > Streptomyces > Streptomyces sp. NPDC034049. The sequence goes on from NZ_JBVISJ010000010.1 coordinate 303,099, forward strand.
GCGCTGGGCACGCTCGGCACCGGGGTCGCGATGCTCGTCCAGTACGGCCTCGTCTCCGAGGTCGGCCCGACGACGGCCCAGATGGTCACCTACTTCATTCCGGTCATCGCCACGACCGCCGGCGTCGCACTCCTCGGCGAGTCCCTGACCTGGTCGACCCCGGTCGGCGCGGTGATCGTCCTGGCCGGCGCGGCCCTGACCCAGGCAAGGCCGCGCACCTGACGGGACGGGGCGCCGAGTCACACGTACCCCGCCCCCGCTCCCGCCTTCACCCCCGGCCCGATCGCGGAGGCCACCGCGTCCGCCACCCTCCCGATGTCCTCCTCGGTGAGGGTGGAGACGGTGATCCGGATCCCCTGCGGGGCGCTCATCCGGAAGCGCGCGCCGGGCGCGACGGCCCAGCCGGCGTGCAGCAGCCGGGCGACCACGCCGGTCTCGTCCGGCACCCGGATCCACACGTTCATCCCGCTGACCCCGTGCGCCTCGACCCCACGCCGCGCGAGGGCGCCGATCAGCGCGTCACGCCGCCGCCCGTACGCCGTCGCCACGCGCACGGCGTCCACCGCGCCGCCGGACCACAGCCGGACGACGGCCCGCTGCACCAGCCGGCTCACCCACCCCGGCCCCAGCCGCTGCCGGCCCACCACCCGGTCGACGGTGGCCGCGTCGCCGGTCAGCACCGCCAGCCGCAGGTCGGGGCCGTACGCCTTGGCGACCGACCGCACGAAGGCCCAGCTGCGCGTGCCCCCGGCGAGCGGATGCAGGGGCTGGTCGACGATCCGGTAGCCGTGGTCGTCCTCGATGAGCAGGGTCTCCGGATGCTCCCGCAGCACCGACCGCAGGGCTCGCGCGCGTGCGGCGCTCAGGGCCGCGCCGGTCGGGTTCTGCGCCCGGTCGGTGACGATCAGGGCCCGCGCCCCGCCCTCCAGCGCCGTGCGTACGTCGTCGGGGAGCGGCCCCTCGTCGTCGACACCGACCGGGACGACCCGCAGCCCGAGCGCCGGGACCAGGTCGAGCACGCTCCCCCACCCCGGGTCCTCGACGGCGACGGCGTCCCCCGGCTTGAGATGGACGGCCAGGACCCGCTCGATGGCGTCGAGCGACCCCGAGGTGACGGCGACCGGCCCGTCCGGCACGCCGTCGGCGTCCAGGTCGGCCCGCGCGATCCGCGCCAACTCGGGTTCCACGGCACCCGCTCCGTAGAGGACCGGTTCGCGGTCGCCCTGCTCGGCGGCGGCCCCGAACACCTCCGCCAGACGCGGCAGCAGCGCGGGGTCGGGATTGCCGTCGGCGAGGTCCCGCACCCCCTCGGGCACCTCGACCCGGATGTACTCCCGCCCCGTCGTCGCGGGCCGGGACCGCACGCGACTCCCCCTGCGTCCGGCGGTCTCGATGACCCCGCGCTCGCGCAGCGTGCGGTAGGCGGCCGCGACGGTGTTCGGATTCACCCCGAGCCGCTCCGCCAACTCCCGCATGGGCGGCAGCAGTTGACCGGGTTTCAGCTCGCCCGAACCCACCGCCTGCTCGACGCTCGCCGCGATCTCGGCTGCGCGCCGCCCAGTGATCATGTATTCTCCTAGCACAAAGCAGATTATGCACTAGTGCAATGGAGAGCGCAATGACGGGGACCCGGCCGACGACACCCGTACCGACGACACCGCCGCCCGCCGCCTACACCCCCACCGAGCGCACCGTCCCCACCCGGGCCGCCCACAAGGCCTCGTACGACAGGGAACTGGTGCACTCGATACTCGACGAGGGGTACGTCTGCCATCTCGGCTTCGTCCGCGACGGCGCCCCGGTGGTGCTGCCGACGCTGTACGCCCGGGTCGGCGAGACGCTCTATGTGCACGGTTCGACGGGTTCGCGCCCACTCCGGATGACGGGCCAGGCCGAGCCGGGCCTCCGGGTGTGCCTGACGGTCACCCATGTGGACGCGCTCATCCTGGCCCGCTCCGGCTTCCACCACTCGATCAACTACCGCTCGGTGGTGGTGCACGGCACCGCGCACCAGGTGAGCGACCCGGAGGAACGGCGGATCGCCCTGGACGCCCTGGTCGACCAGGCCGTACCGGGCCGCTCGCGGGACTGCCGGCCCGCCAACGGCAAGGAGTTCGCGGCCACGGCCGTGATCCGCCTCGCCCTGGAGGAGGTCTCGGCCAAGACCCGCACCGGCGGCGTCAACGACGAGCCCGAGGACCTCACGCTCCCTCACTGGGCCGGCGTCGTCCCCCTCCGCAAGGGCTACGAAACCCCGATCCCGGACCCCGACCTGGCCCCCGGCACGGTACTCCCCGACTACCTCAAGACCCTCTAGCCGACGACACCCCGCGCCCCTCAGGGGCGCGGGGAACCGCGCGATCAACCCCACTCGACCCGCAGCCGCGCGACCACCCCCGCCCGCCGCGCCGGTCCCGCACCCCCGAGCCCCGACGCTCCGTCACCCCCGCCCCACCGGCAGCTCGGCCTCCACCCCTTCCCTGCCGGACGCCGCCTTCCGCGGCGTCCCCTCACGCCGCGGCTTCCCGCCCCGCGCGGACCGTTGCGCGACGAACGCCCCGGCCAGCACCACCAGCCCGCCGACGATCTGCGGCGCCCCCTGGTGCTCCCCCAGCAGCACCCACGCGAGCGCGGTCGCCACCACCGCCTCCAGGCACCCCAGGACCCCCGCCACCTGCGGAGACAGCCACCGCACGGCCATCACCCCGGTCCCGTAGGCGAGGACCGTGGCGATCAGCACCACCCATCCGAGCAGCAGCCACGCCGGTACGGCCGTCCCGTTCATCCACGCGACACCGCCGAGCACCTCCCACTCCATCCCCCACGGCCGGGTCACCACCGTGAGCGCCACAGCGCCCACCAGCAGTCCGTAGGCGATGACACCGAGCGGGTCCGGCGCCTCGGTCCCCGCCTCGCTCCCCTGGTCGGAGAGCACGAAGTACCCGGCCTGACAGCAGGCGGCCCCGAGCGCGAGCAGCAGTCCCAGCGGATCGAAGCTCAGGCCCGACCAGATCTCGACGACACAGGCGAGGCCGCCGACCGCGAGAACGACCCCGACCGCGGCGGCGCGCGTCACCGTCCGCCGCTGCACGAACCGCACCCATCCGAGGACGATGGCGGGCCCGAGGTACTCGACGAGGAGGGCGACTCCGACGGGGATACGGGAGATCGACGCGAAGTAGAAGGCCTGCACACCGGCCACCGCGAAGAGCCCGAAAGCCACGAGCAGCAGGGGCCGCCGCCGCACCAGATCCCGGTGCCGCACGGCCAGCGGCAGCATCACCAGGGCGGCGCCCACGACACGCAGCCACACCACGTGGAGCGGGTCGAGCCCCGCCTCGATGAGCGGCTTGGCCGCCGTACCCGATCCGCCGAACGCGAGCGCCGACCCGAGCGCGAGCACCAGCCCGACACCCCGACCGCGTTGTCCGTGACTGCCCTGAGACGTATGCACCGGCACATGATGACAGCAGATGACAGGAGCGTCACCCCCGTTGACACCTGTCTCACCGGCTGGACCGCAGGTGGGCATGGCAAGGCGGCATGGCAGGGCGGCATCTCAGGGCGGCATGGCGACCGGGCCGGACCGAGGGGCCCGGCCCGGCTCCAGGGCACGGCAAAGGGGCCCGGCTGAAGGTCGGACCCCCGGCACGCGGCATCAAGGAATCAGGCGCCCTCGCCCGTCCGCGCGACCTGCCGCGCCACGGCTCCGACGTCGACACCCACCGTGCCGAGCACCTCGACGGCCCGCGATCCGGTGGCCCCGACCAGCGCTGCGAGCAGATCGACACCGTGGGCCGACCGCTCACCCCGCCGCAGGGCACGGTCGTACGCCTGGCTCATCGCGCGGGCCGCCACCGGCGACCAGCCGGGCGTGCCCGGCACCCCCGGGACGACTCCGGCATCCTCGACGCCTATCTGCCAGCGCAGTCCGTAGCCGATGCTGCGCTGCACCAGATAGCCGAGCAGTCGGGCGACCTGCGGCCCGTCGAAGACGGCGCGGACGTCGGGGTCGGACTCCAGGAGCGCGTGCAGCAGATGCGCGGTGTCGATATGACGGTCCCCGTCCCGGAGGGCCCGTCTGCGCGCGGCGGCGACCACCGAGGCCAGCTCGTCCGTGAGTACGCCGTCGATCTCCACGTTGTCCGGACCAGGGGCTGCGGCCGACTGCCGGGGAATGGGGTGTCGCACGTCCCCCACCCCATCAGTCCCACCGCCTCCGGGTCATCCGCGAAAGGAAGCATCTTCGTGTCCCACACAGGTTGCGTAGGGAGGACCCGCCTCTCCTCCCTACGGATGAGATCCGGCCCGCACGCCCCAGGGGCGCGCGCCTCTGTCCCCCACGTCCCATGCGCAACCGCACGGCACCGGCGCTCGTCCCCCACCCCATGGAGAGCGGGTGCTGGCTGGTGACCCTGCCGGCGATCGACGGCAGGCAGTACGTGTACCGGGTGTACGCCCCCGAGAGCGCCCTGCCCGCCGACCTGTTCTGGGAGGCCTGGCACTGCCACGACGAAAGCCGACTGCCCCGCGCGTGCGACCTGTTCGACGCGGCGCTGATCCGCCAGGTGACCCGGCGCCCGGACCGCCCCGGACCCTCCTCCGATTCCTGACGGTTCATCAGTATTGAATGTTCCGGGGCCCGGGGCTACGTTCCGCGACACCAGCGTCCGAGACGAAGGGGTGGTCGCATGGCCGACGTCAGCGCGGAGGCACGCATCGAGGCGCCCGCCGAGCAGGTCTGGGCCCGGCTCGTCGACTGGCCGGCGTACGGCGAGTGGAACACGACCCACACCGGCTTCCCCGAGGGTGGCCCGCAGACCCTCGAAGTGGGCGGCACCTTCCAGGAGAACCTGAGGCTGATGGGCTTCCCGGCGGAGGTCGAGTGGACCATCGCGGAGCTGGAGCCCGCCCGCACCCTGGCCATCCGGGGCAAGGGCCCGATGGCCGTGGACCTCACCACCCGCTACACCCTCACCCCCGACGGCGACGCCACGACCGTCCGTGTCGACGGCCGGTTCACCGGCGCCGCCGTCTCCCTGATGGCGGGCAAGCTCAGGGACTCCGCCACGGCCGCGCTCGCCGAGTCGCTGCGCAAGCTGGGCGCACTCGTGGCCTGACGGGCGCCCACCCTCGCCACCTTCTTCACCGCCTTCACCACCCTCACCGCTTTCACCACCTCGCCACTCGCTTCTCCGCACTCGCCCGCCCGGACACGCGAAAGCGCCCCTCGGAATCCTCCGGGGGCGCTCCCGCACTTCAGTCCGCTGCCGTCCCTCAGTCCTCGTCGGCGAGGATCAGGTACAGCTTCTTGCGGGCTTCGTTGATCACCGTCAGCGCCTTGTCGCGCTGGTCCTTGTCACCGGTCTTCCAGACCTGGCCGAACGCCTCCATCAGACCGAAGCCGGCCTGCCGGATCTCGCTCAGCGCCTCCCAGTCGACCCCGCGCGAGGCCTCTTCCCAAGGGGCCTCGGGCCCCTCGTCGGCCGCGCTGCGACCGGCCTCGGTGAGCGAGAACAGCTTCTTGCCGCCCTCGGTCGCGCTGGCGATCAGCCCCTCGTCCTCCAACAGCTGGAGGGTGGGGTACACCGAGCCGGGGCTGGGCTTCCACGCCCCGCCGCTGCGCTCGGCGATCTCCTGGATCATCTCGTAGCCGTGCATGGGCCTGTCCTTGAGGAGGGCCAGGATCGAGGCACGCACATCGCCCCGCCGCGCCCTTCCCCTGGGTCCGCCTCGGCCGCGCCCACCCCAGGGGCCTCCCCCGAAGGGTCCGAACGGTCCGGGCCCACCATGGCCCGGCCCGAACGGCCCGAAGGCGGCGCGCAGCGCGTCGGCGTCACCTCGGCCGCGGGGGTGCTCCCCACCGCGCCGTCCATGTCCACGCTCGAATCCGAAGTCCTGTCCATGGGAACGCATCACCATCACTCCATTCCATCGTTGATCTGTCGCGATGCTTCAACGATATATCGGAACCTGTCGCCCGACAACCCCCGAACCACAAGTCCACTCGCCGTCCCACCCCGCCACCCCGCACACCGACCCCCCGGCGGCGCCCCCTAAAGTGCGGAAATGATCTCCGACAGCTACCTCACCGAACTGTTCTCGCTCGACGGCCGCGTCGCCGTGGTGACGGGCGGCAGCTCCGGCATCGGCAAGGCCATCGCCACGGCTCTCGCACGGGCCGGGGCGAGCGTGGTGATCGTCGCGCGCAAGGAGGCGGAACTGGCGGCCACGGTCGACGGACTGACGGCGGACGGCTGCCGGGCGGCCTGGGTGAGCGGCGACCTGGTTACCCGAGCCGGCGTGCGCGCGGTGGCGGAGCAGGCCGTCGAGGCGTTCGGCGAACCCGACATCCTCGTCAACAGCGCCGGCGTCAACCTGCGTCCCCCACTGAGCGACCTCGGCGAGGACGTGTGGGACACCACCATGGCCGTGAACCTGGACGCGCCCTTCCTGTTGGGCCAGCGCTTCGGGCCCGGCATGGCCGAGAGGGGCTACGGACGCATCATCCACATCACCTCGCAGCAGGCACACCGGGCCTTCGTCCGCAGCGGCGCGTACGGCGTCTCCAAAGGCGCCCTGGAGTCGCTGGCCCGCTCGCAGGCCGAGGAGTGGTCGCCCCACGGCGTCACCTGCAACACCCTGGTCCCCGGTTTCGTCCCGACCCCGCTCAACACCCGGCTGTCGTCCGACCCGGCCCAGGTGGCCTCCCTCGCCGCCCGCACCCTGACCGGCCGCAACGGCCTGCCCGACGACTTCGCCGGAGCCGCGGTGTTCCTCGCCGGCCGCTCGGCCGGCTACATCACCGGTCAGACCCTCTTCGTCGACGGCGGCTTCTCCGTCCACTAGCGCTTGTCCGCGGACGAGGTGGCCCATGAAAACCGGTCCACCGTCCCGGAATTGGCCTTGGCCCGTGGCTCCACGGACCGCCTAGCGTCGTCCCATGCGCATTCGTATCGTCGACGCCTTCACCGACCGCCCGTTCTCCGGCAACCCCGCCGGAGTCCTCCTCCTCGACGCCTTCCCGGACGACGACTGGCTCCGGAACGTGGCCAAGGAGGTCAACCACGCCGAGACCGCGTTCGCCCACCCCCTCCCGGCGGGCGGCGAGGCCGACTGGGCGTTGCGCTGGTTCACGCCGGTCGCCGAGGTGGCGATGTGCGGCCACGCCACCCTGGCCACGGCACACGTCCTGAACAGCACCGGCACGCACGAGGGTCCGGTTCGGTTCGCCACCCGCAGCGGGGTCCTCGTGGCCACACCGCAGCCGGACGGTTCCCTCACACTCGACTTCCCGACCGCGCCCCTGACCCCGGTCCCCGTCCCGGACGGCGTCGCCGAGGCCCTGGGCGCCGAGCCGGTCGGCGCCTTCGACACCGGCCCCCAGGTGGGCGACCTGCTGCTCGAACTGGCCGACGAGAAGACGGTCCTCGGTCTGGCCCCCGACCTCCGGTCCCTGGGCCGCTACTCCGAGCGCGGCATCATCGCCACCGCCCGCGCCGAGGACCCCGCCGTCGGCCACGACTACGTCTCACGCTGCTTCTTCCCGAACATCGGCATCGACGAGGACCCGGTCACGGGCAGCGCCCACACCGCCCTCGCCCCCTTCTGGTCGGAGCGTCTGGGCCGCCCGGACCTCACCGGCCTCCAGGCCTCCGCCCGCTCCGGCCACGTCCGCACGGGACTCCGCGGCGAGCGCACCCTGCTCTCCGGCCGCGCGGTCACGGTCATCGACGGCGAACTCCTCGCCTGACCCACGGCCACCGGTCACGGCGTGGGCAGCCAGTCCACCTTCCCCGCCAGCAGCGCGTACCCCACGAACGCCCCGATGTCGAGCAGCGAGTGGGCCACCACCAGCGGGCCCACTCGCCCCCACCGCCGGTACAGGTACACGAACACCACACCCATCACCATGTTCCCGACGAAGCCGCCGATGCCCTGGTAGAGGTGGTACGAGCCGCGCAGCACCGAACTGGCGGCCAGCGCGCTCCCCGGCGACCAGCCCAGCTGCTGGAGCCGGCGCAGCAGGTACCCGACCACGATGACCTCTTCGAGGACCGCGTTCTGGATCGCGGAGAGCATCAGCACGGGGTACTTCCACCACACCTCGGGCAGCGCCTCCGGCACCACGGTGAGGTTGAAACCGAGGCCGCGCGCGGCGAGGTAGAAGGCGATCCCGGTGCTGCCGATCACCGCGGCGACGGCCGCGCCCCGGCCGAGGTCGGGCCACGGCTTCGTCCGGTCGAAGCCCAGAGTCCGCAGCCCGGCGCCCTCACGCAGCAGGAAGTGCGCGACCAGCGCGACGGGCACCAGGGCGGTCGTGATCCCGAAGAGCTGCCATGCGAGGTCGAGCCAGGGGCGGCCGGGCGCCGCCGAGGCGTTCATGGTGGCCGCCTGGTCCTTGAGCCCGCCGGGCTCGGTGACCGATCCGATGAAGCTGATCAGCGCGGACACCCCGCTCGCGCCGAGCGAGAGCGCGAGCACGAGGAGCGTCTCGTCCCTCAGAATCCGTCGGCTCGGCCGCTCCCCCGGCACCGCGCCCTCCGCCGACTCCGCCTGCCCCTGCACCCACGCCTCCAGTTGTCCGGCCCCGCCGAGGGTCCATCATCACCCGCGGCGGTCCGTGACATTCCGGCGGCGTCCCCCACAGCGCCCCGCCCGGACGGGAGGGAGGCGCCGCGGAGGCGGCGCTCAGCCCAGCGGCACCGGCTCCGGCAGTCCGACCGGCCAGCTGTGGACCGGCTCCCCGGAGTGCATCAGCTCGCCGTAGCGCCGTGTCGTGGCGGCCAGCGCCGCGTCCCGGCCGAGCCCCTTGGCCAGAGCCCGATGGAACGTTTCGACCTGCCAGGACGCCCCGTTGGCCCGGCGCCGGCAGCGCTCCTCGATCACACCGAGGTAGAAGTCCCGGTCGACCGGCTCGACCCCCCACGCGTCCAGCCCCGCCTCGGCGAGCGGCAACAGTTCGTCCCGGACGAGGTTGACCGCGTCCACCGGTCCCACCCCGCCGTAACGGCCGCGCGGCCACTGGAGCCGCGCGTCGATGCCGTGCCGGCAGGCCTCGTCGAAGTTGGCGGCGGCCGCCTCGAAGGGCAGCCGCGTCCACACGGGCCGCGACTCCTCGGCGAGGGCGCGTACGACGCCGTAGTAGAACGCGGCGTTGGCGATCACGTCCGTGATGGTCGGGCCGGCGGGCAGCACCCGGTTCTCGACGCGCAGGTGCGGAACCCCGTCGGCGATGCCGTAGACCGGCCGGTTCCAGCGGTAGATCGTGCCGTTGTGCAGCGTGAGTTCGGCGAGTGAGGGCACGCCGCCCGCGTCGAGGACGGCCATCGGGTCCTCCTCGTCGCAGATGGGCAGCAGGGCCGGGAAGAAGCGCAGGTTCTCCTCGAAGAGGTCGAACGCCGAGGAGATCCACCGCTCCCCGAACCAGGTGCGCGGCCGCACTCCCTGCGCCTGCAGCTCGGGCGGCCGGGTGTCGGTTGACTGCTGGAACAGCGGCGGGCGCGACTCGCGCCACAGCTCGTGCCCGAACAGGAACGGCGAGTTGGCGCCGATGGCGACCTGCGCGGCGGCGACCGCCTGGGCGGCGTTCCACACGTCGGCGAACCGGCCCGGGGTGACCTGGAGGTGCAACTGCACGGAGGTGCAGGCGGCTTCGGGCGCGATCGACTTCGAGGTGCAGACGAGCCGCTCCACCCCGTCGATGTCGAGGGTGAAGTCCTCGCCCCGGGCAGCGACGATCTGATCGTTCAGCAGGGTGTAGCGGTCGCCCGCGGAGAGGTTGGAGGAGACCAGGTCGTCGCGGTCCAGCGTGGGCAGAATGCCGATCATCACGATCCCCGCGCCGACTTCGATGGCCTTGCGGTCGGCGTACGCGAGGGAGGTACGCAGTTCCTCGGAAAGCTGGTCGAATACCCGGCCGCCCAGCCGATGTGGAGCAATGTTGACTTCCAGATTGAACATGGCGAGTTCTGTTTGGAAATCTTTGCTCGCAATCCGCTCCAGCACTTGCGCATTCATCATCCGGGGCAGCCCGTCGCCGTCGACGAGGTTCAGCTCGATCTCCACACCCATCAGGTTCTTGGGGCGATCGAACCGCTTCTCCTCCAGCAGTCGCGCCAGCCCCGCCAGGCACTGCCTCAACTTGTCGCGGTACTGCTGGCGATCGGAGAGGCCGAACGGCCCCGCTACGACCTTCTCTCCCATCTAGGGGTCCCTCCTTGGATGGGCAGGCCGACGAACGGCCACTGCTGTCTCGGGTCCACGCATGATGATGCCCCGGTGGAGCCGCTGATAACGTCCCCGGCGCGACCTGCGCACGCTAGGCTGAACACGGTCACCTCTGACACTATTCACTCGGCGTGCTTCTGGCACATTCAGCGGGCAAGAAAGAGCATGCGCTTTCTACCGGTTCCGCTTTCGTGAAAAGCGCCGACGAGAACCGGCCGTCCGCTACGTGCCGGTAATCCGAGGTCACCGGTGCACCCCCATGGAAAAGCGGGGTGATGAGCAGGCTCCGGAGACCGGATACCGCCTTGCTCTTCATATTCGGAACGGCTAGACGAAACCTCGTGTGAACACGTGTCGTATAAACTCCGCAAACGAGGCTGAGAGTCGGCACTCGCGGTCCTCGGTCCTGCCGTCAGACCACACGCGGCGGACCCACCCACGCACCCGGACCCCGGGCACCCGTCTCTCCGATCCCTGAGAGCTGACAGCGCCGTCCGCCCCCGCCCTCGCGCCATCGTGCCTGTCGAACTGAGAGGCGACCCACCATGCCGTTGCATGTCCCCCCGGCTCCCGCGCCCGCCCTGCGCACCGTCCTCATGGCACTCGGTTCCCCCACCGCCGTCCACGAGGCGCGAACACCTTCCCTGAAGAACGCCTCGGGCCCCGCCACCCCCGAACTGCCACTGCCCGTCCACGTGCTCGACCGGATCACCCCGGAGGGCACGGGCACCGCCCGGCTCGCCGGATGGCGGTTCCTGATCCGCTGCGGCGACCGCGCCGTGGCCGCCGCCGAGACCCGCCTGACCCCGGACGGCTGGGCGTTCTCGCACTTCTTCGAGGGCCCGTACATTGCCTCCACCGAGCTCGCCCTGCGCCAGGCCGAGGTCATGCAGCAGCCCTACCAGCCACGCCTGCTGTCGGTGCCCGAGCTGTACATGCTCACGCTCTGGCTGCACGCCGACCCCACGGCCGACGGCGCCACCGGCCACCCGGCACCCAACGACCTGCTGGTGCCGCTGGCACCTGCTCCACCCGGTATCGCCGCCCACCGCCCGCACCGGGTCGCCGATCTCCTCCCGGTGCTGACCACCCGGCTGACGCCCGCACCCCTGCTGGGATCACCCGCCTGAACCAGGGCCGCCCCCGCAGCCGCGTACCGCTCGCGCCCCGCCGCCGATTTCCCGGTGGCGGGGCGCTTGTCCTGCCCTCTTCCCACCCTCGGAAATGCGCGCTCTTTCGGGCGGCAATACGCTCGTACGAGCTATTCACGCGCCTTCCCTACCATCGGACTAGCCCCATCCGACCATGCCGAACCACCCGAAGGGACAGTGCGGCGCGGATGAACCGTTCGCGCAAGGGATGCGTCATCAACCTGTGAAGAAGCCGTGCTGCGAAATGCCTGCGGATTGACGCCCGTGGGGCAACACTGGGACCGGACCGATTTATCACAACGGGGGGCGGCCATGAACGAGGCTTCAAGCCGCGGGTCGGACAAATCAACCAACTCAGACCACACGACAAACCGAAAGATCCCCACAACCATGTGTCAGCACCAGCCACTGTGCCCGACTGCCGAATCCGCCGACCGGGAAGGCGCCCGACTCGTGGCGCACCACCCGGAGCAGGGATGGAGCCTGCTCTGCAACGGCGTTCTGCTCTTCGAGGACACCGGTGAGCTCCTGCCGGACGGCCAGATCATCGCGCCGCACCGCCCGAACGGCAGCGTGGTGACAGCCGCCTGAGCCGCACGGACGTGCGCACAGGGTGGGCGTCCCCGCACAGGACGTCCGCCCGGACAGAAGAAGGGGCCGGCCGGAGAGCGCACTCTCCGAACCGGCCCCGACGCGTGTCCGCGCCCGACTACTCTGCGTAGGCGTCCAGCGGCGGGCAGGAGCAGACCAGGTTCCGGTCGCCGAAGGCCTGGTCGATCCGGCGCACCGGCGGCCAGTACTTGTCGGCGGGCGAGACCCCGGCCGGGAAGACCGCTTCCTCACGGGTGTAGGCGTGCTCCCACGCCCCGCCGAGCGCGGCCGCGGTGTGCGGCGCGTTGCGCAGCGGGTTGTCGTCCGCCGACCACTCGCCCGAGGCGACCTTCTCGATCTCCGCGCGGATCGCGATCATCGCGTCGCAGAACCGGTCCAGCTCACCGAGGTCCTCCGACTCTGTCGGCTCGATCATCAGCGTCCCGGCCACCGGGAACGACATCGTCGGCGCGTGGAAGCCGTAGTCGATCAGCCGCTTGGCGATGTCGTCGACGCTCACCCCGGTCGCCTTGGCCAGCGGCCGCAGGTCCACGATGCACTCGTGCGCCACGAGCCCGCCCGGGCCGGTGTAGAGCACCGGGTAGTGCGGCTCCAGTCGCTTGGCGATGTAGTTGGCGCTGAGCACCGCGACCTGGGTGGCCCGCTTGAGCCCCTCCCCGCCCATGAGCCGGACGTACGCCCACGAGATCGGCAGGATGCCCGCCGAGCCCCACGGCGCCGCCGAGATCGGGCCCACGCCCGTCTCCGGCCCGGCCGCGGGCTGCAACGGGTGGTTCGGCAGATACGGCGCCAGGTGCTCGCGCACGGCCACCGGCCCGACGCCCGGTCCACCGCCGCCGTGCGGGATGCAGAACGTCTTGTGCAGGTTCAGGTGCGAGACGTCGCCGCCGAAGTGCCCCGGCTTGGCGAGCCCCACCAGCGCGTTGAGGTTGGCGCCGTCGACGTAGACCTGACCACCGGCGTCGTGCACCTGCGCGCAGATGTCGGCCACGTGCTCCTCGAACACACCGTGCGTCGACGGGTAGGTGATCATCAGCACGGACAGCTCGTCGCTGTACTGCTCGATCTTCGCCCGGAGGTCCTCGACGTCGATCTCGCCGTCCTCGGCGGTCTTCACGACGACGACCTTCATGCCGGCCATGACGGCGCTCGCCGCGTTGGTGCCGTGCGCGGAGGACGGGATGAGGCACACGGTCCGCTGCGCGTCACCGTTGGCCCGGTGGTACGCGCGGACGGCCAGCAGACCGGCCAGCTCGCCCTGCGAGCCCGCGTTCGGCTGCAGCGACACCTTGTCGTACCCGGTGGCCTCCGCCAGTCGCTCCTCCAGCTCACGGATGAGCGTGAGGTACCCCTGCGCCTGCCCGGCGGGCGCGAACGGGTGCAGCTGCCCGAACTCGGGCCAGGTCACCGGCTCCATCTCGGTGGTCGCGTTGAGCTTCATCGTGCAGGAGCCCAGCGGGATCATGCCCCGGTCCAGCGCGTAGTCCCGGTCGGCGAGCCGGCGCAGGTAGCGCAGCATCGCGGTCTCGGAGCGGTACTCGTGGAACACGGGGTGCGTCAGGTAGTCGTCCGACCGCAGCAGCGCCTCGGGCAGCGTGTCCGCGGCCTCGGCGTCGAGGGCCTCGACGTCCCCCTCCACGCCGAACGCGGTCCACACGGCACCGAGCTGCGCCCGGGTCGTGGTCTCGTCGCAGGAGATCGACACCAGGTCCGCGTCCACGAGGTGCAGGTTCACGCCATGTTCCCGCGCGGCCGCCACGACCTCACCGGCGCGCCCCGGCACCCGCACGGTGAGCGTGTCGAAGTACGCGCCGTGCACGACCTCGATCCCACCGGCCGCGAGCCCCGCGGCGAGCACGGTGGCGTACCTGTGCGTACGCCGGGCGATGGTCCGCAGCCCCTCCGGCCCGTGGTACACGGCGTACATGCCGGCCATCACGGCGAGCAGCACCTGAGCCGTACAGATGTTGCTCGTCGCCTTCTCGCGGCGGATGTGCTGCTCCCGCGTCTGCAGGGCGAGCCGGTACGCCTTGTGTCCGTCCGCGTCCACGGAGACGCCCACGAGCCGCCCGGGCAGGCTGCGCGCGAACTTCTCCTGCACGGCCATGTAGCCCGCGTGCGGTCCGCCGAAGCCCATCGGCACACCGAACCGCTGGGTGGTCCCCACCGCGATGTCGGCACCCAGCTCGCCGGGCGGGACGAGCAGCGTGAGAGCGAGCAGGTCGGCGGCGACGGTGACGAGCGCGCCGAGCTCGTGCGCCTGTTCGATGACCGGCTTCAGATCGCGTACGACACCGGAGGCGCCCGGGTACTGCAGCAGCACCCCGTTGATCTCCCGCTCGGCGATGTCGGCCGGGATCCCCTCGCTCAGGTCCGCGACGACGACCTCGACCCCGGTCGGTTCGGCCCGGGTCTCGATCACGGCGACGGTCTGCGGCAGCGTGTCCGCGTCGACGAGGAAGAGGCCCTTCTTGTTCTTCCCCATCCGCCGGGACAGCGCCATCGCCTCGGCGGCGGCGGTTCCCTCGTCGAGCAGCGAGGCCCCGGAGGTGGGCAGCCCGGTGAGGTCGGCGACGACCGTCTGGAAATTGAGCAGCGCCTCCAGCCGCCCCTGGGAGATCTCGGGCTGATACGGCGTGTAGGCGGTGTACCAGGCCGGGTTCTCCATGACGTTCCGCAGGATGACGGGCGGCGTGAAGGTCCCGTAGTACCCGAGCCCGATCATGGACCCCAGCACCTGGTTGCGGTCGGCCAGCGTCCGCAGCTCGGCGAGCACCTCGGCCTCGGTGCGTGCGCCCGGCAGCTCCAGCGCCTCGGCGTTCTTGATCACGTCCGGTACCGCGGCGGCCGTCAGCTCGTCGAGCGAGCCGTATCCGACGTGCGCGAGCATCTTGGCCCGGGCCTCGGCGTCCGGGCCGATGTGGCGCCGCTCGAACGGGATTCCCTGTTCGAGCTCGGAGAGCGGAATGCGATGGGCGGTCATTACGGAGGCCTCCTGGTCTGACACGACCTTCGAGGGGCACCACGGCACGGGTGCCCGGACGGCCTCCCCCTCTGTCATCTCAACCTGAGAGCTTCACCGGTCCTGGTTCGGACCGGTTTTCACCGTCGGTGAGAGCGGAAGCCGTGACACCCGCTCTGCTTTCCAGAGTGACCTCGTCCGTGCGGTACGTGAGCCTGAGAGATTCCGGGGAGGATTTGCTCCTTCGGCGCCTCCGGATGGTGTCCGGAGGACTCTCCCGCACGGGGTCGACAGCCGCTGCCAGCGTATCAGCGCGGTCAACGCACAGGTCTTCGAGTGGCCGCCTCCCCCGATGTGCCTTTTCGTAGTGGTGAGACACGATTCGCCACCGTTGTGCGACCACATGGAGGGCCCGTGCAGAGCGACATCGATCCGCGCCATCTGATCGGCCGCAAGGCGTTCGACCGCAGGGGCAGCAAGATCGGCACCGTGGACGAGATCTACCTCGACGACGCCACCGGCACACCCGAGTGGGCCGCGATACGCATGGGCTTCTTCGGCCGCGACGCCTTCGTCCCCCTGGAACCCAGCGAACTGGTCGAAGGCACCCTCCGCGTCCCCTTCGAACGCGCCCTCATCAAGGACGCCCCCGACTTCGGCGTGGGCCGCCACCTCTCCCCCGAACAGGAACTCCAGCTCTACCACCACTACGGCCTGGACGCGGCCCCGCCCCCACCCCTGGACCACGACTTCGGCAACGTGACAGGCAAGGAAGAACCCTGACACCACCGGACCCCACTCGCAGCCTCTCTTGAACACCCTGAGCCCCCATCTGCCCTCCCCCGGACCGGCGCTCCCGCTGAAGGCCGAGCCCGAAGACCACCTGCCTCACCAACAGGCCACCATTCACGGCCCTCTGCTCCACAGCCCCCCTTGTTCGCGGCCCCCTTGTTCGCGGCCCTCTTCTGCACGGCCCTGTCGTCGGCCGCCCTGCTGTTCGCGACACTCTTTGTGCACATCCCCTTCCCCCACCTGGCCCCTCTCCCGATCCCGCCGCCCCCTCACCCTCGCCGCGAGGCCGCCCAGCCACAGCCCCGCAGCCCCGCAGCCCGGCAGCACCGACCCGCGTCAGCCCTGCGTCACCCCACCCCGCACCAACGGCAACGGCTCCGCCGCCTCCAGCTCCGGATCGTCGGTCCGGAACGTCCGCACACGCCCGGGCCCCACGTCATCCGGCGTCTCGAACCGCACCGTCACCCGCCCGAGCCCGCTCCCCTGAACCCACCCGTGCCCGAACTCGGCGTGCCGCACGTCGTGCCCGGCCCGCCACTGCCGCTCCCCACCCGCACGCTCCTCGACCACCGGCGCCTCCACAGCGCCTCCGGCCTCGTCCTCGACAAGATCCACCGCACCGGCCGCCTGGGCGAACAGGTCCTCCTGCGTGTAGTCGGCGAGCCCACTTACGCCCACCCCCAGCAACCGCACTCCACCCGTCGTGTCCACGGTCTCCAGCAACCGCCCCGCGGCCTCCCGCACCACCGCCGGGTCGTCCGTGGGCCCCCGCAACGTCTCGGACCGGGTCAGCGTCGAGAAGTCGTACCGCCGTACCTTCAGCACGATCGTCCGCCCCGACAGCCCGGCCCCCCGCAACCTCCGCACACAGCGGTCCGCGAGCCGCTGAACCTCCAGCCGAACCCGCACCCGGTCATGGATGTCGACGTCGTACGTGTCCTCCACCGACACCGATTTCGTGTCCCGCTCGGCCACGACCGCGCGGTCGTCCCGCGCCAGCGCCATCGCGTACAGCCCGTGCCCGTGCGCCTTGCCCAGCAGCCGTACGATCTCGTCCTCCCCGGCCTCCGCGATCTCCTCGACGGTGGTGATCCCGGCCCGCCGCAGATGGTCCCCGGTCGCCGGCCCCACCCCCGGCAGGATCCGCACCGACATCGGCCCCAGCAGTGCCCGCTCGGTCCCGGGCTCGATCAGCACCAGCCCGTCCGGCTTGGCCTGCTCGGAGGCGATCTTCGCGAGCATCTTCGAGGCCGCGAGCCCGACCGAGCCGGTCAGCCCGGTCACCGCCCGGATGTCCGCCCGCAACCGCGCACCCACCAGCCGCGCGGACTCCTCGTCCCACGCGGCGTCCCCGGCCTCCAGGTCCACGAACGCCTCGTCCAGGCTCAACGGCTCCACCAGCGGGGACAGGTCCCGCAACAGCCCCATGACCTGGTCGCTGATCGCCCGGTAAAACGTGAAGCGCGGGGTGAGGTACGCGGCGTTCGGCGCGAGCCGCCGCGCCTGCGCCATCGGCATCGCCGAGTGCACTCCGAACACCCGAGCCTCGTACGAGGCGGTCGCGACCACCCCACGGGGCCCCAGCCCACCCACGACAACGGCTTTCCCGCGCAGACTCGGCTTGGACGCCTGCTCCGCCGAGGCGTAGAAGGCATCCATGTCGAGATGCAGGATCGTGGGCGCGGTTCTCACATCTCCGATGCTGCCCTACGCCACTGACAATGCCGGGTGCCCGTCCACCACGGCGGGCACGGAGCGGCGCGGACCCTTCAGACCGCCCGGTTCCGTCGCCGCGCGAGCTCGTCCGACGGGTTGGGGCCGACCAGTGTCTCCCCGGTGTCCACCCGCTCCCCGTGCAACTGGGAGAGAGCGCTTTCCACGTCACGCCAAACGACCCCGACGGCGATCCCGAAGACCCCCTGGCCGCCCTGGAGCAGGGCATGGACCTCGTCGGGCGAGGTGCACTCGTAGACCGTGGCCCCGTCGCTCATCAGCGTCATCCGCTCCAGATCGCTGAAGCCCCGCTCCCTGAGGTGCTGGACCGCGGTGCGGATGTTCTGCAGCGAGACCCCCGTGTCGAGGAACCGTTTCACGATCTTGAGGACGACGACGTCCCGGAAGCTGTAGAGGCGCTGCGTCCCCGAGCCCTGGGCGGAGCGCACACTCGGCTCCACGAGGCCGGTACGGGCCCAGTAGTCCAGCTGCCGATAGGTGATCCCGGCGGCGGCGCACGCGGTGGGACCGCGGTAGCCGACGTTCTCATGCGGTTCGGACGCCGCCTCCGCGCTGTCCTGCACCACCGCGGGACGCTGCGGGACATGACCGGCCGCGCTGCCGTGAAGCGGGTACGGGCCACTGTCCCCCAGCCTGCGTCCGGGGGCACCCCCAGCCGTACCGTCGCCGCTGCTTCTCACGCCGACCTCCGTCCTTGACCTGCCTCATCGACGGTAGGCAGCCACCCGGGGTGCGTCAACGACCACCGCACTCGCCACGCCGAGTGATAATCACCCTGAGAGTGGTTTCCCGTGCCCTTCCGCGGGGAAAGGCTAGCCGAATGCCCTCCGGCGAAGCCGCCCGACGGCGCACCGGCCCCCGGCACGTGCGGAGCCCCGCTCGGACATCCTCACCGCGGTCACGAACCGTCCCCCACCAGGCATCGGCGACCGGCGGTGTCAGGACTCCACGGCCCCGCACCACCGCCCACCGGCTCACTGGCTCACTGGCTGTTCGTACCGAAGTCCTCGGGCGAGATCTGGTCGAGGAACTCGCGGAACTTCTCCACCTCGTCCTCCTGTTCGTCCGGGATCGCGATGCCCGCGTCGTCGAGCACCCCGTCACTGCCGAAGATCGGCGTACCCGTACGCAGCGCCAGCGCTATGGCGTCGGAAGGCCGCGCACTCACCTCGACCCCACTGGCGAACACCAGCTCCGCGTAGAAGACGCCCTCACGCAGGTCGGTGATGCGCACTTCCGTGAGCTCCTGGCCGACGGCCTCCAGCACGTCCTTGAACAGGTCGTGGGTCAGCGGCCGCGCGGGCGCCATGCCCTGCTGGGCGAAAGCGATCGCCGTCGCCTCCCCCGGCCCGATCCAGATGGGGAGGTAACGGTCGCCTCCCACTTCGCGCAGGAGCACGATCGGTTGGTTGGAGGGCATTTCGACCCGGACACCTACGACATCGAGCTCGTTCACACAGCAACCCTAGGCCGTGCTCGGGATGTTTGGGTAGTCGGGCACAGATCGGCCGACCGATCCGCCACAGGCGAACACCGGGCCTCAGCGCAGTCGTACGCCCAGAGCGCTCTGCACCAGCGCGGCGTGCAGCTTCACCGTGAGCCCCGCCAGCTCCCTCGTCCGGTCCTCCGCATGCGCCCTGGTCTGCGGATTACGGTGCAGCCGCAGGGGCGCCACGACCTGGTCCACGAGCCCCGCCTCACGGTCCGCGGCGGCCCGCATCATCCTCAGATGCCGGGGCTCGATACCGAACCGCCCCAGTTCGACCACAAGCGTGGCGACAGTGAGTACCTCCGCGTCGTACGAGCCGTCCGGCAGCGCGGCCACCAGCCCGTACGACTCCCACTCCGCCAGCTGCTCCTCGTCGATCCCCGCACCGGCCATGAGCTCACCGCGCCCGATCCGGGCCGCCGTCGGCTCCTCGGGCTCCCCGAAGAGCCCGCTGAGACGCTCTCCGTCGCCGACGTCACGCTGCCGCCCCACGGACGGCAGCCGTACGTCCTCGCCGCGCTCCAGGGCCTCCAGATGCTCACGGATCACCTTGAGCGGCAGATAGTGATCCCGCTGCATCCTGAGCACGTGTCCCAGGCGCTCGACGTCCTCGGCACTGAACTTGCGATACCCCGAAGGGGTCCGCTGCGG
The DNA here is from genome assembly GCF_055575575.1 of Streptomyces sp. NPDC034049. Lineage (NCBI taxonomy): Bacteria > Bacillati > Actinomycetota > Actinomycetes > Kitasatosporales > Streptomycetaceae > Streptomyces > Streptomyces sp. NPDC034049. The sequence continues at coordinate 322,720 of NZ_JBVISJ010000010.1, forward strand.
CTCGATGAGCCCCTCCGACTCCAGGAAACGGATCTTGGAGATGGTTACCTCGGGGAACTCCTCGCGCAGCGCGTTCAGCACCGTACCGATGCTCATCAGGCCACTGTCCGCGGCGGCGGTGCCGTGGTCGGCACCACCGCTCGTTGTTCGAAGCATGGACCTTCCCTGGGGTCCCCCCGGACCCGGTCCGGGGGGGGGTCAGTAGCCCCGCTGGCTCGCGTAGAAGACCAGCCGGTACTTGCCGATCTGCACCTCGTCGCCGTTGTGCAGGGCGACCTGGTCGATCCGCTCACGGTTGACGTACGTGCCGTTCAGGCTGCCGACGTCGGCGACCGTGAACGAGCCGTCCTGGCCCCGGCGGAACTCCACGTGGCGACGCGACACGGTCACGTCGTCGAGGAAGATGTCGCTCTGCGGGTGACGGCCCGCCGTGGTCAGGTCGCCGTCCAGCAGGAAGCGGCTGCCCGCGTTCGGACCGCGACGCACGACGAGGAGGGCCGAGCCGAGCGGCAGCGCGTCGACGGCGGCCTGGGCCTCCGGAGAGAGCGCCGGCAGCTGGGTCTGGCCGGTGACCTCGGAGTCGTACGCCTCGAGGCCGGAGATGGAGATCGTGGAGGTCGTCTCGGACGGACGCTCCGGGGTCGCGCCGGCCCGCAGCGGAGCGCCGCAGTTCGAGCAGAAGCGGCTGTTCTCCGCGTTGCGGTTACCGCACCTCGTACACACCAGGGCCGACATCGACGGATCCTCCTGCCGCGGCTGCCCCGCCGGGGCATTGGACGTATACGGGTCTGAAGCGAACCCTCCACCCGCACCTGAGGTTGACGGATCCCCGAAACCTATGCGGCCCGACTGGGCAGGGTCAACAGACGGCGCGCCCTGACCTCCGGAAATGTCACCTCCCGGACCAGCGACCTGGTCCCGGAACATGGGGCGCTCACCGCCCTGGCCCTCCGCTTCCGAAGGCTGCGCGCGATGGCGGGAGGTCGCGTTGTCGCTGCCCTCTCGCGCGCTCTTGCCGAACAACTTCGCAAACAACTTCACGGGCGATTCCCCTTGACCGAAACAGACCCGCCCGTGGGGCAGGACGAACCCTGACTGAACACACCGGCCGAGCCGGACAACCTCACAACGTCCGTACCCACCGGACAGTTTCCACCACGCACCACCCATTCGGTGCGCCGACCCCCCGCAACCTCATGCCCTCGCCGGACGGGCCTCATGCACCTGCGGTTCACTGGGAGGACGACCGAGCGTAGTCAGGCCGCTTCACCGCTCGCAAGGCGTCCACGACGATCTTGTCCGCTCGCTCCACGGTCACGGTGGCCTGCTCCTTCTCCAGTGTCTGCACCACGCCTCCGGGGATGTTCAGTGCGGGCTCCAGGTCCTGCGGATTGCCGATGACCTTGAAACGAAAAGGCTGGGTGATCTTGTTCCCGTCGACCTTGATCCCGTCGTCGGAATCGGTCAGATACGTGCTGGCCACGACCCGTACGCCGTTCACCTGGATCGCCTCGGCGCCGGCCGCGCGCAGCTCCTGGATCGCGTCGAGCAACATGTCCGCCTCGACCGTCCCCTTCGTGTCGTCGATCGTCAGTGTGATGCCGGGTCCCTGCGCCGCCACCGTGCCCGCCAGAATGCCGAGTTGCCGCTCCTTCTCGACCGTCTGCTTGCGTGCCTCCTCGGCCTGGTCCGAGCTGTTCTCCAACTCGGTGCGCTGATCCTCGAGACCCTGCTTCTCCTCCTCCAGACGCTGCGTACGGTCATCCAGTTCATCGAGGATGCGAACGAGATCCTCCTGACGTGCTCCGCGCAGCGCGCTGTCGTCGTTGTTGGAGGCCACCTGGATGGCCAGCCCGAAGCCGAGGCCGAACAGCAGCAGGGCCACGATGAGTTGGGCACGGGTGAAGCGCGGCGGCCACAGCCCCTGGGCCAGCCGCTGCCGCCCGGTCAGCCTGCTCTTCTCCTCCTGAGGCGCCTCTCCGGGCTCCTCGGCGGCCGTGGCAGCCACTTCCTGGGGCAGTTCCCGGCGCAGTCGGGTCGTCGGTGTGTCGTCCCCTCCGGCACCCGGAGTCGACTTCGGGTCAGGCTTCGGGGCCGGCGTCCGGTCCTGGTCGCTCATCGGCCTCACGCCCGGAACACGTGCCGGCGGATCGCCGCGGCGTTGGAGAAGATGCGGATCCCGAGGACGACCACGACGCCCGTGGACAGCTGGGCACCGACACCCAACTTGTCACCGAGAAAGACGATCAGGGCGGCCACGACCACGTTCGACAGGAACGACACGACGAAGACCTTGTCGTCGAAGATGCCGTCCAGCATCGCGCGCAGACCACCGAAGACGGCGTCCAGCGCCGCCACCACGGCGATGGGGAGATACGGCTCTACCACCGCCGGCACCTCGGGCCGGACCAACAGTCCGGCCACGACTCCGAGGACGAGGCCCAGTACGGCGATCACGATGTGCCCTTCTCTGTGCTGGGTTCTGCTGTTCGTACGATCACGCTCGGCGCGGCCGGCACCTTGAGGTCGTCCTCTACGGAGATGCTCGTCCGGATGCCGAAGTTCTCCTGGAGGGCGTGCAGATACAGCCCGTCGGGGCTGTTCTGGAACGTGGTGCTCAGCCGCTGCCCGTCCCCCACCGCGAGGACCGTGTACGGCGGAGCCAGCGGCTTGTTGTCGACCAGTATCGCGTCGCCCGCGGCCCTGATCGCCGACAGCGCGGTGAGCCGCTGACCGTTGATCGAGACGGCTTCGGCACCGGACTCCCACAGCCCGTTGACGACCCGCTGCATGTCCCGGTCACGCACCCGACCGGTGTCCGAGAACCCGGACGTCTCCCGTGGGTCGCCGTCACCGCCCTGACCGGCGCTTTTGGCGTCGTTGACGACGAGACGGACTCCGGGGCCGTGCACCTCGACGGCGCCGGACAGGATGCCCACCAGGTCGTTCGCGTCGCTGCCGCCGTCGTCCTTGAGCGCCTTGCGCTGCCGGGCGCTCACGTCGTCCCGGAGCTCGTCCACGGAGTCCTCCAGCTCGTCCGCGGCGGCGGTCTCCCGCTGGATGCGGTCGATGAGCTCCTCGCGCTCCTTGGCGACCACGGGCGCGCTGATCCGCGCCTGCGCGGCACCGACCGTCACCACCAGGGCGGCGAGCACCAGGCCGACCGCGAGCCCCAGCTTGGCGCGCACCGTCTTCGGCATGCCCTCGGCGCCCGCGGCCTTCCTTCGGGCGGCGGCCTCGGCGTACCCGTCGTCGAGGCTGTGGTCCATGACGTTGTTGAGCAGCGACATGGAGGCGTCCGGACGCGACGGGCGCGCGGGTGTGCTCCGAACGGGGGGCTGCTGCGGCATGCCGCACATCGTCGCACGTCGCGGCCACTACCTCCGAATGGCCCCACCGGCGTGCCGGACAGGCCCCGTTGGGGGCACTTGTCCGGCACGCGCGCGTGCGATGCGATTCAGCGGCCGGCGCTGTCCACGACCGCCGCCCACTCGTCGAGCAGGGACTGCGCGGAGGCGTCGTCGGGCCCTTCGGCCCACAGATGCGTGACGGCTTCGGCCGGGTCCGGCAGGACCATCACCCAGCGTCCGTCGGTCTCCACGACCCGCACCCCGTCGGTGGTGTCCACGAAGCGGTCCCCTGCCGCCTCCACGACCCGGCGCATCACCAGACCCTTCACGGCCCACGGAGTGGCGAGATCCCGCTTCAGGACGTGCGCCCGCGGAATCCGCGCGTCGATCTGGCTGAGCGTGAGCTGCGTCCGCGCCACCAGCCCGATGAGCCGTACGAAGGCCGCCGTCCCGTCGAAGACGCTGCTGAACTCCGGCACGATGAAGCCACCGCGCCCGTCACCGCCGAAGATCGTCGTCTCGTCGCCGCCGACCCGGGTGAGGTCGTCGGGCGACGTGGTCGTCCACTCGACCTGTGTGCCGTGGTAGGCGGCGACCTGCTCACCGATCCTGGTGGTGGTGACCGGCAGGGCGACCCGCCCGCTCCGCCGCTCGGCGGCCACCAGGTCGAGCATGACCAGCAGGGCCCGGTCGTCCTCGACGATCCGGCCCTTCTCGTCGACGAGCGACAGCCGTTCACCGACCGGGTCGAAACGCACGCCGAACGCGGCTCGCGAGGACGCGACGATCTCGCCCAGCCGCACCAGCCCAGACCGCCGCATGTCGCCGGTCTCCGTCGGCCGCGACTCGTCGAGACCCGGGTTGATCGTCAACGAGTCCACACCGAGCTTGCCGAGCAGGCTCGGCAGCACCAGACCGGCACTGCCGTTGGACGCGTCCACGACGACCTTGAGCCCCGACTCGGCGATCCCGGTCGTGTCGACGTTCCTCAGCAGCGAGCCTGTGTACGAGTCGAACACGCTGGCCGGGAAGTGCAGGTCCCCGATCTCGCCCGGGAACGCGCGCCGGTACTCCTGTCGCGCGAACACCCGGTCCAGCTTCCGCTGACTGGCCTGCGACAGGTCGGCGCCCTGTCCGTCGAAGAACATGATGTCGACGGAGTCGGGAACCCCCGGCGTCGTCCGGATCATGATCCCGCCGGCGCTGCCCCGCGCGGTCTGCTGCCGCGCCACCGGCAGCGGTACGTTCTCCAGGTCCCGTACGTCGATGGCGCTGGCCTGCAGCGCCGAGATGACGGCCCTCTTGAGCGCACGGGCGCCTCGGGAGTGGTCACGGGCGGTGGTGACCGTGGAGCCCTTCTTGAGGGTCGTCGCGTAGGCTCCTGCGAGCCTCACGGCCAGCTCTGGCGTGATCTCCACGTTGAGGATGCCGGAGACGCCCCGGGCACCGAACAGATGGGCCTGCCCGCGGGACTCCCAGATCACCGAGGTGTTGACGAATGCGCCGGCCTCGATCGTCTTGAAGGGGTAGACGCGCACGTTCCCCTGGATGATCGATTCCTCGCCGACGAGACACTCGTCGCCGATCACCGCACCGTCCTCGATCCGCGCGGCCCGCATGATGTCGGTGTTCTTGCCGACTACACAGCCACGCAGATTGCTGTGCTGTCCGATGTAGACGTTGTCGTGGACCACGGCCTTGTGCAGGAAGGCCCCGCTCTTCACGACGACGTTGGAGCCCACGACGGTGTGCTCACGGATCTCGGCGCCGGCTTCGACCTTGGCGTAGTCCCCGATGTACAGCGGGCCGCGGAGCACGGCGTCGGGGTGCACCTCGGCACCTTCGGCGATCCACACGCCGGGCGAGAGCTCGAACCCGTCGATCTCGACGTCGACCTTGCCCTCCAGCACGTCGGCCTGAGCCTTCACATAGCTCTCGTGCGTACCGACGTCCTCCCAGTAGCCCTCGGCGACATAGCCGTAGACCGGCTTGCCCTCCTTCATCAGCTGCGGGAAGACATCGCCGGACCAGTCGACGGGGACGTCGGCCTCGACATAGTCGAAGACCTCGGGCTCCATCACATAGATGCCCGTGTTGACGGTGTCGGAGAAGACCTGGCCCCAGGTCGGCTTCTCCAGGAAGCGCTCGACCTTGCCTTCCTCGTCCACGATCGTGATACCGAATTCCAGCGGATTCGGCACCCGTGTCAGACAGACGGTGACCAGCGCGCCCTTTTCCTTGTGGAAATTGATGAGCTCGGTGAGGTCGAAGTCGGTGAGGGCATCGCCGGAGATGACGAGGAAGGCATCGTCCTTCAGCGCCTCCTCGGCGTTCTTGACGCTCCCGGCGGTACCGAGTGGCTTCTCCTCGTTGGCATAGGTGAGCTCCATACCGAGCTCCTCGCCGTCCCCGAAGTAGTTCTTGACGAGTGACGCCAGGAACTGGACAGTAACGACGGTCTCGTTGAGCCCATGCCTTTTGAGCAGCCGCAGTACGTGCTCCATGATCGGGCGGTTCGCCACGGGCAGGAGCGGTTTGGGCATGCTCGAGGTCATGGGGCGAAGGCGTGTGCCTTCGCCTCCGGCCATCACGACGGCCTTCATGTCGGAAGCGTCCTCCTTGAAGAGACGGTCTAGCCGACTTCACCCGTCCAGATTGTCCCGCACTTTTTCCACGCGGGCCATCGAGCCACTAACGGCCGCCACCTGGGCGGGCTCAATCGGACATGGCGTCCGCACTGACGAGTCGGCGGACCTGAACCACGTAGAGGATCCCTGCCCACCAATAGAGCGTTGTACCCCATCCGGCGAACGCCCATCCGAAAATCGCAGCGAGTGACGAGATCCATCCGTTTCCGTCACTGAGCAGGAGCAACGGGAAGGCATACATCAAGTTGAACGTGGCCGCCTTGCCGAGGAAGTTCACCTGTGGCGGCGGATAGCCGTGCCGTCTGAGGATGCCCACCATCACGAGCAGAACCAGCTCACGCAGGAGCAGTACAGCGGTCAACCACAAGGGCAGAATCTCGCGCCATGTGAGGCCCACCAGAGTTGACAGGATGTACAACCTGTCAGCCGCGGGATCGAGAAGCCGGCCGAGGCTGCTGATCTGGTTCCAGCGTCGCGCGAGCTTGCCGTCCAGATAGTCACTGACGCCGCTGAGAGCGATCACCAGGAACGCCCAGCCGTCGACCTTGGGACCGCCGAACTCGGGCCAGAGAATCAACCACAGGAAGACGGGCACGCCGACGAGCCGCGCCATGCTGAGAATGTTCGGGATGGTGAGGACCCGGTCCGTCTGGACCCGGGTCTCCTGTACCTCCACCCGGGGGCCTCCTGTGGGAAATGAGCCAACGATGCCCCCTGACCCTACCTCAACGCAAAAAAGCTCTGGCTCTTGGGCATCGTGCCCAAGAGCCAGAGCTCTAAAAGGAGTTCGGCGGCGTCCTACTCTCCCACAGGGTCCCCCCTGCAGTACCATCGGCGCTGTAAGGCTTAGCTTCCGGGTTCGGAATGTAACCGGGCGTTT